>JBBRTJ010000171.1:0-1536 GCA_038244535.1 Acidimicrobiales bacterium | reverse complement strand
CGCACCGCGATGCCACCATCGATGGACTGTTGATCGAGCACCAGCAGTGCGTCGCTCGGTGGCTCGACGACGCGGGGGAGCACGGCGGCCGTGACGCGGGAGAGCAGCGTGCCGGTGCCAGTGACGGTGCCGATCGGGAGGAAGGCGTCCCGCGGGAGGCCGAGGGCGCCAGCGAGCGCGCCATCCAGCCATCGCTCACGCTTGAGCCCATAGGGCGTCTGTACCGTCGACAGCAGGTAGCCGTAGACGTGGAGCAGGCCGGCGTTGCCGATCGGCCACTCGGCCCCGAGCGCGGCGAGCTCGTGCAATCGCTCGAACTCGTCCCGCACGATCACCGGCGCGGCGATGTTCTCGTCGATGACTGTCGACAGCCCCCAGTCCTCGAAGGCTGAGTTCGCGGCATCCGCCCGAATCTGGTCATCGATCGTCTCGCGGGTCACCTCTCCATCGTAGGGAGGGGTCACCCAGGCTTTACGCGCTGTTAACCTCCGCGTGGTCGTTTCGTCGCTGTTGTAGTCCTACTGTGGACATTGCGTCCATGAGGGGTCGCTGGAATGGGGAGATCGACGTGGCGCAGCACGGAAAGGTCATGATGTTCGACTTCGACGGCACAGTGTCGCTCGGGGACGGACCCGTGCGCTCTTACGCACGCTTCGTCGCGACCGGACTCGAGGCGGCAGAGCGCGACACATTCCTTGCCGCCATCGAGGCCGGACTCTCCGGCCATCTACCTGACGGTCTCGACCCCCTCGACGGCTACGATCTCGTGCGACTTCTTGCCGGTCCCTTCGCGGTGACGGATGCCGCGCATTCTGCCGCCTATGCAAGCAGCCGTGCGGAGCTCGCGAGCGTTGACGCCCCCATCCTCGCCCCCGTCGGTCTGGCCGGTTTCCTCGCGGCGGCTCGCACGAAAGCCCGACTGGTGCTCGCGACGAATGCGCCGGAGACCCGCATCGCCGAGGCACTCGATTCGCTCGGACTCGCCGGGGCTTTCGACGAGGTGCACACGACCGTCGGCAAGCCGGCCGGGCTCGATCCGATCATCGACGGGCTGCTTGCCGATTCGACGGTCGAGGATGCGGCATCCGCCCTCGTGAGCATCGGCGACGTCTGGACCAACGACCTCGATCCTGCCCACCGCCGCGGAGCGACGACGGTCCTCGTCGGGCCGCGAAGGGACGCCCGGGCGACACCGACGCTGCACGCCGCTTCGCTCGAGGAGCTCTACCCTCTGCTCTCCGCCTGGCTCGAATCGCCACACCGCACCACCTCCACCACATCCTCCTCTCTCGAAACGAAGGTAGAAAAGTGATCTCCAGAACGGCACTCCTCCGCTCATCGGTCGCCCTGGCTGCAGTCGCAGTCACCGCGGTCACCCTCTCCGGATGCTCGGCTCCGGCCGGCTCCACCACCAACACCAGCGCGGCCAAGGATCCGACCTCCCTCACCCTCGCGCTGTTCCCGTCTCAGGACCAGGCCGGCCTTGTCGACACGGCAAAGCCGCTGACCGACATGCTCTCCAAGGAGCTGAAGATG
>JBBRTJ010000170.1:0-1591 GCA_038244535.1 Acidimicrobiales bacterium | reverse complement strand
TTGGTGATGGCCAGGAGGTCGTCTTCGCTCTTCTCGAGCAGCTCGCCCACGGTGTTGACCTGGGCGCGCTTGAGGCAGTTTCGGGGACGCTCGGACAGGTCGAGGTCCTCGATTGGCAGCTCGAGGTCGGGCGAGCCGACGGCGATGCCGCTGACCTCTCCGAGCTCGAGGCCCTGGGGCTCGTCGCTCATCTCTTCGACGAGCTGCACGAGGGTGCGGAGTGTGGCACCGGCCGAAGCCAGCGCCTCGCGGGCCGAGATGGAGCCGTCGGTCTCGATGTCGAGCACCAGGCGATCGAAGGCGGTGGACTGCTCGACCCGGGTGGGCTCGACCGAGAACGACACTCGCCGGACCGGCGAGAAGATCGAGTCGACCGGGATCACACCGATGGTCGCCGACGTCTTGTTGCGATCGGCGGAGACGTAGCCACGGCCCTTCTCGACGGTGATGTCGATGGCCAGGCGGCCGCTCCCGTTGAGCGTGGCCAGGTGCAGGTCCTTGTTCAGGATCTCGACATCGCTGGTCGTCTGGATGTCGCCGGCGGTGACCGCCTTGGGGCCACGGGCATCGAGCCGGAGCGTGACCGGCTCGTCGGCGTAGACCTGGAGGACGAGGTCCTTCAGGTTCAAGATGATGTCGGTGACGTCCTCGGTGATGCCCTCGATGGTGTCGAACTCGTGGAGGGCGTCGTCGAAGCGAACCTGGGTGATGGCGGCACCGGGGATCGACGACAGCAGCGTGCGCCGGAGCGAGTTGCCGAGCGTGTGGCCGAAGCCCGGCTCGAGCGGGCTGATGGCGAACAGCTGACGATCGCCGTCGGCGTCGCTGAGTGCCTCGACCTTGGGGCGCTGAATGACCAGCATGTGCTTTGACCTCAGTGAATCGCGTGATTCCGTAGACCGAACAGGATGTCGCTTGCGGTGATGGCGGTGATGCGACGCGGTCGGGGGGTTACCCGCCGCGGCCGGGCGCTACTTGGAGTAGAGCTCGACGATGAGCTGCTCACGCACGGGCACATCGATGTGCTCGCGGAGCGGCAGCTCGCGGACCGTGACGTTGAACCGGCCCTCGGTGGCCTCGAGCCACGGCGGAGGGGTGCGGCCCAGCACGTCGCTGTTCCACTGCACGACGACCAGCTCGCGGGACTTCTCCTTGAGGGAGATGACGTCACCCTTGCGCACCCGGTAGCTGGGGATGTTCACCCGCTTGCCGTTGACCTGGACGTGGCCGTGGCTCACGAACTGGCGGGCCTGCGGACGGGTGGCCGCCCAGCCGGCGCGGTAGGCCACGTTGTCGAGGCGAAGCTCGAGGTACCGCAGCATGTTCTCGCCGGTGACGCCCTCGCGACGGTTGGCCTCCTCGTAGAGGTTGCGGAACTGCCGCTCGGAGAGACCGTAGGAGAAGCGAGCCTTCTGCTTCTCCTGCATCTGGAGCAGATATTCGGAGACGTTGCCGCGGCGACGGGTACGCCCGTGCTCACCGGGAGGGTACGGACGCTTGTCGAGCGCCTTGGTCTCACCGGCGGTGCCGAAGATGTTGACGCCGAGACGGCGCGAGATTCGGGCCTTGGGCCCGGTGTAACGAGCCATGT
>JBBRTJ010000169.1:0-1936 GCA_038244535.1 Acidimicrobiales bacterium | reverse complement strand
GGTGTCGGTGCCGGCTTCAGGCCCGGGATCGGCTCGATGCCAGTGGCCGCCAGGTCGGTCAGCTTGCCGTCGACCGGCGGCACCCAGGTAGCGCGACCATTGGTCACCTCGCCCGGCGCCTTGGCCGTCATGACGCCCGGCAGCTTCACCGACACCTCGTAGCGCAGCGCCTGGTCGAGGGGCAGCCCCGCCGCCGCGACCTGCGCTTGGAGCGCGGGGGTGCCACCCAGGACGGTCACCAGGGCCGTGTCGGAGAACGCACCAAGGCCGCCCTGCAGCTGCGATGTCGCGGTGAACGTCCACTCGGTGCGCACGTCGTTGCGAGCAGCCACGATCGTCACGGCGTCGAGCAGACCCGTCGAGCCGCTGACCTCGGCCACCACCGCGGCCGCCTGCTCGGGGTTCGCGAACGGCTTGCTGGCCCGCACCCACGTGCGGCCGTCGGCCTCCTTGGTCGCCGGCGTGATGGTCCAGCCCGCGGCCTTGAGGTCGTCGAGGGCGAGCACCGAGGCACCGCCAGGGACCTTGGCCAGCAGCTCGTCGTCGGCGGCCACCCCGACGCTCACCATGCCGCTGGCGTCGGCGGCGACATCGAGGTTGACCACGACGTCCAGGCGACAGGCCGAGAGCACGACCATGGCCACCACGAGCAAGGACGCGATGAGGGCGCCCCGAGGGCGCCCTACGTCTCGCTCTGCTGATCCCCGCCGAAGGGTCACCTCACTCGGGGGGACCCGTCTCGGCCAGCTCCATGGGCGGGGGCTCGAAGCCCTCGACCGCACGGAACGTGACCTGCTTCTCGCCGGGGCGGCCTTCGGGGTCGTCCTCGACGTCGACGACGATGATCTCGCCGGCGCGGAAATGCTTGGTGAGGATGTGCTCGCTGAGCGGATCCTCGACGAGGCGCTGCAGCGCTCGGCGCAGCGGCCGGGCACCGAGCGTCGGGTCGTAGCCCCGCTCGGCCAGGTAGAGCTTGGCTTCAGGTGTGAGCTGCAGGCCGAGGCCCTGGCTCTCGAGCTGGCCCACGATGCGCTTGGCCATGAGGTCGACGATCTGGGTGACCTCGGGACGCGACAGCTCGTGGAAGACGATGACCTCGTCGATGCGGTTCAGGAACTCGGGGCGGAAGTGAGACTTCAGCGCGTCGTTGACTTTCTCCTTCATGCGCTCGTAGGTGATCGCCTCGTCGGACTTGGTGAACCCGAGGTTGCCCTTGCGCAGATCAGCTGTACCCAGGTTGGAGGTCATGATCAGCACGGTGTTTCGGAAGTCGACCGAGCGGCCCTGGCTGTCCGTCAGGCGCCCTTCCTCGAGGATCTGGAGGAGCGTGTTGAACACGTCCGGGTGAGCCTTTTCGATCTCGTCGAACAAGACCACGCTGAACGGCTTGCGCCGCACGGCCTCGGTGAGCTGCCCGCCCTCCTCGTAGCCGACGTAGCCAGGGGGCGAACCGACCAGGCGACTGACCGTGTGCTTCTCCATGTACTCGCTCATGTCGAGCGCGATGAGGGCATCGGCATCGCCGAACAGGAACTCGGCCAGGGTCTTGGCCAACTCGGTCTTCCCCACACCCGACGGGCCGAGGAAGATGAACGAGCCGCTCGGACGCTTCGGGTCCTTCAAGCCGGCTCGGGTCCGGCGGATGGCCTGGGAGACAGCGCGGATGGCGTCCTCCTGGCCGATGACACGCTTGTGGAGCTCGTCCTCCATGCGCAGGAGCTTGGCCGTCTCCTCCTCGGTGAGCTTGTAGACCGGGATGCCGGTCCACAGCGAGAGCACCTCGGCGATGGCTTCCTCGTCGACCTCGTCGAAGAGATCGACGCCGCTGGCCTTGATCTCGGTCTCCTTGGCGACCTTTTCCTCGAGGAGCGCCTTCTCCTGATCGCGCAGGTGGCCGGCCTCTTCGAAGCGTTGCGCCTCGACGGCTTCCTTCTTG
>JBBRTJ010000168.1:0-2089 GCA_038244535.1 Acidimicrobiales bacterium | reverse complement strand
GCACGACGTGCGTCGCACCCTTCACGACAGCCGCCTCGAGTGCCCGCAACGCGAATTCGGGATTGTTCTTGAACCCGTCGAAGAAGTGCTCCATGTCGACCAGCACCTGACGACCGTGACCGGTGAGGAACGCCACCGAATCGGCAATCATCGCCTCGCCCTCGTCGAGGGTCGTCTGCAATGCGTTGAGGACGTGGTAGTCCCAACTCTTGGCGACGATGCACACGGCGCTGGTGTTGGCGTCGAGCAGGTTGCGCAACGTGGCGTCGTCGTCGACCTTGCCGAGCGGGCGCCGCGTCGAGCCGAAGGCAACGAGACGCGAGGTGCTGAGGGGCAGCTCGGTGCGGGCACGGCGGAAGAACTCGTCGTCCTTGGGGTTGGCGCCCGGCCAGCCGCCCTCGATCCAGGCCACGCCGAGCACGTCGAGCTGCTCGGCGATGCGCAACTTGTCCTCGACGGTGAGCGAGACACCTTCGACCTGGCTGCCGTCGCGCAGCGTCGTGTCGAAGATCTCGACGGTACGGGGCAGTGCGGCAAGCGCTCGTGCGGACAGCAGCTCAGACATGTTCCACCCAGTCCTTGTAACGATCGGTCTGGCCGCGCACGGCCTTGGCGTACTCGGCGGCGATGGCCGTGGTCATGGGGCCGGGACACGGGATCGTTCGGTCGTCGACGGAGTTCACCGCACTGACCTCGGCGGCCGTGCCGCACACGAACATCTCCTCGGCGATGTAGAGGTCACTGCGGGCCAAGAGGTCGAGGCGCACGTCGAAGCCGAGGTCGCGGGCGATCGTCATGACCGAGTCCTGTGTGATGCCCTCGAGAGCTCCGGCCGACAGTGGTGGCGAGATGAGCATCCCGTGGCGGGCCACGAAGATGTTCTCGCCCGTGCACTCGCTCACCATGCCCTGTGGGTTCAGCATGATCGCCTCGTCGTAGCCGGCCTTCAGCGCCTCGACCTTGGCCAGCGACGAGTTGACGTAGTTGCCGGTCGTCTTGGCTGCCGGCGGCATGGCGTTGTGATCGTGGCGCGTCCAGCTCGAGATCTTCATCCGCACGCCCTTGGTGACCGCGTCGTCACCGAGGTAGGCACCCCACGGCCAGCAGGCGATGGCCACGTCGACGCGGCACGGCAACGTGTTCAGTCCCATCTCGCCGTAGCCGTAGTAGGCGATCGGGCGGACGTAGCAGCTCGGGAGCCCCGTGGACCGCACCGTGTCCTTGCACGCCTGGACGAGCTCGTCGCGCCTGAACGGGATGTCGATCATCAAGATCTTGGCCGACGCGAACAGCCGGTCGATGTGGTCCGTCAGGCGGAAGATGGCCGGACCCTGGGCTGTCTCGTAGGCCCTGATCCCCTCGAACACACCGGTGCCGTAGTGCAGTGAGTGCGTGAGGATGTGGATCTTGGCATCGGCCCACGGCACGAGCTCGCCGTTCATCCAGATGGACTCGGTCGGGGTGATGGGCATGAGTCACGCTCCTTGGGGGCTGCGGGCAGCGTCGAGGCGTCGGGCGATCATGTCGCCGATCTCGGTGGTGGTGCCCTCGGGCTGGGGCTCGCAGGCCGCGCGCATCCGGTCAGCGGCGTCGGGCTCGCCGAGGAAGTCGGCCATGAGCGCGGCACTGAGGATGGCCGCGACGGGGTTGGCCTTACCCGTGCCGACGATGTCGGGGGCACTGCCATGCACGGGCTCGAACATCGAGGGACCGGTGCGGGCGGGGTTGAGGTTGGCCGAGCTGGCCAGGCCGATGCCGCCCGAGACGGCTCCGCCGAGGTCGGTCAGGATGTCGCCGAAGAGGTTGTCGGTGACGATCACGTCGTAGCGCGCCGGGTCCTGCACGAAGTAGATGCAGGCGGCGTCGACGTGGTTGTAGGCCGTGCCGACGCCTGGGTGCTCGGCCGCCACCGCATCGAACGCCCGCTGCCAGAGGTCGCCGGCGAACGTCAGCACGTTGGTCTTGTGCACCAACGTGACGTGGCGCCGGGGCCGATCCTCGGCCAGCGCGAACGCGTAGCGGATGGCGCGCTCGACGCCCATGCGGGTGTTGACCGAGCCCTGGGTGGCCACCTCGTGCGGGGTGCCCT
>JBBRTJ010000167.1:0-2171 GCA_038244535.1 Acidimicrobiales bacterium | reverse complement strand
GTCCATGTTCCCGCCCACGTTCAGCTGGTAGGTGCGGTCGAGCACCATGCCGCGATCTTCGAACAGCCGCGCCAGGCTGCGGTGGACGATGGTGGCGCCCACCTGGCTCTTGATGTCGTCGCCCACGATCGGCACGCCGGCGGCCTCGAACTTGGCGGCCCATTCCGGGTTGGAGGCGATGAACACCGGGATGGCGTTGACGAAGCCGACCTTGGCATCGAGACAGGCTTGCGCGTAGTGCTTCTGCGCCACCTCGGAGCCGACCGGCAGGTAGCTGACGAGGACATCGGCTCCCGTCTCGCGCAGCACGGCGGCGACGTCGACCGGCTCGGCCGGCGACTCCTCGATCGTCTGGCGGTAGTACTTGCCGAGCCCGTCCAGCGTCGGACCACGGCGTACGGGCACCCCGAGATCGCCCACCTGGGCAAAGCGAATGGTGTTGTTCTGGCCGGCGAAGATGGCCTTGCCGATGTCGAGGCCGACCTTGGCGGCATCGACGTCAAATGCAGCAACGACCTCGATGTCGCGAACGTGATAGCCGCCGAGGGTCACGTGCATGAGTCCGGGGACCTGCTCGTTCGGATCGGCGTCCTTGTAGTACTCGAGGCCCTGCACCAGCGAGCTGGCGCAGTTGCCGACGCAGGCAATTGCGAGGCGGATGGTCATGGTGTGGTGTCCTCCTGTGCGCGTTCGGCGGCGATCAGGCGATCGAGCCAAGCGATGTCGTGCTGGGTGGTTTCGTGGTCGTGGTCGCGCAGGGCGCGCAGGTACAGGTCGAGCCGCTCGGTGGTCGTGCGCCGCCGTTGGGTCCGCTCACCGGCAAGGTGGCCGGCGAGCTGAGCCCGGCGCCGCTCGAACAGGTCGAGACGGCGTTCGGTGGGCAGGTAGCGGCAGAACGCCACCTTGAGGGCGAAGGCCTTGTCATCGGTGGACGGGTCGTCGAGGAGATCGTCGAGCACGTGCTCGCCGCGCTCGGTGATGCCGTACACCTTCTTGCCTCGGCTGCCCCGGGGCGAACCAGAGCGGCGGCGGGCCAGGTAGGCCGCCGCCTCGCCCGAGAGCGACCCGGTCATGGGAATGGGCTTGCCCCCTGTGTTGGCCTCGACAGCCTTGACCGCCCCCATGGCTTCGAGCCGGGCGAGCGCGGGGTACAGGGAGCCGAACGAGATCGCCGTCCGCGTGCCGTCCAGCTCCGAGATGCGCTTGCGCAGCTCGTAGCCGTGGAGATCCTGCTCTCGCAGGAGCCCGAGGATGGCCAGTTCGATCACATCGGGCAACCTATCGAAACGATGCATCGGAAGCAACACACGGCGTCGTCGGGGGGCGTCGACCGAGGGAGCGCGACGCTCAGGAAGACGTGGAGCGGGCCGAGGCCCGAGTGCGACCACCGACCGGCACCGTGCGCACGAGGTGGTGCCACGAGCACGTCGGGCAGACCTCGACGACGTAGGCCGTGAGCGCCTCGGGGCGCCGGTCGAGCTTGGCCAGCTCGGCGCTGGTCGAGATGCAGCGGCCGAAGGCGGGCAGTCGCGGGCCAAAGACGTAGGTCACGTGGACGAGCGTGTCGTCGGCGCAGATCGGGCAGATCCGGTCGGTCTGCTGGCCGATCTGGCGGGCCGCCCGCACCAGCTCGGGGTGGGCGTCGCACACCTGGTGCTGTGCGAGCCGACCCTTGCGGAACTCACTGATGAGGGCGCGCCGTGCCAGTCGGTGATCGACCACGCCGGCGCTCGCGGAGCGGCCGAGGAACGTCTGGCCGTTGCTCATGGGCCAGCAGGCTACCGATCACCTTCGGTCGAGCCGCTGGTGGACTCGGTCTCGACGCGCTCGTGCGGGTAGTGCGTGGTGCAGGCGAAGCACCACACCTCGACGTCGATCATCCGCTTGACCGAGCCAGGGGTGTCCCAGGCTTCGGGCGTCACGTAGAGGCGGTGGACAGCGACGAGCTCGCCATCAGATCCGCAGCTGTCGCAGGTGCCGTAGGTGCCGTAGGCCATCGACGCGGACCCTACCCGGAGGGTCGGGGGACCTGACCGGATCTCGCGCGGGCCGAAGTGCACCAAGCCACCGCGATCTCTATCGTGGTGCGTGTCCGCCGGCAGCCTCGGGGCGCTGGACGGCCTGAAGGAGTTCGTGATGACGACGTTGACCGCGCCGGCGCTCAGGGCCCG
>JBBRTJ010000166.1:0-2217 GCA_038244535.1 Acidimicrobiales bacterium | reverse complement strand
GCTGCTCCCGACGCCCGCCATGGCGGCCCGCGCGGCCGCGCTGGTGGGCGACGAGCCGTGGGGGCGCGAGCAGTGGGAGCGGCTGGCCGAGGGCCTGGTGTTCGACGGCATGGAGAGCTGGCTCCCCTGGGTGGCCGACGGCGAGCAGCTCCTGACCGACCTGCTCCCCGACACCGCTCAGGTGCTGCTCGTCGAGCCCCGCCGCCTGCGTGACCGAGCAGCCGACGTCCTGGCCGAGGAGGCCGACCTCGCCCGCACGCTCGCCATCACCTGGGCGGCGGTGGCTCCCGACGAGGCCGACGACCACGCCTTTCCGCGCCTCCACCTCGACATCGACCGGGTGCTGGCGGGCACGTCGGTGCCGTCGTGGTCGATCGTCAACGCACCGGAGTCGCCCGACACACCGGTGGTGTCGTCGTCGGCCTGGGCTCCCGTCGTCGGCTCGGGCGAGGCCACGGTCCATCGAATCCAGATCCTGTTGGCCGAGGGCTACCGCGTGATCGTGGCTGCCGACGGGACCGGATCGGCCGGGCGGCTCCAGACCATCCTTGGCGAGCAGGGCGTCGGCTTGGCGCTGGCCGAGCCGGGGCGTGCCCTCACCGCGCCCGGCGGCCGCATCGTGGTGGCCGCCCTCCACCAGGGCGTCGTGCTGCCCGAGCTCCGCCTGGCGATCTTGTCCGAGAGCGATCTGACCGGCCGCCGCCGCGCCCACCGCGCCGCCCGCCCACAGAAGCGTGATTCGGCCGGCTTCTTCGATGACTTGAAGCCCGGTGACTTCATCGTCCACTACCACCACGGGGTCGGTCGCTACGGGGGGATGGTGAAGCGCTCGATCGGCGGCTCCGAGCGCGACTACCTGCTGCTCGAGTACAAGGGCGGCGACAAGCTCTACGTGCCGAGCGACCAGATCGATGCCGTGCGCCACTAAGTCGGCGGCGAGACGCCGTCGCTGCACCGGCTCGGGGGCAGCGACTTCGCCAAGGCCAAGGGCCGGGTGCGCTCGGCGGTGCGCGAGATCGCGCAGGAGCTCGTCGTGCTCTACCAGACGCGGATCAACGCCAAGGGGTTCGCCTTCAGCCCGGACACACCGTGGCAGCACGAGATGGAGCAGTCGTTCCCCTACGTCGAGACGCCCGATCAGCTCAAAGCGATCGACGATGTCAAGGCCGACATGCAGGCCGACTCGCCGATGGATCGCCTCATCTGCGGCGACGTCGGGTTCGGCAAGACCGAGGTGGCACTGCGGGCTGCGTTCAAGGCCGTACAGGACGGCAAGCAGGTCGCCGTGCTCGTGCCCACCACGCTCCTGGCCCAGCAGCACCACGCCACGTTCGCCGACCGCTTCGCGGGCTTCCCGATCCGCGTCGAGTCACTCAGTCGCTTCCTCACCGGCGGCCAGGCCAAGAAGGTGATCGAGGGGCTCCGCACGGGCGAGGTCGACGTCGTGATCGGCACCCATCGGCTGTTGTCCGACGACCTCCAGTTCAAGGACCTCGGCCTGCTGGTGGTCGACGAGGAGCAGCGGTTCGGGGTGCACCACAAGGAGGCCATGAAGCAGCTCAAGGCCGACGTCGACGTGCTCACCATGAGCGCCACGCCCATCCCCCGCACGCTCGAGATGAGCCTCACGGGCATCCGTGACCTCACGTTGCTGCACACGCCCCCCGCCGACCGCCAGCCGATCCTCACCTACGTCGGCGAGTACGACGAGCGGGCCGTGGGCGAGTCGATCCGGCGCGAGCTGCTGCGAGAGGGCCAGGTCTTCTTCGTGCACAACAGGGTGCAGGACATCGAGAAGGTCGCCGCCGAGATCAGCGACCTCGTGCCCGAGGCCCGCATCGCCATCGCTCACGGCCAGATGGACGAAGGCTCGCTCGAGCAGGTCGTGCTCGACTTCTGGGAGGGGCAGTACGACGTGCTGGTCTGCACCACCATCATCGAGTCGGGCATCGACATGCCGACGGTCAACACGCTCGTCGTCGACCGCGCCGATCGGTTGGGGCTGGGTCAGCTCCACCAACTCCGTGGTCGGGTCGGGCGGGCCGGACAGCGCGCGTACGCGTACCTGTTCTTCCCGCCCGACATGTCGCTGTCCGAAGAGGCCTACGAACGCCTGAAGACGATCGGCGAGGCCACCGAGCTGGGATCGGGCTTCAAGATCGCCATGCGAGACCTCGAGATCCGCGGGGCCGGCAACCTGCTCGGGGCCACGCAGTC
>JBBRTJ010000165.1:0-2525 GCA_038244535.1 Acidimicrobiales bacterium | reverse complement strand
CCCAAGATGGCTCGGTCGACGGGTCGTCTGCTGACTTCAGGCCAGACTGCCCTGCCCACGAGGGCCGGGACCACCCACATGTCGGGTGGGACGCTCTGCAAGATCAGCTCGAGTCCGATGGCCGCGCCCTCGTCCTCCAGGGCCAGCAGGAAGTCGAGGTGGTCCGCGCCCTGGGCGATGCGTACCGGGAGGAGTTGGTCTGGCCGCTTGGGTGCGGGCACGACCCGGAGGTCCTCGAGAGTGGTCAAGGCGCTCTCGAGGAGTTCGAGTTGTTCGTCGTTGAGCTGGAGCTCGCCGAGGTGGTCTCGCAGGTCTTGGATGATCCCCCGCTCGGTGTTGGCGTCACCTGGTGCCCCGCCGCGCGCCCACACGTCGGCGACCGCTTCGTCGTGGGAGGTCAGGGTGGGTGGCTTTGATATCACTGCTCGCCTTGCTGTCTGAGGTCGCTCGAGCCGCCCGGCCCTGATGGCTTTCCACGCAAGGGCTGCCCCGATGCGGCTGGCTGGCGGGCCTTGCGTCGCAGCTCGCAGCTGAGCGGTCACGATGGGCTTGGTGTTTGGGTCGGCGGCCGCGGCGAGCAGGGCTCGTCCGAGGGCGCCGAGACTGCTCGAGGGTCCTTGGAGTGCGCGGAGGGTGATCTCGGCGAGGAGTCGCTGGTACTTCGGTGCTGCGGCTGCGAGCCCGTCATCGAGCAGCTCCGCGGCGAGTTCGGGAGCTACCGGGAAGACCCGCCCGAGCCGGCCTGGGTCGTCGTCGACGCGGCGCAGGATGTCGAGGACCAGGTCCCGATGGTGGTTGCTGCCGTCGTTGAAGAGCTTGCCGGCGGCGAACACCCAGGTGTTGCGCCAGTGGGGGCTGGCCGCCAGCGCATGCAGCCGGTCAATGATGTCGTGGTCCTGACCGTCACAGAGGGCGCGCGCTGCCATGTACTCCTGCAGGCTTCGCACCTCGAAGCCGATCGCGCTGTCTTTGGGGACCAGGAGCACGAGTCGTTGGGTGGCTGCGAGGACGAGCTCATTAGCCGCCTCGAGGCGTGATTGCTCGTCGATATGCCCGACCTCTTTGAGCCGTGCGACGGCCAGGTGCTGCAGGTCGCTGGCGGAGATCGTCGCGCTGGCGTCGCCCGTCATCTCGGCTCGGGACTGCAGGAGGAGTCCGACGCGCTCGTGGAGGTGGTTGACGTCCGCCTGGTGCTCGCTGAGCCGCTTGGACAGGTGGTTTCGTTTCCCGAGTTCCCGGTCGTAGATCGCCTCGTAGTAGCGGCTGAAGAGCCGGTAGCGGTCGCTGGGCAGGGTGGCGAACCGCTCGAGGATGAACGACATGATCATCACCTGGAGCGGGGTCTCCATGAGTCGTTGCTGTGCGGGGTCTCGCCGTGCGATGTCGAGGCGTTGTTCGACGGTGTCTCGGCGTTCGGGGTCGTCGGCGAGCCGGTCTGAGACGACCAGGGCAGCAAACGTCGCTGCGGCTTCTGGGGCTAGGGGAAGCAGTTGGAGGTCGGTGAAGGACTGGGAGGCGAAGGTCTCGGTGAAGCCGGCTGGCCGGGTGGTGATCACGACCATGAGATCCATGTCGGCGGCCTCGGCGTCGGAGACGAGTTCGTCGATGAGCTCCATGAGGCGCCGACGTGTTGGTGCAGCGGTGACTTCGTCGAGCCCATCGAGCACGAGGAGTGAGGGCCAGGTGCGCAGCCAGGTTTGAAGGAGGGCGGGGGTGATCTCGTGGTCGCAGCGTTTGGTGATCTGGTTGGCGATCCAGCGGGAGAGGCGTACCTCGCCAGTGGCGGTGATCTCGTCGGCGAGGTCGGCCAGGTTGATCCGGAATGGCCAGCGTGGGTTCCGCGGGCTTGGGGTGCGGTTGCGGCTGAGCGCGGCCGCCGTGTCAGCGGCGACCTGGGCGGCGTCGGCGGCCAGTGGAGCCTTGCGGAGTAGCGCGTAGCGGTAGCTCTGGGCGAGGAAGCGCCCCAGGGTGGTTTTGCCCTGCCCGGGGCCTCCGATGAGGATGACGTTCCGGGGCCCGTTGTTCAGTGAGGGCTTCAGCACGCGGTCGCCCATCTTGATGAGTTCCCTGAGCGCCGAGGACCGTTTGTGCGCGCCGGGCCATCGTGTGGGGAGGTCGACCACGATCCTCTCGAGTGCGGTTTTCCCTCCTGGGGTTCCGCCGGCTTCGTCGAAGTGGACCCACCGCTCACTCATCAGTGTCCGTCGGGTGTGGTCCTGCAGGACCGGCCCGAGCTGGGCCTGCGTGAGTCGGCCGGTATGCGTGTCGAGGTTGTTAAGGACGTCGCCGAGGGTCAGGAGCGCGGCGTAGGCATGTCGCACCGGCAGGTTGTTGTCCAGGAGCGCGTCGACTTGTGACCGGTGCCAAATCTTCCACCGGCGCAGCGGCAAGGAGCGGAACGGCTTCTCGGCCAGCCTCTGGCGGACGTGGGCGTCGAGGGCGTCGATGCCACCCATGCCGGGGACGCTGGACAGCTCAACGTTCGTCACGAAGATGATCGAGCTTGGTACCTCGGTGCGCCGATT
>JBBRTJ010000164.1:0-2657 GCA_038244535.1 Acidimicrobiales bacterium | reverse complement strand
GGCGCTGTCCCGGGCTTCATCGGAGGCCCGAACGGAAGCATCATGCTGCTCGCCGTCGATCTCGATGGCGAGAGGCGGATGCCCAGGCGCGACCCAGAGGAAGTCAACCCGTCGGTACCCGCCGTCGGCCAGGCCGTAGCTCTGCAGGAGGTGGTCGAGGTTCGCCTGCGGTATCAACCACCGAGCAGCGGAGCTCAGATGCCGAGGTGCCCATTCGGTGGCGAACAACCGCTCCTCGTTTGAGTCGTACGGCAGGTCGTCATCCGGGGCTTGGTGGCTTGGTCCGACGTTCACGGCTGCATCAGCGAGACGGTCAGCAGGAACCGGTGGACTGATCTCGACGGTGACATCGCCGGGAAGTCCCGACGATGTGACCGTCGACTCCGGCAGGAGCAGGGGCAGAAGGAGGCGCTCGGCGTCAGGGTGGACCGGCGGGGCGAGCCCGCGTTGGAGCAACTTGCGGACCATGCCCACCACTCGTCGGCTGTCGTCGTCAGCGGGCTCGTAGCTCGGCACGATCTCGCGGGCGATCCAGGCAACCGTGACCCGTTCCCGAGCCTCCTCGGGGAGCGGCACGGATCGCAATGAACCGCCGGCCAGGCGAAGGCGAACGTCCCACCCAGGCCGCCGAAGCGTGCCGTCGGACCACGGCACCTTGCGCCGTGGTTTGGGGGCGTCCACGTCGGGTGAGGTCAACCACGTTTGTCGAAGCGCAGCGTCAGCACCATCGGCCCCGTCGGGGATCTCGTCCGAGGCATCAATCGAACGTATGCCCTTGCAGCCCGGCCAGTTCGGACAACCCCAGAACTGGCCGCCGGCGTTCGGTCCCTTCTTGGCGAGTCGCTGCCTCATCGGAGCGCCACATTTCGGGCAGTTGGGGGCGAACTCCTCGCTGAAGGCCACGACTACATCCCTTCCAGCTGGTCGTCGACCAATTGGATGGACGCAAGGTGGCAACCATCGATCATCACGAGCTGGTTGGCGCGCCTGTCCGCCGGTGCCATCGCGTGACTCTAGAAGGGTCGGCGTTTGCGGCGTCGGGTCGAGTGAGCCCCGGCCGATTGTTGCGGTGGCCTGCGGATGGCCCGACGGTTCAAGGAGCCGCTCCAGCACTCGGGCCTAGAGTGCGGCCGTGGCGGCATGCGCGTTCCGGGGGTCGTACTGAGCGGTGGAGAGTCCGCGCTGGTCTGACGTCGGCACGCCGGTGCACGCGGACGAGCGTGCCGCGCTGTCGTTCATCCGCACCAACCTCTCGAACACCGAGCCCTACCGCGCCTGGTCCAACGTCGAGTTCATCGGCAACGACGGCACTGTCAACGAGATCGATCTGCTGGTCATCACCCCCAAGGGCGTGTTCGTCGTTGAGATCAAGAGCTATCGCGGCGTGCTCATGGGCGACGGCCAACTGTGGCGGCGCCGCTTCGCCAAGGGCCACGAGCGCACCGAGCCGCACCCGCTGCTGCACACCGAGCTGAAGGCCAAGCGCCTCAAGAGCCTGCTCATGCGCCAGCCGGCACTGAAGGGCGAGCCCCCCGTCTACATCGAGTCGCTCATCTTCCTGTCGCTGCCCGAGCTGGACTGCCGACTCCACGAGGTCGGCCGCACCCGGGTCTTCGGCCTCGACCGGGACCTGAACAAGCCGGTCATCCAAGCCGCCAAGCCGAGCACCCTCAGCACCCCGGTCGGCAAGCCGAACGACGTCACCGCCACCGCCTTCCCGCCGTTGCCGGGGATCGTGGCCGCCCTTCGCAGGCCCGACGCCACCGCCACCCGGCATTCGAGCAACCCCGTGAACGCCCCGCTGTCACGCAAGATCGCCGAGGCCCTCACCCAGGCCGGCATCCGTCCGTCGAACCGGGCCCGCAAGGTGGGCGACTGGACGATGGTCGAGCCCCTCGACGAAGGCCCGGGCTGGCAGGACTTCGCCATCGAACGGCCCGAGCTCAAGGCCATCCGCCGAGCCCGCATCTACCAGGCCGGCCTAGCCGCCACCGCCGACGACGAGCAGCAGCTCCGTGACACCGCCGCCCACGAGTTCACCCTCATCCACGCCCTGTCTCACCCCGGCATCGCTCGCCCCCTCGACCTCCACCAACACGAGCTCGGCCCCGCCCTCACCTTCGACCGCACCCCCGACGAGGAGCGCCTCGACCTCTGGGCCGCCAGCAACCTCACCGGCACCCACGGTGGCCTTGACCTCGTGGCCCGTCTCGAGCTCGTCCGCCAGGTCGGTGAAGCCCTGGCCTACGCCCATGCCCGCCACATCACCCATCGCAGCCTGTCGCCCCGCTCGATCCTCGTGCGCGCCACCACCGCCGCGCCCACGCTCGTCGTCGGCCACTGGCAGGCCGGCGCCCGTGAAGCGGCCACTCGCCTCACCCGGTCGGGCCCGACCACCACCCCTGGGCTGGGCCCCGATCTGCTGGAACGGCTCGACGCGGCCGAGCAGGTCTACCTCGCCCCCGAGACCTTCACGGCCGAGCGCCCCGACGGCGAGATGCTCGACGTGTTCTCCCTCGGCGCCATCGCCTACCTGCTGCTCACGGGCCAACCCCCCGCAGCCGACCTCACCGAGCGCGAGGTCATGCTCAGCCGCGACCAGGGCCTCAACCCCTCGGCCGCCGCCGACGGCCTCCACCCCGACTTGGCCGCCTTGG
>JBBRTJ010000163.1:0-2861 GCA_038244535.1 Acidimicrobiales bacterium | reverse complement strand
GGTCCTTCGGCGGGGCATCGCACGATCATCCTGCGACCAGGGACTACGCCCGGGTGTAGAGGACCTTGATCACCTTGCTGATGCCCGGGTTCAGGTTGCCGATGGTGTAGTCGATCCGGGCCCCGAGGTCAGTACCAGCCTGCGGTGACGCCAACGGCGCCACGGGGGCGCACGTCGGGGTTGCAAAGACACCGCCGAACGTCTCGATCCCCGCGGCGTGCACGAGCGGGAACGACAGGTTCTTGAGCGTCACGCCCAAGGCCGGGGTGCCACCAAGGGCGGTCACCGAGTCCGGACCACCGACGGCCTGGTTGGTCGTCGTATTGTTGGCATCGAAGTCGACGACCCGGCTGAACTTGATGCCCGTCTGCACGAGCGCCGAGTTGTTCCTGAGCGTGATGGTGATCCTGACCCCACCGCTGGCGTCCTTGGCGAACACCTGAGTCAGCTTGAACTTGCCGTCAAGGGTGGTCCGGCTGATGCCAGCCGCCGCCGTCCCCGACGGTGGACCCCAGTTGGCAGCACTGCTCATGATGTCGTAGGCCACCGGACCACCGGTGTAGCAGAGGGCGTAGCCCTCGACCGGGGTACCGACGTTGATCGACTCACCGGCGACGCCGGCCCTGAACGAAGCAACGTTGCCCTCGCTCGAGACGCAGTAGCTGAGGAAGGCGGCGCCGGCTCCGCTGGTGTTCGTGCCGCCGCCACAGTTGAGCAGCTTGGTGCTGACGGACGGTTGGGTGGTAGCAGGCTTGGCGCCCTGGGCGCCCCCGGCCAACGCCAACGGCGCCGCCAGGCTCAGTGCCGCAACTCCAGCAGCGGCAACACGGAACTTGATCGACATGGCTCTTCGCTCCTTGAGAGATGATCTGGCATCGTGCCGGGCCGGATGACCCCCGATGGTTCCCGGCACGGTCAGCTTGGCTCCTTCATGACGAAACGTCAAGACGGAGGACGCAGAACGTTTCGTGGATGCACGGGGCGGTGCAGACCAGGAACTGACCGACGCGAAAGACACGTCAATCGATGACGACGAGCGCCTGCCACCGGCTCGGGTAAGCGGCCAGCACCTCGGCGTGCGGCAGCCTGAGCGTCTCGGCCGGCACGGAATCGACGAGCTCGCGCCAGTGCCTGTAGTGGTGCGAGCGATTGGCGACCCCGGCAAAGCGCGGGCGCCGCGCCACCACCAGTGCGGCCGGCGGCGAGGCATCGAGGAAGCCCCAGATGGTGAGGGCCACGGTGATGTCGTGCACCATCGGGGCCCGGCCGAACCCTGAGGCTCGCCGCAGCGCAATCCCGAAGGCGCCGCTCAGCGCGTCGTCGACCGATTCGCCATCGGCCACGCGCACCCGGTCACGGAATCGATCGAGGAGCTTCAGCGCGTACCCCTGGTCGGGGCCCTGGAAGCCGAGCCGGCCGCCGACGGGCTGACGCCCCACGAGCTCGCCCGGACGGTCCGCCCTCCAGGCGTCGGGCACCACCTCGGGCGACTCGTACGAGCGCGCTTTGTCGAGGGTCGGGACCGGGACGAACTCGGGGGCACCCATAGGACGACGATCAACCCTTCGTGTGCAGCAGGCCGTAGACGATGGCGTCGGCCAGAGCCTGCCATGACGCCTGGATGATGTTCTCACTCACGCCGATCGTCGACCACGAGCGGTCGCCGTCGGTCGAGTCGATGAGCACTCGCACCACGGCGCCGGTGCTGGCCGAACTGTCGAGCACCCGCACCTTGTAGTCGGTGAGGTGGACCAGAGCGAGCTGCGGGTACTTGGCCAGGATGGCCTTGCGCAGCGCGCCATCGAGAGCGTTGACCGGACCGTTGCCCTCGCAGGTGGCGATGACCCGCTCGCCGCCGACGTGCAGCTTCACGGTGGCCTCGGTCGTGAACGTGCCGTTGGGCAGCTCGTCAGTGATGACCCGCATGGACTCGACGCTGAAGTAGTCCTGCTCCCACCCGGACGCCCGGCGCATCAGCAGCTCGAGCGAGGCGTCGGCGGCCTCGAAGTGGTAGCCCTCGTGCTCGAGGCGCTTCAGCTCGTCGATCACGTGGCCCACTGCGGCACCGTCCATCGACAGCCCCAGCTCGTCGGCCTTCATCTTGATGGTCGAGCGGCCCGCCATCTCGCTGACGACGAAGCGGGTGCCATTGCCGACCGCCTCGGGATCGACGTGCTCGTAGGCGTCCTTGGCCCGGGCGATGGCCGACACGTGCAGCCCCGCCTTGTGCGCGAACGCCGACGAGCCGACGTAGGGCGCCTGGTTGTTGAGGGGCCGGTTGACCAACTCGGCGATGTGGTGGCTGACCGCCGTGAGCCGGTCGAGGCGCCCTTCGGGCAGCACCGTGATGCCAAGCTTGAGCTGAAGGGTCGGGATGATGGTGGACAGGTTGGCGTTACCGGTGCGCTCGCCCAGACCGTTGATCGTGCCCTGCACGTGGCGGGCCCCGGCCCGCACCGCAGACAGCGTGTTGGCCACGGCGCACCCGGTGTCGTCGTGGCAGTGGATGCCGACCACGACATCGGTGCCGAAGTGGGCCACCACGTCACCCACGATCGCCTCGATCTCGAACGGGAGCGAGCCGCCGTTGGTGTCGCACAGCACGAGATGGGACGCACCTCTGGTGACCGCGGCTTCAAGCACACGCAGGCTGAACTCGGGGTTGCGCTTGTAGCCGTCGAAGAAGTGCTCGGCATCGAGCAGGACACCCAGGCCGTGGCCGCTCAGGAACTCGACAGAGTCGCCGACCATGGCCACGCCCTCGTCGAGCGTGGTCTGCAGCGCCTCGAGCACGTGGTAGTCCCACGCCTTCCCGACGATGCAGGCCGCGGTGGTGCCGGCCTCGACCAGGTTGCGCAACG
>JBBRTJ010000162.1:0-2869 GCA_038244535.1 Acidimicrobiales bacterium | reverse complement strand
GGTACCGTGGCGGCGGGCGTGAGCAAGGCCAAGGCCGACGTGGTGCTGATCAGCGGGCACGACGGGGGCACCGGGGCATCGCCGCTCACGTCCCTCAAGCACGCCGGCGCGCCTTGGGAGCTGGGCCTGGCCGAGACCCAGCAGACGCTGCTGCTGAACGGGCTTCGCGATCGGATCGTCGTGCAGGTGGACGGTCAGATGAAGACCGGCCGTGACGTCGTGATCGCCGCGCTGCTCGGCGCCGAGGAGTTCGGCTTCGCCACCGCCCCGCTCGTGGTGAGCGGCTGCGTGATGATGCGGGTCTGCCACCTCGACACGTGTCCGGTCGGCGTCGCCACGCAGAACCCCGAGCTGCGCAAGCGCTTCAGCGGCAAGCCCGAGTTCGTGGTCAACTTCTTCGAGTACATCGCCGCTGAGGTCCGCGAGCTGCTGGCTCAGCTCGGCTTCCGCTCCATCGCCGAGGCCGTGGGCCACGTCGAGCTCATCGACGTGCAGGCGGCGGTCGACCACTGGAAGGCCCACGGGCTCGACCTCGCGCCGATCCTGCACGTTCCCGACAACCCGTACGGCCAGACGCTGACGCAGTCCGTGCCTCAGGACCACGGGCTCGCCGAGGCGCTCGACGCACACCTCATCGACCTCTGTCGGCCCGCACTCGACGACGGTCTGGCCGTGACGGCCGAGCTGGCCGTGCGCAACGTCAACCGCACGGTCGGCACCATGCTCGGCTCGGAGGTCACGCGGGCCTGGGGCGGTGACGGCCTACCCGACGGCACCATCGACCTGAGGTTGCGAGGCTCGGCCGGACAGAGCTTCGGGGCGTTCTTGCCCCGGGGCATCACCTTGCGGCTCGAAGGCGACGCCAACGACTACGCCGGCAAGGGACTGTCGGGTGGCCGCATCGTCATCTACCCCGATCGCGACGCCCGCTTCGTTGCCGCCGAGAACGTCATCGCCGGCAACGTGCTGCTCTACGGAGCCACCGCAGGCGAGGCGTTCATCAGCGGCATCGTGGGTGAGCGCTTCTGCGTGCGCAACTCCGGAGCGCTGGCCGTGGTCGAGGGTGTCGGCGACCACGGCTGCGAGTACATGACCGGCGGTCGTACGGTCGTGCTCGGTGCCACCGGCCGCAACTTCGGGGCCGGCATGAGCGGTGGTGTGGCCTTCGTGTACGACCCCATCGGGGCGTTCCCAGCCCTGGTCAACACCGAGATGGTTGAGCTGCAGGCGCTCGACGATGATGACCGAGAGTTCGTCCGCGAGGTCATCGAACGCCATGCCGTGCACACCGGCTCGGCCGTCGCCGAGTCGCTCCTCGACGCGTGGACCTCTGAGGCGTCGCACTTCCGCAAGGTCATGCCCCTCGACTACCAGCGGGTGCTGGCCGTGATGGCCGACGCCGAGCGCGAGGGGCTGTCCGCAGACGAAACGTTGGATCGAGTGATGGCGGTGTCCCGTGGGTGAGACGACAGGGTTCTTGAAGTGGGATCGACAAGGCCCGAAGCGGCGTCCGGTCGAGCTGCGGCTACGTGATTGGAAGGAGGTCTACGAGGAGTTCCCCCTGCACTCGGTGCAGACCCAGGCGGGCCGCTGCATGGACTGCGGGATCCCGTTCTGCAACAACGGCTGCCCACTCGGCAACCTCATCCCCGACTGGAACGATCTCGTCTATCGCGACCACTGGCAGGACGCGGTCGAGCGGTTGCACGCCACCAACAACTTCCCTGAGTTCACGGGCCGCCTCTGCCCGGCCCCGTGCGAGTCGGCCTGCGTGCTCGGCATCAACGCCGACCCGGTGACGATCAAGCAGGTCGAGGTCGAGATCATCGATCGCGCCTGGGAGGAGGGTTGGGTCACCCCCCAGCCACCGACCGTGCGCACCGGCAAGCGGGTCGCGGTCATCGGGTCCGGCCCATCCGGGCTGGCGGCGGCCCAGCAGCTCACCCGTGCCGGCCACGACGTCGTCGTGCTCGAGCGGGCCGATCGCATCGGTGGCCTGCTGCGCTACGGGATCCCTGAGTTCAAGATGGAGAAGCGTCACGTCGACCGTCGCCTCGACCAGATGCGGGCCGAGGGCACCGAGTTCCGGGTCAACGCCGAGGTGGGGCGCACCGTCGATGCCGAGGTGCTGCTGGCCACCAACGACGCGGTCGTGCTCGCCTGCGGGGCCACCGCATGGCGCGACCTGCCCGTGCCCGGCCGTGAGCTGGCCGGCATCTACCAGGCGATGGAGTACCTCCCCATCGCCAACAGGGTGGTCGAGGGCGACCTGGATGCGCCGGCCATCACCGCCGAGGGCAAGCACGTGATCATCATCGGCGGCGGCGACACCGGGGCCGACTGCCTCGGCACCGCGCACCGCCAGGGGGCGGCGTCGGTGACGCAGCTCGAGATCATGCCGCGGCCGCCCGAGAGCCGGTCGGAGGGCAACCCGTGGCCGCAGTGGTCCATGATCTACCGCACGTCGTCGGCCCACGAGGAGGGCGGCGAGCGGCTGTTCAGCGTGAACACCGAGTGCTTCGTGGGCGACGACGCCGGAGCCGTGCAGGCGCTGCGCCTGCACGAGGTGCGCATGGCCGACGGTCGTTTCGAGAAGATCGAGGGCACCGAGATCGAGCTGCCGGCGCAGCTCGTGCTGCTGGCCATGGGCTTCGTCGGTCCCGAGCGTGGTGGCTGGCTCGACCAGCTCGGCGTCGAGCTCGACGGCCGCGGCAACATCGCCCGCGACCTCCAGTTCCAGACGTCGGCCCCCGGGGTGTTCGTGGCCGGCGACATGGGCCGCGGTCAGAGCCTGATCGTGTGGGCCATCGCCGAGGGCCGCTCGTGCGCCGCCGCCGTCGATCGCTTCCTGGAGGGCTCGACGTCGTTG
>JBBRTJ010000161.1:0-2980 GCA_038244535.1 Acidimicrobiales bacterium | reverse complement strand
GCCAGTCGATGATGGCCTGGTCCCAGTCGTCACCGCCCAGTTTCGTGTCGCCGTGGGTGGACTTGACCTCGAACACGCCGTCACCGATCTCGAGGACCGACACGTCGAACGTGCCGCCGCCGAGGTCGAACACGAGGATGGTCTGGTCGGCGCCCTCCTTCTCGAGGCCGTAGGCCAACGCTGCCGCGGTGGGCTCGTTGACGATGCGCAAGACCTCGAGGCCGGCGATCTGGCCGGCTTCCTTGGTGGCCGTGCGCTGGGCGTCGTCGAAGTACGCGGGCACGGTGATGACGGCCTGGGTGACGGTGTCGCCCAGGAAGGCCTCGGCGTCGCGCTTGAGCTTCATGAGCGTGCGGGCCGAGATCTCCTGGCTCGTGTAGTCCTTGCCGTCGATGTTGATCTTCCAGTTGGTGCCCATGTGGCGCTTCACCGAGCGGATCGTGCGATCGGGGTTGGTGATCGCCTGGCGCTTGGCGACCTCGCCCACGAGGACCTCGCCGTTCTTGGCGAAGGCCACCACCGAAGGCGTCGTGTTGGCACCTTCGGAGTTGGGGATGACGACGGGGTCGCCACCCTCGAGGGTGGAAACGACCGAGTTGGTGGTTCCGAGGTCGATACCGACGGCCTTGGGCATGGGTTCTTCTCCTGGCTGGCTGTGATGACTACGTACGAGGACGAAAGCGAACGAGAGAGCGCGGCTGCAGCTGCGGCCGGCACCGTAGCCGGTTCTCCGACCCGGGGACCCGCACCTACGTAGAGACCAGGATAAAAGCTGAGTGCATGATTATCAACTTTCCTGCAAAGAAATATGCGACCGAGGGACACTCGCCCGGGATCGGACGGGCTGGCTACAGTCCGGCCATGACTGCGACGCTCGTCCTGATCCGCCACGGCCAGAGTGTGTGGAACCTCGAGAACCTCTTCACCGGCTGGTGGGACGCCGACCTGACCGATCAGGGCGTCGCCGAGGCCCGCGCCGGCGGCCGGGCGCTCGCCGAGGCCGGCGTGGCGCCCGACGTGTTGCACACCTAGCTGCAGACCCGGGCGATCCGCACCGCAAACCTCGCGCTCGAGGAGCTCGGTCGCCTGTGGATCCCGGTCGAGCGGTCCTGGCGGCTGAACGAGCGCCACTACGGCGACCTCACCGGCAAGGACAAGCGCCAGACCGCCGAGCAGTACGGGGCCGATCAGGTGAAGGTGTGGCGCCGCAGCTACGACACCCCGCCGCCGCCCATCGCGGCCGACAACCCCCACAACCCCAACCTCGACGCGCGCTACGCGGGCCTCGCGGCCGACGTGCTCCCGGCGTCGGAGTGCCTCAAGGACGTCGTGGATCGCATGCTCCCCTACTGGTACGACGCGATCGTCCCAGACCTCGCCGCGGGCAAGACCGTGCTCGTCGTCGCCCATGGCAACAGCCTGCGAGCGCTCGTGAAGCACCTCGACAACATCAGCGACGACGCCATCGCCGAACTGAACCTGCCCACCGGTGTGCCGCTGCGCTACGAGCTCACCGACAGCCCCGAACTTCGCCCGGTCCAGTCGATCCCGCCCCTCGACCGCGCGATCGGCGATGTGGCCGCGGCGAAGGCCGCGGCCGAGGCCGTCGCCCGCCAAGCCGGCTAGCAGGCTGGGGCGGCGCGGCTCAGGAACCTGCCGCGACCGCCGTGGAGACGGTCTCGAGCAGGTAGCCGCGCGAGCGCACCGTCTTGATGGCGAGCCCGATCGGATCGATCCGGCGGCGCAGCCGAAGCATGTGCACGTCGAGCGCGTTGCGCCCGGGCGCTCCCCGGGGCCAACCGGACTTCGCGAGCTGCTCGCGGCTGACCACCGCACCGAAGCGCTCGAGCAGCGCACCCATGAGCCGGGCCTCGACCGGCGGAAGCGAAACCCACTGCCCATCGAGCCGCAGCAGGCCGTCAGGATCCAGGTCGGGAACCCGGGCATTGAACGCGCCCGACCGGCGCCGCAGGCCTTCGATGCGCACCTGCACATCACCCTCGTCGGCGGGGACCCGGATCCAGTCCTCGAGCACGTCCTCGGGGATGGGTGCCTCGGCCGACGCCTCGACGAGCAGGAGACGCGGCTGCCCCTCGGCTGCCAGTAGCTCTCGTCGCTCTCGTTCGTGCGGCCAGCGCACGAGCACCACGTCCATGGCCACAGAAGCTACGAAGGAAAGATTTCGTCTCTGTTACGTGGCCGTGAACGTGGCCGAACACCCTCCCCTCTGGCACTCATCCGGCGGTTCCGCGGGGTTTGGCGAGGTTCACCGATGCTGGGCGTGGCGACCGAAATGACCGGGGACCCTGCCCGACGGGGCGAGGGGGCGGTAACGTCGCGATATGGCTGGTTCCAGCACGTATCTCAAACACCTGTCGTCCGTCCCGCTCTTCTCGTCGTGCTCCAACCGCGATCTCCAAAAGATCGCCAAGGCGTCCGACGAGATCACCATCGACGAAGAGCGTGTGCTGGTCGAGCAGGACGCCATCGGGCACGAGTGCTTCGTCATCCTCGAGGGCACCGCCATCGTGAAGCGCAGCAACCGCAAGATCAACACCCTCGGCCCCGGCGACCACTTCGGTGAGCTGGCGCTGTTCGACGGGGGCCCCCGCACCGCCACCGTCGTCGCCGAGACCCCGATGCGCGTGCTCGTGCTCGGCCAACGTGAGTTCGCCGGCCTGCTCGACGAGGTCCCCGGGTTGGCGCACAAGGTGCTCGCCAACCTGGCCCGCCGCATCCGCGAGCTCGACGCCAAGATCTACCCCTGACCCCATCGCACGCGTGAACTTCTTGCGCGGCGCTACCGGCGAGTAACTTCGGTGGCGCTATGAGCGCCCCCACCGAAGCAGACGCCGTCCCCGGCCAAGGCCGCAAGCGGCTCACCCCGTCCACCATCGTCATCGGCCTCGGCATCGGCTTCGCGCTGTTCACGCTGGCCTCGGGCATCTCGTCGTGGTTCTTCCCACGCGAGGACGATTCG
>JBBRTJ010000160.1:0-3063 GCA_038244535.1 Acidimicrobiales bacterium | reverse complement strand
CATGAAGCCGAAGAGGTCGTCGAAGATGGCGGCCACCACGCCACCGTGCGAACGCCCGGGTGCGCCCTCGTGGGCGGCCAGCAGCGTGCATCGCCCGACGACCTCGTCTTCCTCGCGGGTGACGACGAGATCGACGCCCCACGGGCTGGCGGCACCCGACACCGGGCGGTCCGGGTAGCTCTCGAACACCGCTCCGTCCGGTGGCGGCGCCTGCGTGTTGCGGTTCTGCATGTCCTGCCCCGGCCTCGCCCGCACCGGCCCCCGGGACAGCTCGACCGCCAGCGCCTCCACCGTCACCGCCACCCGCTCCAACATGTGCTCGGGGTTGTCGTGGCCGACGAGTGCATGGCCGAGATCACGCACGGACCGGCCGGCGTGGGCGCGAGCGGCCAGCTCGCGCTCCGATGGACCGGGGCTGCTCGGCGGCGTGGTCATCGTCACCGTTCCAGCCTGCCCGATGGTCGACGGTGCCGCCGTCGACCTGTGGACCTTCGAGGATGCCGCACTCGCGGTCAACCGTCGCGGCAGTTCGAGGTCGTGGCCGTGACCGTGACCGAGAACATCGCCTCGAGCTCCGACTCGGCCACCACCTCGCTCAAGATCAGGCCCAACCTGTCGGAGGTCGCGCCAGATCGAGCACCAAACGCCAGGTAGAGCCAGCCTTCCTCGCTGAGTTGTCCGCCTGCCGCGTGGATGCTCAGTAGGCTGGGAGGAGTGTTCAGGGCGTTTGAAAGGCTTGAGCTCCAATGTCCAGGGTCCTGGTGGTGGACGATGAACCCGACCTTCGCTACATCTTGCGCCGGATCTTCGAGGGCGCCGGGCACGAGGTGATGGATGCCGGCGACGGCGCTGATGCCCTCGTAGCTGTGCAAGCTTCGACCCCCGACCTGATCGTCACCGACATGATGATGCCGGTGATGGACGGCACGGAGCTGATCCGGAGGCTTCGAGCGGATGCGACGACCGCCACGATCTTGATCCTCGCCCTCACGGGCAGTAGTCACCTCGGCGGCGCCGCTGACATGGTGGTGGCCAAACCGTGCGATCCGGAGCGCATCATCGTGGCCGCCGGGGCGCTGCTGGCCCAGACGGAGGGCCGCCGTTGAGCGGCCTCGCCACGGGTGTCCCCGGGCTCGACACGGTGCTCGGCGGCGGTCTCGAACCGGGTGCAACGGTGATTATCTCTGGTTCGCCCGGCACCGGCAAGACGATCCTCGCGCAGCAGATCTGCTTCGCGAACGCCACCGAGGCTCGCCGAGCGATCTACTACACGACACTGTCCGAACCGCACTCCAAGCTCGAGCGCCACCTCGAGCCGTTCGCGTTCTTCTCGGCCGACGCGCTGGGACCGAAGGTCGAGTACATCCACCTCGGTGACCTCATCCGCAAAGACGGTGGGCGGCTGGACGCGACGCTGTCCGAGGTGGTGCGCAAGGCCCTGGCCGACGGGCCCGCTCTCGTCGTGATCGACAGCACGAGGGCGCTCCGGGACTTTGCGAACGAGCGGGATCTGCGGGTCGCTCTGTACGACCTGACGAGTCGTCTGGCGCACAGCCTCACCGCGCTGCTCCTCGTGGGGGAGTACACCTCGGAGGAGATGGCGAGCGACGTCGAGTTCTCGTTGGCCGACGGCATCATCCATCTCGCCTACGAGCCTCGTGAGCCGATCGACCGCCGCTGGCTCCGGGTGGTGAAGATGCGGGGCCGGCGCCACCTCGAGGGCAAGCACTCGTTCCGCATCGGTGAGGAAGGCGTCGGGATCTTTCCCCGCATCGAGACCCACGACCCTGGGAGTGCCGCTGCCGTCGGATGGCGCATCAGTAGCGGTGTGCCTGGTCTCGACCCGTTGATGGGCGGCGGGATCGGCGCCGGTGAGGCCACCGTGGTCCTCGGTCCCTCGGGTGTGGGCAAGACGATCTTCAGCCTCGGGTTCGTCGCGGAGGGCCTCGCCCGGGGGGAGCGCTGCCTGTACGCGACGTTCCAGGACACCGCCGACCAGCTGCTCACCATGGCCCAGACGTTCGGGTGGAACCTTGCCGAGGCCCGGGATGACGGCCAGCTCGTGGTTCATCACGTCCCGATTGGCGAGCTCGACCTGGACATCCTCGCCGCGAGCATCCGTGACGAGCTGGCCGAAGGCACGATCCGTCGCGTCGTGATCGACAGCCTCGCCGAGATGGTCTTCGCCGCCCGCGAGGGCGAGCGCTTCCCCGCCTACGCGCGCAGCCTGATCGGGCTGATCCGGAACTCAGCCGCCTCCGTTGTCATCACGAGCGAGACCATGACGCTCGGCCCGACACCCGAACCGGTGGGAGGTGTCACGTTCCTGTTCCACAACGTCATCCTGCTGCGCTACATCGAGCTGAACTCGGCGACGGGGCGAGCCTTGAGCATCGTGAAGATGCGCAACAGCGGCCACAACAAGCACGTGCACCAGATCGAGATCGGCGAGCACGGAATCGCCATCGGCGAGACGCTGACCGACGTCAGCGGGGTGCTGGGCTGGAGCACCCTTCGCGCCCCGAACACCACGTTCTGAGCGCGACCGGCCTGGTGCCGGCGCGTTCGAGGCCCCGGCACTGGGCCGGGGCCTCGAGGTCGTCCGTCATGCCTGGGGTGCTCTAGTAGACGGTCACCAGCACGCCCGAGCTCCTCCCGCTGAGCGTGGCCTTCACGTTGGTCGTACCGATGTTGACGCCGGTGACGAGCCCGCCAGCGGTGACGGTGGCCTTGTTCGGCAGCGAGGCTGTCCACGTCACCGAGCTGGTGAGGTTCACGGTGCTCCCGTCGGAGTACGTACCTGTGGCCGTGAGCCAGAGGGTGCTACCCCGAGCCACGTTCGGCGCCGCGGGCGTCACCTGGATGCTGGTGAGGATCGCCGGGGTGACGGTGATCGCCGTCGATCCGACGATGCCTGATGAGGTACCGGTGACCGTCGCGGCGCCCACCCCCTTGCCGGTGATCAGCCCCGCGGAGCTCACCGTCGCGATGGACGAGCTGGTGCTCGCCCACGTCGTCGTAGTGGTGATGACCCTGATGCTCCCGTCGCTGTACGTGCCCCTG
>JBBRTJ010000159.1:0-3131 GCA_038244535.1 Acidimicrobiales bacterium | reverse complement strand
TCGCCTGCTGGTACGCGGCGACGGCACGTGCAGCCGCAGCTGCACCTGCCTCTGACGGGCAGGGTGGGAGGAACAGCCCCACCTCCACGTTGTCGGCTCCGGTGGTGACGTTGAAGCCGAGGTGCTCGCTGGTCGCAACCGCGCCGAGGTGTTGGACCGACTCGGCGAACAGCGCCACGGCGCGCGGGTCGGGGGGCGCCGATCCGCCTACCGGGGCGCTGACGCCGTGGGCCACGATGGGACGACCCCGACCGGCGAGGTGCTCGAACAGGGCGAGATCCGCTCGCCAGGGTCGGCCACGGTCACCGGTCGGGAGCCAGTAGGTCTGAGGCTCCACCTCATAGGCGTCGAGGTGATCGTCGAGATCGTCGAGCAGGTCGACGAACTCGGGAAAGATCACCAGCGCGACACCGAGGTCGAGGCGGGGCATGTTGTGTCCCGAACCCGTCAGCGGCCGTACTGCTGCTGGGGACCCGGGACGACGTTGCCCTCGGGGTTGACGTGGAACTCGCGCTCGAGCAGCCAGCGGATGTCCCATCCGCTGTGGCAGCCACCGCAGCCGAGGATCCCAAGGGTCTCGGCCGTGATCTTCTGCATCGACTCGAGATCGTGGAAGTGGGTAGGCGCCACCGTCACGTTGACGACCTTGTCGCTCATGTGCCAGTGGGGATGGATCGGACCGAGCTCCCAGATCTTGCGGATGCTCGTGACATCGTCGGAAAACATGGCAAACCTCCGTGTTGTGGCGAGACGGACAGGGACTGCCGCCGCTCCTTCAGAGATCGATCCGACCGCTCAGATACATCGAGGTGCGGGGCTCACGGGGGAGCGTGGGAAGGGCGGAACCGAGCCGCCGATAGCGTGACGCGGTGATGGCCGCTGTTGCTTTCCCCGCCCCGGGTGACGAGTCCCTGGCGCCGCCGACGATGGCCGAGATCACTGCCGTGGTCGGCGGTGCGGCGGCGGCCACCGCGCCCGCCGCTGGGCTCACTGACCTGCAAGCCGGGTCGAGCTCGGCATCGTGGCGAAGAGCGCCGAGGCGGTGGCGGCGGGCTCGACCACGCCTTGGAACCGGGTGGCATCAGTGAGTACCAGCGGCGCGGAGGGAAGGCGCTGGCCGAAGCCGAGGGCCAACCTTACGATCCCTTCACCCAACCCTGAGCTCGACCGTTCGCACGTCCTGAGGAGAAGACATGGATGACATCCAGATCCTGAACCGGATCCACGAGCTGGTCGCCGAGGAGCACGCCCTCGAGGGCCAGGCCTCCCACGCACTCACCGCCGACGAGACGAGCCGGTTGGCTGCGCTCGAGGTCGAGCTCGATCAGGCGTGGGACCTGCTGCGCCAGCGGCGGGCTCGACGCCACGCGGGGGTCGACCCCGACGAGGTGGCCCCCCGCCCGGCTGACATGGTCGAGGGCTATCAGCAGTAGTCAGTCGGCGGTGGCTGCTGGGGTGGTGAACAGGCCGGCGAGTGCGTCGGCATCGTCGGCGGCCAGCACCCTCGACACCCACTGGTGGAAGCGCTGCCCGCCACCCTCGTTGCGACCAAAGATGACCTCGGTCTTGGCGCCGCTCGACAGCGCTCGTTGCTGCAGCAGACCAGTGGCGTAGTCCTCGTCGCGCACGACGCGCTCGAGGAAGTCGGCCTGCGCCGCCGCCACGACGCGCTCCTCGTCGCTCGGCTCGTGGTCGAAGAAGTACGACTGGATGGTGACCGACGTGCCGGGGGTATCGCCCGGGAACAGCTGCGAGATGAGCGCGCCGCGGCCACCCGCTTCGAAGGTGGCGATCGAGATGTGGGGGAAGATCGTCCACACGCCGCCGAGCAGCTTGTAGGTGTCCCACTCGTCCTCCGAGACGTTCTCGAGCTCGATCAGCTTGGGGTTAGGCGACGTCACGCGCTGGTGGGGACCCCAGGCGTCGTAGAGGGCCCGGTTGGGCATGTTGGCCCCGAAGCTGTCCTTGTGCAGGATGGGCAGGTGGTAGAAGTCGAGGTAACCGTCGTAGGCCACCTTCCAGTTCGGCCCGACCAACGTCCGGCGGGCGATCAGGTGCCAGTCCTCGAAGCCGAAGTGGGCCAGCAGTGAGTCGTAGCCCGACAAGAACGCGTCGACGTCCATGGCCGCGCCCGGCGTCAGCACCACGAAGACCAAGCCGGCCCGCTCGGCCACCGGAAGCGGCGTGAGGCCGAGGCCTGAGGTGTCGTCGATGCCGACGTCGTCTCGGCTGAGGATGCCGACCAGATCGCCGTGCTCGTCGTAGGTCCAGGCGTGGTACGGGCAAGCGAAGCGGCGGGCGTGGCCGAGACCCTCGGGCATGATCTGCGCGCCCCGGTGGCTGCACGAGTTGACGAACGCCCGGACGGCGCCGTCACTCCCGCGGGTGAGCAGCACCGGCACGCCCACGGCGTCCATGGCCTTGTACCCGCCCGGCTCGCGCAGCTCGCTGCTAAGGGCCAGCATGAGGGGGAGCCGCTTGAACACCCGGTCGATCTCGAGGCGCCAGCGATCCTCGTCGACGTAGTGCGCCGCCGGAACCCGGCCCACCTCAGGAGCGAGATCGATGGTGCCGGCGTGGACGTGGGCGATGTTCTGCCGCGCCATGCCCACCAGTTGTGCTTTGCTCATGACGAGCCCCCTCGGTCCGATCGGGATCCCCGAACCCTAAGGCCCGTCGTCGCCCGCAGCCCAAAGCCCCGGCCACGCCTGACGCCCTCGCAAGGTCGTCGTGCCGCGGGGTGGACTGGCAGCTGGACCGGCGCGTGGGCCAGCGGCTCACGTTCGCCGAGGAGCGAGGGCGGGGCGCCGAACAGGTGGCGGTGCCGGGCGCTGCCTCGGACGGTTTGGCCCGCGCCGGGGCGGTCCCGTGATCTGGGTGGTGCAGTCGGGGTAGTCGATGGTGAGGGTCCGGTCGCGAGCGAGGTTGAGGTGCCAGCCGCGGTCGTGGATGCTGTGGTGGTGTCGGGAGCACAGCGGAAGCAGGTTGTCCAGATCGGTCGGCCCGTTGTGGGGTGGGTCCCACCAGATGACGTGGTGGATGGCGCAGTCACCGAACCGGACGGCGCAGCCCGGCATGGCACAGGTCGGGTACAGGGCTCGGAGTGCTCGGCGTTGGTCGCGGTTGGCCAG
>JBBRTJ010000158.1:0-3191 GCA_038244535.1 Acidimicrobiales bacterium | reverse complement strand
TCGAGCTGGTCGAGCTGGTCGAGCTGGTCGAACGACCGGTCGTAGCCGGCCGCTTCGAGCTGGCGCAGCAGCAAGGGGTCGAAGGCGGCACCGGTGATGCGCCAGGCCTCGATGGCCCGCTCGACGAGGTGGATGGTCTCGTCCGATACGAGCACCGGCGTGCCGGCGAGCCGGTTCATGCGACTCACCTCGCTGCCGGGCAGGAACCGGCTCCACCGCCGTTCAAGGTCGGCGACCCGTTGCACGGCGAGGTCGGCCAGGCCGGGACGGCCACCCACCACCACGAGGTGGAGGTCGCTGCCCATGGCCCGGGACAGCCGCTCGTCGATCAGACGATCGTGTGCGCCGGTCGTGGTGGCAGTGCGCTCCATGGTGGCTCCTTGAGTCCCGCCGCCCGGTCGGCGGCGATGGACTCATGATCGGAGCCCTTCCTCAGAGGTGGCTCAGGACTGCCTGGTTCTTCTCGGGGAACACCGCGGCCGATCAGCCCTGGTGGGCAGGGGGCAGACGCAGCGTGTAGCCGACACCGCGCACGGTGTGGATCAGTGTCGGCTCGACGTCGTCGATCTTGTGGCGCAGGTAGCTGATGTAGGTCTCGAGCACGCTGGCGTTGCCGGCGAACGTGTAGTCCCAGACGTGCTCGAGGATCTGCTCACGCGTCAGCACGCGGCGCGAGTTGGCGAGCAGGTAGCGCAGCAGCTTGTACTCGGTCGGCGTCAGCTCGACGAGCCGCCCGCCCCGCCACACGTCTCGGGTGTCTTCGTCCATCACGAGGTCGGCGTAGGCGAGGCGGTTCTCGCCCGGGCCGGCGCCGGACGTGCGCCGCAGCACCGCCTTCACCCGCTCGATCAGCTCCTCGATGCTGAAGGGCTTGGTCACGTAGTCATCGCTGCCGAGGCGCAGCCCTTCGACCTTGTCGACCGTTGCGTCGCGCGCGGTGAGAAAGATGATGGGGACCCTGGTGCCTGCCCCTTCGGCCTGGCGCAGGCGGCGGGCGACCTCGAAGCCGTCGAGGTCGGGCAGCATCACGTCGAGCAGCACGAGATCGGGGCGACGCACTGCGATGGCGTCGAGGGCGGCACGCCCCGAGGCGGCGCGTTGGACCTCGAAGCCGTTGTAGCCGAGGGCCATGGCGATCAGCTCGGTGATGTGCTCCTCGTCGTCGACGGCGAGCACGAACGGCTTGCTGCGGTCGTCGGCCATGGCGGCAACGGTAGGGGCCGCGACGCACCCGGGTGGCGCTCTGAGGGAACTCGCAGGAACCACGGAGCCTTGACGGAGGGCGGAGGGTGATGCTGCCGGCGTGAAGGCGAACGAGCGGGCGTCCCGTGGGCGCGCTCTACGGTGCGAGACCGTGACGTTGCGCGCCCGGCTGGTGCTGGCCCTGGTCCTGATGACCACGGTGGGCCTCGCCCTCTTCGGCGTCGTGGTCTTCTCGTTCTACGCCCGCACGCAGTACCAGCGCGTCGATGACCAGCTCCGCTCGTCGGTGACGCTGGCCAGCGGGCTGCTCACGGAGCAGGCCGGCCTCGACCGCAGCCCGAAGGTGTCGGGGTCGTCGACCCGCGACGGTGGTCCGCGACCCGAGGTCATCCTCCCTCCGGGGACCTACGCCGAGCTGCGCGACGGCAGCGGCACGGTCGTGGCAGTGCAGCGCTACTCCGACCAGACCACGGCCTCCACCCCCGACCTCAGCAAGCCGATCACTGGTCCCCCGACCGGCAGCACGATCTTCAGCACCGGCTCGGCGACAGGATCGGGCCGGTGGCGGGTGCTCGTCCAAGGCGTCGAGGGCCAGCCCGGCTACTCGGTGGCGATCGCCGTGCCACTCACCGAGGTCGCCGATGCCCTTCAGCGGCTGGTGGTGGTCGAGGTGATGGCGTCGGTCGGGCTGTTGCTCGTCCTGGGCGCCGGCTCGTGGCTGATCGTGCGTCGCGGCTTGCAACCGCTCGAGAGCATGGCGACTTCAGCCCGCTCCATCACCGCCGGTGACCTGTCACAGCGAGTCGAGCCCGCCGACGGCAAGACCGAAGTGGGTCAGCTCGGCCAGGCTCTCAACACCATGCTGGGCGACATGGAGGTGGCGTTCCAGGAGCGCGAGGCGACCGAGCGCAAGCTGCGCCAGTTCCTGTCCGACGCCTCTCACGAGCTGCGCACGCCCCTCACGTCGATCCAGGGCTTCGCCGAGCTGTTCCGGTTGGGCGCGCAGAACGACCACGTCGACCAAGCCGTGATCATGCGCCGCATCGAGCAGGAGTCAGCCCGCATGCGGGTGCTCGTGGACGACCTGCTGCTGCTGGCCCGGCTCGACGAGACCCGACCGATCGAGAAGGCTCCGGTCGACCTCGCCGTACTGGCTGCTGATGCGTGCAGCGACGCCGTGGCCGCTGCTCCCGATCGCGCCATGACCCTCGACGCGCCGTCTGCGGTGATGGTGCTGGGGGATCGTGACCACCTGCGCCAGGCCATCGGCAACCTCGTGGCCAACGCCCGCCGGCACACGCCCGCGGGCACCGCGATCGAGGTGGCGGCGAGGCGCGATGGGGACGACGCGGTCGTCACCATCCGCGACCACGGGCCTGGGCTGGACGAGGTCGCGCTCGAGCACGTCTTCGACCGGTTCTGGCAGGCCGACCTGGCCCGGGTGGGTGCCGGCGCCGGTCTCGGCCTTGCCATCGTGGCCGGCATCGCCGCCGAGCACGGTGGCGACTGCGTCGCCGCCAACGCCCCTGATGGCGGGGCATGCTTCACGTTGCGGCTCCCTGCGCCCTGAGCCGGTGGTCTCGGCGGTCTCGGGCACGGGGCGTAGGGGCATCCCGCTCGTCGCAAGGGACGGGGCCTCGCGCCACCGGCTCGTGCGGACCAAGGTGGTCGCCCTGCTCGCCGCCGCCGGCGGCCACCGAGCGCCGGTACGACGCCTTTGCGTCGCGACGTTGTCGTAGAGCAGCAACAACGCGACGCAAAGCGAGCTCGGGCGGCAGGGGCTGGAGGGTGGGCCGGTGGAGGGGTGGCGGCGAGGGCGATCAGGGCGGCAGGGGCTGGAAGGCGATGGCGGAGGGGTGGCGGCGAGGGCGATCAGGGCGCCAGGCGGTGGAAGGCGATGGCGGTGGGGTGGCGGCGAGGGCGATCAGCGCGCCAGGCGGTGGAAGGCGATGGCGGTGGGGTGGCGGCGAGGGCGATCAGCGCGCCAG
>JBBRTJ010000157.1:0-3381 GCA_038244535.1 Acidimicrobiales bacterium | reverse complement strand
GGCGCCTCGACATCTGGGTGAACAACGCCGGGGGATCCCCGATCCAGACGCCGCTCGTGAAGCTCGACGAGCGCGAGTGGAACGCAACGATGAGCCTCAACCTCACTGCGGTCTGGGTGTGCACCACCGTGGCGGCCGAGCACATGGCTGACGGCGGCCGGGTCGTCAACATCTCGTCGCGGGCGGCGGTGACGCCGATGCCCGGCAGTGGCCATTACTCGGCGGCCAAGGCGGCAGTCAACTCACTCACCCAGACGTTCGCCAAGGAGCTCGGGCCCCGCATCCGGGTCAACTGCATCATGCCCGGGGCGGTTCCGACCGAGATCATGATGACCGCGCTCAAGCTCAGCGACGAGGATCTGCCAGGGCTCGAGCGCATGCTGCGTCTGCCCATGCGCCGCCTCGGCACGCCTGAGGACCTCGGCGCCGCCGTGTTGTACTTCGTGGCCCCTGCATCGAGCTGGGTGACCGGTCAGATCCTCGCCGTCGACGGAGGCCTGTGAACATGAACGTCGTCAACCGCAAGATCGTCTTGGCGGCGCGCCCGTCCGGCCTACCCGTGCTCGCCGACTTCCGCCTCGAGGAGGAGGTCGTCGGCGACCCCGCGCCGGGTCACGTCATCGTCGCAGTCGACACCTTGTCGATCGACGCCTTCATCCGCACCGTTCTCGACGATCGCAGCTACCACGGATCGGTTCACCTCGGGAGCACCATCACCGCCCTAGGCGTCGGCCACGTGATCAGCAGTGCCGCGCCTGAGCTCGAGCCTGGTGACGCTGTCTTTGGCCCGCTCGGAGCGCAGACCATCACCACGCTGCCGGCCGTGGCGCTGCGCAAGCTCGACGTCACCCGGGTCCCGGCCATCACCTATCTGGGCGCCCTCGGTCTCACGACGGGACTGACCGCCTACTTCGGCGTCCTCGAGGTGGGGGCCGTGAAGCCGGGCGACACGGTGGTCGTGTCGGGCGCGGCCGGCGCGGTGGGGTCGATAGCCGGGCAGGTCGCACGGATCGCGGGAGCCGAACGAGTCATCGGCGTGGCCGGTGGTCCCGCCAAGGTCGCGTTCCTCGTCGACGAGCTCGGCTACGACGCCGCCATCGACTACAAGCACGACGATGTCGATGCGCGGCTGGCCGAGCTGGCCCCGAACGGCATCGACGTCTTCTTCGACAATGTCGGCGGCGCCACCTTGGATGCGGTGCTGATGCAGATACGTGAGGGATCACGGGTGGTGATCTGCGGGGCCATCTCGCAGTACGCCGACATGGATCACGTCACTGGGCCCCGCAACTACCTGAAGCTGGCCGAGCGTCACGCCCGGATGGAGGGCTTCGCCGTCACGCACTTCCACGCCCGCTTCGCCGAAGCCGAAGCGGCGCTGACCGACTGGCTCGCCGATGGCCGGCTCGTGGTGCACGAGCACCACGAGCACGGCATCGAGGAGTTCCCCCATGCGCTGCGAACGCTGCTCACGGGGGGCCACGTCGGCAAGCTGCTGCTCGACGTGGGGTGAACGAGACGTCGCTCAGGCGGCCCGGACTGCCTCGATCTCGAGCTGGATCTTGACCTTGTCGCCGACGAGCACCCCGCCGGTCTCGAGGGCCACGTTCCACTCGAGGCCGAACTCCTTGCGGCTGATCTCGGTCTCGGCGGTGAAGCCGACCCGGGTGCCACCCCACGGATCGGGGCTGACGCCGTCGAACTCGAGCGCGAAATCGACCGACTTGGTCACGCCCTTGACGGTGAGGTCGCCGGTGAGGACGAAGGCGCTTCCCTTGTCCTTGATCCCCGTGCTGACGAACACCATCGTCGGGTGGGTCTCGGCGTCGAAGAAGTCGGTGCCTCTCAGGTGGCTGTCGCGGCCCTCGTCGCCGGTGCTGATCGAGGCGATGTCGACGCTGGCGGTGACGGTGGACGAAAGCGGCTCGGCGGCGACGACGACGGTGCCGCTGAACGAGCCGAAGCTGCCGCGCACCTTGGAGATCATGAGGTGGCGGGCGACGAAGCCGACGGTCGAATGAGCGGCATCGATGTTCCAGTTGCCGGGGGTGAGGTCGTTCAGGTTGGCCATGGGGGCTCCTCGTTGGTGGGGTACGTGCAGTCCGGTGAACTTCTTTGCGAGCGCAAGTATTCCCAAGAACCATTGTGAGCGCAACTATTGCGAGCGCATGAGAATCACCTAGGATCAGATCATGACTGCCTGGTTGAACAACGACGAGATGCGAGCGTGGCGTGGCTTGGTCGAGGTGTTCAGCGACGTCAGCGCTTCGCTCGAGTCCGACCTGCTCGAACAGCACGGCATCACCGAGGGCGACTACGGCGTCCTGGTCAACCTGTCGGAGTCCGAGGGCATGCGGATGCGCATGTGCGATCTCGCGGGTCGCCTGCACCTGTCGCCGAGCGGCCTCACCCGCCGGCTCGACGGCCTGGTGAACCAGGGCTTCGTAGCCCGCGAGGCCGATCCCGACGACCGGCGGGTCACGCTCGCGGTGCTCACCCGGCCGGGCCTGCGCAAGCTCCAGTCCGCCGCCCCCGATCATGTGGAGGGTGTGCGTCGCAACATCTTCGACCACCTCAGCGCCACCCAGGTCCGCCAGCTGGGGGCTGTCTGGGCCGCCATCGAGGCGGGCCGGAGCAAGACAGCGGCCGCGGCTCACGATGGCTGAGCTCGTTCTCGGCGACGTGTCGTTGCACTACGAGCTGGGCGGCTCGGGCCCACCGCTGCTGTTCATCTCGGGCACGGGAGGCGATCTTCGGGCCCGGCCCAACGTGCTCGACGGCCCGCTGGCCCGCCGCTTCGAGGTGCTCGCCTTCGATCAGCGTGGCCTCGGGCGTTCATCAGTGCCTCCCGGCCCGTACACGATGGCCCAGTACGCCGATGATGCCGGCGCGCTGCTGGAGGCCGTGGGTCAGCCTCCAGCGATCGTGGTCGGGGTGTCGTTTGGCGGGATGGTGGCCCAGGAGCTTGCTCTGCGCCACCCAGCGATGGTCCGGCGGCTCGCCCTGCTGTGCAGCTCGAGCGGTGGGCGCGGTGGGACCTCGTTCCCGCTGCACGAGTGGGTCGACCTCGACGACGAGGAGCGCACCGAGCGCCACCTCAGCGTCTCTGACACGCGCCGGACACCGCAGTGGCGGGCCGCGCATGCTGCCGAGTGGAACCTGCTCGTCGAGATGGCGGCCGCCCAGCGCTCCGTCGGCGCTGCTGAGCCGGGCCGCGTCGAGGGTGCCCGGTGGCAGCTCGAGGCTCGTCGGGGTCACGACACCTGGGATCGACTCGGGCAGATCGCGTGCCCCACCTTGGTGGCAGGCGGGCGGTTCGACGGGATCGCGCCGCCCTCCAACCAGGAGGCCATCGCCCGAGCCGTTCCGAACGCGGAGCTT
>JBBRTJ010000156.1:0-3499 GCA_038244535.1 Acidimicrobiales bacterium | reverse complement strand
CTTCGGCCGCCCCCGCACCGACCACCGTGTGCAGCTCGTCGATGAAGGTGATGACCTCGCCGGCCGAGTCGGTGATCTCCTTCAGCACGGCCTTGAGCCGCTCCTCGAACTCGCCCCGGTACTTCGCCCCAGCCACCATCGATGCGAGGTCGAGCGAGATCAGCCGCTTGTGCTTGAGGCCCTCAGGCACGTCACCGTCAGCGATCCGCTGCGCCAGTCCCTCGACGATGGCGGTCTTGCCGACACCGGGCTCGCCGATGAGCACGGGATTGTTCTTGGTTCGCCGGCTGAGCACCTGGATGGTCCGGCGGATCTCCTCGTCACGGCCGATGACGGGATCGAGCTTCCCCTCGGCGGCCACCTTGGTGAGGTCCCGCCCGTACTTCTCGAGCGCCTGGAACTGATCCTCGGGGTTCTGGCTGGTGACCCGGTGGCTGCCGCGCACGGCCGCGAGCGCCGTGAGCAGCTCCTCGCGGCCGACGCCGAGCAACGGCGCCATCGACAGCAGCAGGTGCTCGACTGACAGGTAGTCGTCGTGCAGGTCCTTGCGGGTGCGCTCGGCCTCGTCGAACACCGCAGTGGCTTCGCGGGACAGGCGCGGCTCCGACCCGCCGTAGGCCTTGGGCAGCTTGGCCACCTGCTCGTCCATGCGGTTGCGCACCATGAGCGGCGCCGTACCCAGCTTCTCGAGCACGGGAAGGACGACGGAGCCTTCCTGACCGAGCATGGCGGCCAGGAGGTGCGCCGGGGTCAGCTCGGGGTTGTTGGCATCACGAGCCGCGGCCATGGCCGTGCTCACTGCCTCTTGAGTCTTGATGGTCCAGGTGTTCGGGTTCAGTGCCATGACGGGTTCCTACGGCTGCTTCGGGGATGCGGCGAGGTGGTCGCGGTCGGCGACCCGTCCCATGGGGATCGGGCGGAGCCACTCAGACAGCGGGATGAGCGAGCTCTCGGGAGCGACTCGCGCCCGCGCCGCGTCGAGGGCCACGCGCAACGCGGCGACCTCGCGACGCGCCGCCGCGAGTTGCTCCTCGAGCTCGAGGACCCGCCGCACGCCCGCGAGGTTCAGCCCCTCGTCCGTCAGCTCGGCGATGCGCTCGAGGCGGGCGAGATCGGCCTCGCTGTAGCGGCGGTTGCCGCCGGCGGTGCGAGCAGGGTCGAGCAGCCCACGACGCTCGTAGATCCGAAGGGTCTGCGGGTGCACGCCGGCGAGCTCGGCGGCCACGGAGATGACGTACACGGCCCGTTCGCGAGCCGATGGGGAACGTTGCGAAGCCATGGTCACGCCCCTTGATCTCGAGGTGAGCTGGTGCTGGCAGCGGCGAGCGCCTCGATGGCCGCCCGCTCGGCCGCGGTCAGGTGCTGCGGGACCGCAAGGTCGACCGAGACGATGAGGTCACCGGGGTGGTGACGACCGGGCACGCCCGCCCCCTTCACCCGGTACTTGGCCCCCGACTGCGTGCCGGGGCGGATGCGCACCGTCACGTCGGGGCCCTCGAGCGTGGGCACTGGGATCTCAGCGCCGAGCGCGGCCTCGGCGAACGACACGGGGACGCGGACGGTCAGGTTGTCGCCGTCACGTCCGAAGCGGGCGTCGGGCTCGACGGCCACGTTGACAAAGAGGTCACCGGCGGGGCCGCCGTTGCGACCGGGCCCGCCGCGGCCCCTCAACCGGACGCGCTGGCTGTCACGCACCCCGGCGGGCAGCCGGACCTTGACCTCGCGCGCCCGACGCTCGACCCCGGTGCCGACGCAGGTCGGGCACGGTGCATCGACGATCGTGCCCCGTCCGTGGCACACGTCGCAGGCCCGGCTGAACGAAAAGAGGCCCTGGTTGTCGTCGATGACGCCCCGGCCGCCGCACACCTGGCACACGCGGGGGCTCGTACCGGGCTTGGCGCCGCTGCCGTGGCACGTCGAGCACTCGGCGTCAGAGGTGAGGTGCAGCGTGGTGGTGAGCCCATGGATGGCATCGACGAACGCCATGCGCAGCGAGGCCTCGATGTCGGCGCCGCGCTGGGGCCCGGCACCTCGGCTGGCCCCACCCGAGCGAGGCCCTCGCCCGCCTCGACCGAACATGCCACCGAGCAGGTCACCGAGGTCGGCGTCACCGACGTCGAAGTTGAACCCCCCCGGACCGCCACCTCCCGTGGGTCCACCACGACCGGCGGGGCCACGCCCGAAGGGGTTGGCGGCCGGACCGAGCAGGCGGACCTCGTCGTACTCCTTGCGCTTGGCCTCGTCCCCGATCACCTCGTAGGCCGACGCGATGCCCTTGAAGCGCTCCTCGGCCGTGGGGTCACCCTGGTTGGCGTCGGGGTGGTACTGGCGCGCCATCTTGCGGTACGCCTTCGTGATCTCCTTGGCCGACGCGTCGGACGCGACCCCGAGGACCTTGTAGAAGTCCGCTTCGAACCAACTCGCCTGCGGGGCCATGCGTCACCTCCTCGTCGTCGTGATCGGTCCCATGGCCCTCGTCAACCCTGCACCTTGACCATCGCCGGCCGAAGCACCCGGCCCTTCCAGCGGTACCCGGTGCGCATCACGTCGAGCACGACCGGTTCTGCGCTGTCGCCGGGCTCGTGCAGCACCGCTTCCTGCTCGGCGGGGTCGAAGGCCTTGCCGGCCGGATCCATCGCCTCGAGGCCCTGGCGCTGCAGCACGCCGATCAGCGCCGACCAGATGGGCTCGACGTCCTTGGCCCCATGGGCGTAGGCGAGCTCGCAGGCATCGAGGACCGGCAGCATCGACTCGACGAGCCGGCCCGTGGTCCGGTCGACCTCCTCGGTCACCTGGCGGTCGGCCCGCTTCCGGTAGTTCTCGAAGTCGGCTTGCAGCCGCAGGGCGATGTCCTTGAACTGGTCCCGCTCTGCGAGGAGGGCGGCCAGGTCCCCTTCGACCTGGCTCGCCTCCTCGGCTGCGATCTCAGCGACGGCCGGCTCCTCGGCCATCGCCTCGTCGTCGGCGGCCGTGCTCATCGCTCTTCGACGATCTCGGCGTCGACGATGTCGTCGTCGCCTTCGCCGGGGGTGCCGGTCTGCCCGGACGCCGACGTTCCGGCCGCCCCACCGTCGCGAGCGGCCTGCTCGTAGAGCCGCTGGCCAAACTGCTGACTGGCCCCGACGAGGGTGTCGGTGTTGGCCTTGATGGCGTCGACGTCGGCACCGCCGAGGCTGGCCTTCAAGTCGGCGAGCGCCGTCTCGACCGCGCTCCGCTCGTCGGCCGACACCTTGTCGCCCTGTTCACGAAGCACCTTCTCGGTCTGGTACACGAGGGAGTCGGCGTTGTTGCGAACCTCGGCCTCGGCACGGCGCTGGCGGTCCTCCTCGGCGTGAGCCTCGGCGTCCTTGACCATGCGGGCGATGTCATCCTTGGCCAGTGACGACTGCCCGGTGATGGTCATCGACTGCTCCTTGCTCGTCGCCCGGTCCTTGGCAGACACGTGCACGATGCCGTTGGCGTCGATGTCGAAGGTGACCTCGATCTGCGGCACGCCGCG
>JBBRTJ010000155.1:0-3560 GCA_038244535.1 Acidimicrobiales bacterium | reverse complement strand
CGACCGAGCCGGCCCGGGGGTTGGCTTGCACCGGGCGCCGGTCCTCGTTGGCCGCCAGGCCTCGCAGCTTGGTGCCCATCGTGGGCCCGAGGAGCGAGCGAAGCTCCGAGTCGTGTGATGCGGCCAGTTGGCCAATCGTGTGGATGCCTCGATCGGCAAGGATGGCTCGGGTGACCGGGCCAATGCCCCACACGAGGCCGACGGGCAACGGGTCGAGGAAGGCGACCTCCTCGCCCACCGGCACGACGACGAGGCCGTCGGGCTTGGCCACCTGCGATGCGATCTTGGCGAGGTGCTTGGTGCTTGCTGCGCCAACTGAGATCGGCAAGCCCACCTCGGCTCGCACTCGATCCCTGATGGTGGCTCCGATCACCTCCGGTGAGCCGAACAGGCGCACGGCCCCGCTTACGTCGAGGAAGGCCTCGTCGATCGAGATGCGCTGCACGAGCGGGGTGATGTCGTCGAGGATCGCCATCACGTCGTCGGCCAGCCGCTGGTACTCGCCGAAGTGCCCCGTGACGAACATCAGGCTGGGGCACAGCGTGCGGGCTTGCCATCCAGACATGCCTCCTTGGACGCCGAAGCGCTTGGCCTCATACGACGCGGCGAGCACGACGCCACCGCCTACGGCGATCGGGCGGCCGCGCAACGCTGGGTCGAGGAGCTGCTCGACCGAGGCGTAGAAGGCGTCGAGGTCGGCGTGAAGGATGGTCGGGCCGACGGCCATGGCGAAGACCATAACCGAACACGTGTTCGCTCGACAACCCCGATGGTCTGCAGCAAGGGGAACTCATGACGCTCTTCGGCCTCATGCGGCAGCTCTTACCGCCTTTGCGTCGCGACGTTGCTGCTCCCTGACAACGTCGCGACTGAAACGGCCCATGGGGACCCGGGGATCCTTCAGGACCTGCCACCGAGGAGTGCGGGCGCACCGCCGAAGTCGGGCGATTCTCGTCTTCTTCGGGCTTGCCGGCGGCTGAGGCAGCGGCGCTCAGTCGGTTCCTCGGTGCGCCCGCATCCATCGAGAGGCATCGACCGAGACCCACAGCGCAAGCAGCGCCGGCAGCAGCAAGGTGGTCACCTCGAGGACACGGTCAAGGGTCGACAACGGTTCGAGGTGGGCGAGGTGGTAGCCGAGATGAGGGATCCCCACAACCGCCAACCCGATGGCGACGTCTCGAACGGCCCGAGCCCGCCCACTGACGAGCGCGAGGGCCGTCACCACGGCAAGGGCGAGGTTCAGCTGGCCGACGTCTCGGACGAGGTGCTCGTTGTAGGGACCGTCGATCGAGATCCACAGCTGGCCGAAGCCCGGGAAGTGGTCGTAGAAGGACCGAGGGGCCAGGGCCGCCCAGACCCCAACGAAGACGAGGCCAAGCCCGACGTAGCCAAGCAACAACCGCCATGTGAGCAGCCGGCGCGAATCGACGCGGCTCGTGGCTGGCCTCGGCGATGCCACAACGCCCATCCGGGAAACCCTGTCACACTCCATCGGCGCAAGCGTCGGATCTTGCGGGGCGGCTTCCTTGACGGTCGAGCTCCGACACCTCATGCTCGGAGCATGCCCATCTGGGTCGCCGACACCGAACCCAACGAGCGGTTCACGTTGTACAGCCGCGGCAACATCGGCGAGGTGTTCCCTCACGTGATCTCCGCATTGACCGGCACCCTGACTGGTGACGCCATCAGGGATGGACAAGTCGAGCTGTTCGTGGAGATGGGCGTGTTGAGGCCCTCCGAGGTCAAGGGGCCTTCGGTGGGCACCGGTGTCTTTGGCGGGTACGTGTACATGAGTGCATCAGGGATGCGGCTCTTCGGCGTGCGCATGCCCGGCATGTCAGCCCGCGACGCCGACGCCCAGGTGATGGGTGAGGTGACCGACGTGCCGCCTTACCGCCCGACCAGGGGTGACCGCAACCTGATCGCCACCTTGCAACTGACGAGGTTCGCCCTCACCATGCTGCGTCGTCCCGACCTCGGCCCGCTCGACGAGGCCCGCGCCGATGCTCGCACCTGGCTCGCCACGATGCCCGACCTTCACACGGCGGCCGATGCGGACCTCCTCGAGTGGATGGCCGGATACCCACCGCGCCAGCGCGCCAGCATGAAGCGGCTCCTGCACTGGAGTGGTCTGGCCGGCGCCCCCCGCGGGCTGCTCGATCGGCTTCTGGCCCGACCCGATGCGCCGGCCGGGCTCGCCAACCGGGTCGTGAGCGGGACCGGCGACGTCGACTCTGCGCAGCTCCCCCGCCGTCTGTGGGCGCTCGGGCGACTCGTGGCCGCCAACGAGTCGCTCTCGCGGATGTTCGACGAAGGCCTCGACGACCTCGCGGAGCGCAGTTGCGACACCGCGCTGGGACCGGCCCTCGATGCCTTCCTTGCCGACCACGGCCACCGGGGCAACGACGAGTATGAGTTGGCCACGCCGGCCTGGGCGATGGACCCGGCACCGGTCTCTGCAGCCATCGACCGCCTGCGCGGCGCGCCGGATGCCCGCGACCCGATCGTCGCCGGCCAACGGCTGGCGGCCGACGCCCACGAGGCGCTCACCGAGGCGCTCACCGTCGTCCCTCGCCCTCTGCGGATGATGGTGCGCCGCACCGCCCACGGGTCGCGTCAGGGTGCGATCGGGCGGGAACGGGCCAAGGACATCCTCGTGCTCGAGAACCTCGGGGCCCGCCTCGTGCTGCACGAGCTCGTGCGCCGAGCCGCAACCCGCGGTGGCCCCGCCGATCCACGCCTGGCGTTCTGCATCACCGCCGACGAGCTCGCCCGCTACGTCGCCCAGCCGACCGACTTCACAGAGGTGATTGCCGCGCGCGCTGCGAAGCAGCGGTACCTCAACGACCGCATCCCCCCGCCGTGGTTCGACGGCCGCATCCCCGATCCGTCGAGGTGGCAGCTCCGCACCGACGCCCGACCCGACGCCCCGGCACGGGGAACGACGCTCACCGGCATCGCCATCAGCGGTGGCACCGCCACGGGGCCAGCCCGTGTGATCATCGACCCCGCCGACCCACGAGGCCTCGAACCGGGTGAGGTGCTCGTGTGCGCGATCACCGACCCCTCGTGGACACCGCTCTTCCTCGGAGCGGCCGCCGTGGTCTGCGACACCGGCGCTCAGCAGAGCCATGCCGCGATCATCTCGCGCGAGCTCGGCATTCCCGCTGTGCTCAGCGTTCCCGGCATCACGGCCGTGGCCGACGGCACGGTGCTGCACGTCGACGGAACCACCGGAACGGTGCGCATCGGCTGACAGCGGCCTTTGCACCGGAGCGGCGAGGGCTTCGGTCGCCCGGCATCAGCCCCGACGAGCGACCTCGCTGGGCCTGATCGCTTCGAGGACGACCAGTCCGTCACGAACGGCCCGATCGCCGGCGCCGTTCAGCACGTCGAAGCGCAGCGCGCCGGCCCCGGCCTCGAGCAGGCGAACCGTCATCGTCGACCCCAGCGCCACCATCGCGGAGAACCCGCCGCTGATCCGAGTGACGTCGGCAAGGGGAGCACCGGCGAGCTCGGTCACGATGGACACGGCGCGGGCCAGGGTCGCGGTGCCGTGG
>JBBRTJ010000154.1:0-4018 GCA_038244535.1 Acidimicrobiales bacterium | reverse complement strand
GTGAGGCGTCGTACCCAGGTGGCGAGCTGGGGGCCGTCGAGACCGGGCGCGGACCGACGGGTCAGGTCGACGAACACACGGGCATGACGGTCTCGGACGGCCAACGCCTCGCCGGAGTCAACGAGGCGCTCCTCGGCGTACTGCCTGATCGTTTCGAGCATCGTGAACCGGGCCGGCTCGCGATCGGCTTCGGCGATGACGAGCGACTTGTCGACGAGGCGGGTCACGAGATCGAGCACCGCGTACTCGTCGAGGTCATCGGCGGCCACCACGGACTCGGCGTCGTCGAGGGTGAAGCCACCGGCGAACACGGCGAGGCGTCGCATCGCTGTCCTCTCGTCGTCGTCGAGGAGGGCGTGCGACCAGTCGACCGAGGCCCGCAGCGTCTGCTGCCGCGGGAGCAGGGTGCGTCCACCACCGGCGAGGAGGCGGAAGCGGTCATCGAGACCACGGGCCACCTCCGCGGGTGACAGGACCCGCATGCGGCCGGCCGCCAGCTCGATGGCCAGCGGGATGCCATTGAGGCGCCGGCAGATGCCGGCGAGGTGGGCGAGGTCGGCGGCGTCGGGTTGGTAGCCGGGCCGCACGAGCCGGCACCGGTCGAGCAGGAGCTGTACGGCTTCGCTGTCCTCGGTCTGCTCCGCAGAGGCCGCGTCGTCGGGAACGTCCAGGGACGGGACGCGCCAGACCACCTCGCCGATCACGCCGAGGGGCTCGCGGCTGGTCGCCAGCACGGACAGCCCGGGCACGGCACCGAGCAGCTCCTCGGTCAGCGCCGAGGCCGCATCGATCAGGTGCTCGCAGTTGTCGAGCACGAGGAGCGCGGCCCCCGTTGGCATCCGTGCCTGCACGACCTCGGCCAGCGACCGGGCCGCGTCCTCCCTCACGCCGATGGCGCGGCGCACTTGCGCGGTCATCGCCTCCGCATCAGCGACGGGCGCGAGGTCGGCGAACCAGACGGCATCGACGGCGGCGGCGCGGTCGGCGGCCGCCTGGATGGCGAGCCGCGTCTTGCCGCATCCACCCGCGCCCGCCAGGGTCACCAGCCGAGCGTGGTCGAGCAGCGCGGCCAGTTCGCCGAGCTGCGTCGCCCGTCCGATGAAGGTCGTGCGCTCCGGCGGGAGGTTGTGCTCGACGACATCGAGCGATCGCAAGGAGGGAAAGTCGCTGGGGAGGCCCGGGGCATCGAGCTGGAAGAGGCGCTCCGGTCGTGTGAGGTCGCGCAGGCGATGGGGGCCGAGGTCGCGCAAGGTGACGCCCCCCATGAGGTCGTCGGCGGCCAGCCGGGCGGCCTGCTCGCTGACGAGCACCTGTCCGCCGTGGGCCAGGCCGCGAATGCGGGCACAGCGATGCAGCGCCACACTGCGATAGGTGCCGTCTGGTCGCACGGCGGCATCCCCGGTGTGGATCGCCATGCGGACGGCCACGGTGGCCTCGCCCGGCCATGCCGCGACCGCCACCGCGCGCTGGAGCTGGACCGCGGCCTCGAGCGCGTCGGCGGCGCGCCGGAACGCCGACACGGTGCTGTCACCCTCACCCTGTTCGAGGGGCAGGTGCCCGTGGTGGGCAGCCACCGCCGTCGCCACCAACTGCTCGTGGAGCACGAACATCGCCCCCATCGACTCGGCGTGCGACTCCCACAGGCGCGTCGAGCCTTCGATGTCGGTCATGAGGAACGTCACCGTTCCCGAAGGCGCCTGCTCGACCGGCATGGCTGTCATGTTGCCCCTCGTCACGCGGCAGGGCGAGGGAACAAGGCCCAGAAGGCGTCCATCGCCGTCTGGTCGAAGTCGTTCAACTCCCAGTCGATGATCGAGCCGGCCGAGTCGAACGTGTAGGTCCAGGTGCTGAGATCGGTGACCGATGCGCCGTCCCTGCTGATCGTCAAGCGGACCAGGACGGCGATGCGGTCTTCACTGACCATGGTGTCGAGCACGTCGAGCGCCTGATCGGGAAACGCGCCGCCGACCTCGAGCAAGTAGCCGACGATGGCATCGCGGCCGTGGTACGTGCCGGCCCAGGCCGCCTCACCGCTGGCCCGCAGCGTGGCGTCCTCAGCCAGTCGATCGAGGAACGAGTAGTCGAACGACGTCAACGCGTCGCGCAGCAGCGGCGCCAGCGTCGTGGTGGTGAAGGGCTCGGTGGTCGTCATGTCGTTCATGGTCGCTCCTCGGTCGTGGTGGATCGAGGACACGATGAACGCCGTCGTCTGGAAGAACATCTGCCGACTGGGTGAGATCCGCCGATCTCCCGCCGGGCCAGCGGCGCCATCCCTCACTGCACGTCGATGATCCCCATCATGCCGAGGTCCTCGTGATCGAGGATGTGGCAGTGGTACACGGCCTTGCCGGCGTAGTCGGTGAAGCGCACCCGGACCTTGACGGACCGACCCGCGGGAACGTTCACGGTGTCCCGCCATCCGGGGTCGCGTGGCGCCCCGTCGCTGCGCGCCACCACCTGGAACGGCCACACGTGCAGGTGGAAGGGGTGATCCATCATCGAGTTGTTCCGCAGGGTCCACTCCTCGGTGGTGCCCAACCGGCACGTGGTGTCGATCCGGGTGGGCTCGAACGACCGCCCGTCGATCACGAACGTGCCGCCGCCCATGCCCATCGCGCCGAGGGTCAGCGTGCGGGATCGGTCGACGGGAGCAGTGCTCAGATCGTCGAGCGGCCGCAGCGCCGCCGGTAGCGCCGGAGCGTTGGTGTCCGTCCCCGCGGCCCCGACCTCGAGGCTGAGCAGCTCGGCCGCACCGCTCGAGGAGCCTGAACCTCCCCCGCCTCCCATCCCGCCGCCCATGCCCATCGAGCCCCGGTTGACTGCGGCCGTCGACAAGGTGAACGACCCGACGTGGTCGAGGGGGACCAGCACCTCGGCCCGCTGGCCCGGTGTGAGCAGCACCTCTTTGACCGCGAGGGGTCGTTCGAGACGGCCATGGTCGCTGGCGATGAGGTGCATGGACAGCCCGGGAAGGGTGAGGCGGTAGTAGCGCGACGCGCTGGCGTTGACGATCCGCCACCGCTCGACGGTGCCGGCGGCTCCCGCCAGACGGGGACGCAGCGTGCCGTTGACGAGCACGGCGTCGCCTTCACGGCCCTGCTGCCGCTCGGCGGGCGACGCCGTGAGCACCGAAGGCCCGGTGCCGATCCGGGGGTCGGCCAGCACGAGCACCCGTTCGGTGGTGGCGGCCATCTCGGCACCGTGGTCGATCTCGTCCTCGATGACGATCGCGCCGGCCATGCCGCCGGCCACCTGCGTTGCCACCTCGCCGTGGTGATGGGGGTGGTACCAGAACGTCCCGCTGGGATGGTCGGTCGGGAGGTGGTACTCGTAGACGACCTCGCTTCCCGGCTCGACCATCACGAACACGTTGTCGCTCGTGCCTGACGGCGACACGTGGAGCCCGTGGGTGTGCAGGTTGGTCGGCCGGTCGAGCTGGTTGCGCAGCGTCAACCTGATGAGATCGCCGGGACGAGCCCGCAGCGTCGGGCCTGGGGTGGTGCCGTTGTAGGTGAGGGCGTACCGGCTGCCCGTCCCCCAGGGGACGAGCGTCGCAGCCGCCACCAGTGTGACCTCGAGGAGGCCGTCGCGACTGCTCAGCTCTCGGGGACCCGCGAACGCCTCACCGGGGCTGCCGCCGACTGCCTTGGTGCTGGTGGAGCCGGACGTGCGGCTGAACGGCCCGCAGGCGGCCAGCCCCACCGCAGCAGCGGCGCCGCCCGCTAGGCGCAGGACGGCACGCCGGTCGAGCATCTGGTTCCACGAAGCGTTCCGAGTGCTCACGGGACCAGGCTACGGCTGCGCTTCAGATACCCGCCAGGGTATATGGTCCTACCGAGGCCGATCTAGCTGGTGCGGTAGCGCAGGATGTCGTCGACGGTGATCGTGGATCCGGCGGTGATGCCGGCGGCTTGGATGTCGGGGTCCATCAGTGACGCAGTGTCGAAGTAGTCGGCGGCGTACACGATCCAGCCGTCGGCGAAGCGGCGCACGCTCGTCCCCCGGGTCATGAAGACCC
>JBBRTJ010000153.1:0-4082 GCA_038244535.1 Acidimicrobiales bacterium | reverse complement strand
TCGACCAGCTCGACCAGCTCGACCAGCTCGATGCGGGTGACGAGCCGGCCAGGCCCCAGCCCGCCGCTCCCTCGATGGCCCTTGTGGCCGGCGTCGACATCGTCATCAGCGGACGCACCGTCACGGTCCCCGCCGGCACCGCCTTCGATCCGGGCGGCATCGGCAAGGGCCTGGCCGCCGACCTGGTCGCGACCGAAGTGATGGCCGCCGGGGCCGCGGGCGTGTGCGTCAACCTCGGCGGCGACCTCCGAGTGCTGGGTGACGCACCTGATGGGGATGGTTGGACGGTCGCCGTCGAGCACCCCCATCTCGCCCCACCGATCGCCCTCCTCGGCCTCGGCGAAGGCGCCGTCGCCACCTCGACCACGCTGCGCCGCCGCTGGACCCGGCAGGGCCAGGCGCGGCACCACCTCCTCGATCCGGCCACCGGCCACCCGTCGGCCAGCGACCTCGAGCTCGTCACGGTCATCGCCCCCGAGGCGTGGCGGGCCGAGGTCCTGGCCAAGGCCGTGCTGCTGCGCGGCAGCCTCCACCCATTCGACGTGGTCCAGGGCGAGCCCGGTGTCGAGGCCCTTGCCGTCGACGACGGCGGCCGCATCCACACCACCGCTGGCTTCGCCGCCTTCCTCGGCGGCGGCACGATCCCCACCGCGATCGCCGTCGGCCTGGCGAGGGTGGCGTCATGAGCAGTCAGCTGTGGTGGTGGACCGCCCGAGCCGGCGGCATCGTGGCCTGGGCCCTCGTCACTGCCAGCGTCCTGTGGGGCCTGGCCCTCTCCACTCGAGCGCTCGGCCCGAAGCCCCGGCCGAACTGGCTGCTCGACCTGCACCGCTTCCTCGGCGGAGCGGCGGTGATCTTCACCGCCATCCACGTCGGCTCGCTGATGCTCGACAGCTACGTGGGCTTCGGCCCGAGCGAGGTGCTCGTCCCGCTGGCCTCCAGTTGGCATCCGGTGGCCGTGGCCTGGGGCATCGTGGCCATGTACCTCCTCGCCGCGGTCGAGATCACGTCGCTGCTGCGCAAGCGGCTGTCGAAACGAGCCTGGCGGATGACCCACTTCCTCAGCTTCCCGCTCTTCGTGCTGGGCACCGTCCACATGCTCTCGGCCGGCACCGATGCCGGGTCGATCCTCCTGCAGGCCACCGCGCTCGCCGCCACGACCGCCGTCGCGGCCCTCACCGTCATCCGGGTTCGTCAGAGCCGCTCACCGGCTCCGGCGCCGAGGCCCCGCATCATCACCACACCTCGACCCGCCCCGCCGATCCCAGCGAGGTCTGCATCATGAACACGCCGGTCCACCCCACCGCTCCCACCAACCGCCCCGACCGCAAGAAGCGCCCGCACCCGGCCCGCGACGCCCGCCGTGTCGCCGGGACGGCCAGTGCCCTGGCCATGGCCGGCCTCACCCTGGCCGTGGCGCACGCCGCCACCACGTCAGCCACCACCGCGGCTCCTCCAACCACGGTCACGGTCACAGCAGCGAGCACGGCAGGGAGCACGGCGACCAAGGCGGTCGCCGTCACTGTGGCGACCCCAGCCGCTGCCGCCACCACCGCCAGCCATGGAAGCTGACCGGTCCCCCTTCACCGGTCACCCGCCCGTCGGCGTCGGGTCGATCAGCTGCGCACGCCGTCGCTGATCGACCCGGTGTCGGCGGGCGGTGCCGCGCTCACGGCCGAGGCGGCCCCGGCGCGCCGGCGCACGAGCCAGAAGGCCAGGGCGGCACCGACCACGAGGGCCAGCAGCATCACGGCCCACTTCCTCGACGTACCACCGGTCAACTCGTCGACGAGCTCGTCGACGACTTCCCCCATCACGTCACCCATGAAGCTGTCTCCTTCTCGACTGACCGGATTGGTCACGCGCCGTGCCGAGCGTAGGGCGCAGCACAGACCACCTGTACCGACCAGCCGGAGCCGAAGACGTCCACCGGGTGTCGTCATCGAACATGCGCGCGACCACCTCAACGTCCGCATTCGGCGTGGGACGGCGAGAAGGGCACGACGCGTCGGTGTTTTACGCCCGCTTCACGGCTCCGACGCTCAGCGACGACGCCGAGCTCCGTCGGCCCCGGACGGTCGACGCGCTGTGGTGCCACGACGCCTCCGAGATGGACGACTTCGTCGAGGACAAGTCCGTGGCCCTCGTGGTCACCTCGCCGCCGTGCGCACCGGCCGCCACTACGCCGGGTTCGATACCGACGCCGGGTACCTGGCCCTGGCTGACGAGCGCATCGCCGCCGAGCGTCACCACCTCGCCGACGGCCGCCTGGGCACGACGGCGTCGCCCGTCTTCGTGCCCCTCGGGCGGGGGCGGCCCGGCGCCTCGCTGGACGAGCTGGTGCGGGCCGGCGAGCGAGCGACCGCTGTAGCGAGGCGGATGCTCGTCGAGGCCGGGTTCACGCACGTCGAGAGCCCCGCCGTGTTCAAGGACCTCGGTGTCACGGTGGCCTACCGCGCTCGTGACCATCGAGGGCAACCGTGGCTGTTCGAGGTGTGCGGGGCGTTCTCCTCCACCCGGCCCGGCCTCGCCCGCCGCGACGTGCTGCTGCGCACGATCGGCACCGCCACCGTGCTGGCGGCCGCCCGCACGGCCGTCCCCGTGCGTGAGGATCTCGGAACTTTCGTCGTGCTGTCGACCGACACACCCACGCCGCGCAGCCCGGCCGGTCGCACGCTGGCGGCCGTCTGCGGGCCGGGCCGAGTGATTCACGACGTAATCACCTTGCTGTCCCTCGACGACCACATGCGCCTACGAGAACTGGCCCAGGGCGCGCCCCAGGAGGTCCCAGCCCCCTAGCGGTTTCGCCCATGACGGAACGGGCGGCGGAGCTCGAGGAGCGCGGGGCGACGCAAGGGGACGAACGTTGCTCGTCGTCGTCGTGCTGATGTTGCCCGTAGTTGCCGCGGGGTACTGCGCCACGCAGGCGCTGACCGCGGACGGGTCCACGCCCGCCTCCCCAGCCAGCTCACCGCTCGCTCGTAGCGGTGCCTGGGGGCCAGTCGCCGTGGTCGTAGGACCAATGGCCGATGGCAGGCGCGGCTGCGCTCATGGATGATGCATCCATCGTCGGTCCCGACCCTGGAGGACACCATGGCCATCCCCGTCACCGTGAAGCACCGGATCCGTCGTCGCTCGCTGCACAGCGTCGCGACCGTTGGCGTCATCGCGGCCCTTGCCACCGCCACCGTTGGGTCACCTTCGCTCGCGCTCCCCCCGTCCCCACCCACGTATGCGCCGGTGCTGATCGACTCGGCCGCTCGCGCCATCGCCATGAACTCGACGGGGGTCGTCGTCGGGACCTACCTCGGCGTAGGACCCACCTCTGGTCACGGATTCGTCTGGTCCTCCGGAAAGGGCGCCCTCCTGCTTCCCACGCCGCCCGGTTCGCCCTACGCGGTGCCCATCGACATCAACGACAACGGTTGGGTCGCCGGGACCGCATACACGAACAGCAGCCAGGTCGGCGGGCATGCCGTGGCGTGGAAGCCTGTCTCCGGCTCGTACCAGGTGATCGATCTCGGGGTCCTGCCGGGCACCACGCAATCCTCAGCTGCCGGCATCGATGCCCTCAACGAAGTCGTCGGCTGGTCGACGACCGCGTTCTTCCCGCCGACCGGCGCGCCGTTCCTGTGGTCGGAGACGGCCGGGCTCACCAACCTCGCGACGAGCGGCTACCCCAACTCGGCTCCCGGTGACATCAGCCCCAACGGCACCGTGCTGGTGGCGAACGGCTCGTACCGCCTCGGCCACCCTGCCTCGTTCCAAGCCCTTCCGCCGGCCCCGGCCGGCTGGTACTTGGTGTCGCCCTACGGCGCCATCAACGACAGCGGCGACCAGGTGCGGGTCATCAACCCGCCGAGCGTGGTGAGCCCCCTCGGGGTCTTTCGTCTCGACGCCGCGACCCGGGCGTGGGCGCAGGTAGGCACCATGAGCCAGGGCTCGCTCTCCGCCAACGGGTTGGGCAACCTCGACAACAACGGTGACTTCGCCGCCACGCTCTACTCGACCGGTGTCGTCGGCTTCGGTCCGAGCGGTGCCGGGCAGTCGGTCACCTCGCTCATCAGCCCGGCCTACCCCGG
>JBBRTJ010000152.1:0-4257 GCA_038244535.1 Acidimicrobiales bacterium | reverse complement strand
ATGGTTCGTGGTCACCTCGCTCACGAGATCGACACCCGCCGTGCCGGGCTCGCTTCGCGCTGCGGCCAGGAGGATGTCGTGGTCGGCCGTGCCGAACGCCCCGGGGAGCGACCCTGCATCACGCAAGTGCCTCGTCAGCCGGCGGGTGTCGATGCCACCGATGCCGGGCACGCCGTGGCGGACCAGGAGGGCGTCGAGATCGGCCTCGGCGCGCCAGCTGGAACGGCGGCGAGCCATCTCTCTGACGATCACGCCACGACAGAACGGCCGGGCCGACTCGTCGTCGAGCGCCGTGGTGCCGTAGTTGCCGATGTGGGGGTTGGTGAAGGTGATGATCTGGCCGGCGTAGCTCGGGTCGGTGATGACCTCTTGGTAGCCGGACAGCACCGTGTTGAACACGACCTCACCGGATGCCACACCGTCGGCGCGGGTCGCCCCGAGTGCCTCTCCCTCGAACGTCGTGCCGTCGGCCAGCACGAGCAGCGCTGGCCTCATCGCTGCGCCTCGGCATCGATCACGACCGGTTCGCCGTGCAGCAGCGTGTGCCGCACCCGCCCCCGCAGGTGGCGGCCGGCGAAGGGCGTGTTGCGGGACCGGCTGGCGAGCTTGGTCGGATCGACCACCCACTCGGCGGCCGGGTCGATGACCACGAGGTTCGCCGGCCGTCCCACCTCGATCGGTCCCCCGTGGGCGTCGGTCAAGCCGGCGATGCGGGCCGGCTGCCAGGACAGCAGCGCCAGCACCTGCTCGATCGGGAGGGCCAGCTCGGTGAGCGCCAGGGCCAGCGCGGTCTCGAGCCCGAGCATCCCCGGGGGCGCCTGGTCGAACGGCAGCTCCTTGGTCTCGGGGGCGTGCGGGGCGTGATCGGTGGCGATGGCATCGAGCGCTCCATCGCCCAGGCCCACCCGCACCGCGGCGACATCGGCATCGGTGCGCAGCGGTGGGTTGACCTTGAACACCGGGTCGTAGCCGGCGCAGGCCGCGTGAGTGAGCGTGAAGTGATGGGGCGTGGCCTCGGCCGTGACGTGCACGCCTCGCCCGCGTGCTTCGCGCACCATCGCCACTGACCCCGCGGTCGACAGGTGCTGGAAGTGGACGGTGGCGCCTGTGAGACGGGCCAGCGCGAGGTCGCGCATGACCATCAGCTCCTCGGCTTCGGCGGGCTGCCCGGCGATGCCGAGGCGGCTCGACCACTCGCCCTCATGGAGGTGACCGCCGGCCGCCAGGGCCGAGTCCTCGCAGTGCTGGGCCAGTGTGACCCTCAGGCCGCAGGCGTACTCCATGGCCCGCCGCATGAGCCGGCCGTCTTGGACACCCGATCCATCGTCGGTGAAGAGGCGCACGCCGAGCGCGGCCATCTCGGCAAACGGCGCCAAGCGCTCGCCCTTGCGTCCAACGGTGATGGCGCCCGAGCTGTGGACGTCGCACAGCTGCGCGGCCCGGCCCAGTTCGAGGACCTCGCGCACCACCGCTGCGCAATCGATCGCCGGTTCGGTGTTCGGCATGGCGACCACGGCGGTGAACCCGCCGAGCGCGGCTGCCCGCGACCCCGTCTCGATCGTCTCGGCTTCCTCTTTGCCCGGCTGGCGCAGGTGCGTGTGGAGGTCGACGAGGCCGGGGGCCACCACGCACCCGCCGGCGTCGAGGACACGCGCGCTCGTACCGGCGGGGTCGAGGTCGGGCCCGATCGCCTCGACGCGGCCGTCGGCGCCGATGGCAACGTCGGCCCGGCGCCGACCGGTGGCATCGACGACGTCACCGCCCCGCAGCACGACGACCCATCCCGACTGTTCAGGCATCCGAACCACCCGCTGACGCTCCGATCACGTTTCCTCCGCCCAGCGTGATGCCGGAGCCGAGCAACCAGTACAAGACCGCCATCCGAACCGCCACCCCGTTGCGCACCTGCTGCGTGATGACGGCCCGAGGCAGGTCGGCGACATCAGCCGCGATCTCGACCCCGCGGTTCATGGGTCCGGGGTGCATCACGATCGCATGATCGGGCAGGCGTGCCGCCCGCGCCGCATTCAGGCCGAAGCAGCTCGTGTACTCGCGCAGCGACGGCACCAGCCCCTCGGACTGCCGTTCGAGCTGCATGCGCAGCAGGTAGCAGACGTCGACGGTGGGCAGCACGGCATCAAGGTCGTGGCTCACCTCGACCGACCAGCCTTCGAGGCTCGGCGGGAGCAGCGTGAGCGGCGCCACCAGCGTGACCCGAGCTCCGAGCGCAGTGAGGGCATCGACGTCGCTGCGGGCCACCCGGCTGTGCTTCACGTCCCCCACGATGGCGACGTGCAGGTCGGCGAAGGGGCGGTCCAGCTCGGCGCGGATCGTGTAGCAGTCGAGCAGCGCCTGCGTCGGGTGCTGGTGCCAACCGTCGCCGGCGTTGATGACACTGGCGTCGCACCACTGCGCCACCTGCCACGGGACTCCGGACGAGCCGTGGCGCACGACGATGGCGTCGATGCCCATGGCCGCGATCGTCTCGATGGTGTCGCGCAGGCTCTCGCCCTTCTTCACGCTGCTCGTGCCGACGCTGAACCCCATGACATCGGCCGAGAGCCGGCGGGCGGCGGTCTCGAAGCTCACCCTGGTCCGGGTCGAGTCCTCGAAGAAGAGCGACACCACGGTCTTACCCCGCAGTGCCGGCACCTTCGGAATGGGCCGGGCGCTCACCTCGGCCATGAACTCGGCGAGGTCGAGCAGCTCGACGATGCCGTCGGCCCCGAGGTCGTCGATCGACAGCAGGTGCTGGGTCATGCCGGCACCACATCGCCGATCGTCACACCGCCGAGGCTCACCTCGACGGTCTCGTCGCGCCGGGTGGGCAGGTTCTTGCCGACGTAGTCGGGGCGGATCGGGAGCTCACGATGGCCCCGATCGACCATCACGGCCAGTTGGATGACCGCGGGACGGCCGAGGTCCATGACCGAGTTGAGCGCGGCCCGCACGGTCCGGCCGGTGAACAGCACGTCATCGACGAGCACGACCACCCGACCCGTCAGGTCGACGGGCACCTCTGTCGCCGACTCGGGCACGACGGGCCTCAGGCCGATGTCGTCGCGGTAGAAGGCGACGTCCAGCGTGCCGAGCGGGACCGACGAGCTCGGTTCGATCCGGGCGATCACCTCACCGAGCAGCTCGGCCAGCCACACGCCGCCGGTCTGCAGGCCCAGCAGCACCACGTCGTCGAGGCCACGGTTGCGCTCGATGATCTCGTGGGCGATGCGGGTAGCCGCCCGCTGGACGTCGGCAGCCGACAGAACCGTGGTCTTGGGAACAAAGACGCCGCCACCCTTGGGCGTCAGACGTCGGTCTCGTGCTACCACGCTGTCGGCTCCTTCCGTGCGAGCCTCACAGGACTCGCTTCACGGTCGAGGGCCGACCTTAGCCGACCCGTTCAGCTGGTCGGCCGGACCTCGCGGGCGATCGCCGCCAGCACCCCGTTGACGAACCGCCCCGAGTCGTCGGTGCCAAACCGCTTGGCCAGTTCGACGGCCTGGTCGAGGACGACCGCCGTCGGCACGTCGGGGCGTGCGAGCAGCTCGAAGGTGGCGATGCGAAGCACCCCTCGATCGAGAGACGCCATGCGGGCCACCGTCCAGCCCCGGGCGTGGCGGCCGAGGAGCTCGTCGATCTGCTCGATGTGATCAGCGACGCCTTCGACCAGCATCGCCGCCATCGGGTCGGGCCGGGCCGGGAGGGCGGCGAGCACGGCGGCCGGCGCGAGGTCCTTGGCCTCGGCTTCGTACAGCAACGACAAGGCCCGTTCTCGCGCTTCTTCGCGTCGGTCTTCGCGGTCCTCGCGTCCTCGGATGGTCCGGCGCTCGGGCGCCACGACGGCGAACGATCCCGTCAGACGCGGGTGAGGTAGTCGCCCGAACGGGTGTCGACCTTCACCCGATCGCCTTGGTTGACGAACAGCGGCACCTGGATGGTGATGCCGGTCTCGAGCGTGGCCGGCTTGCGGGCGCCCGACACCCGGTCGCCCTGCATGCCCGGCTCGGTCTCGGTGATCGTGAGTTCGACCGAGGCGGGCAGCTCGACCGACACGATCTCGTCGCCGAACATGAGCAGCTGCGCAACGGCGTTCTCGATCAGGAACCCGGCGGCGCTGCCGAGCGAGCTGGGAGCAACGTTGATCTGGTCGTAGTCGGTGGTGTCCATGAACACGTAGTCGTCGCCGTCGCGGTACAGGAACTGCATGTCGGCGCGCTCGAGGATCGCCTGCTCGACGCGAATCCCGGCGTTGAACGT
>JBBRTJ010000151.1:0-4680 GCA_038244535.1 Acidimicrobiales bacterium | reverse complement strand
GACACCGAGATGGCTGAGCAGCGGCGCCGCGCCAGAGAGGCCCGCAAGGGCGCCGGCGCCGACCCCGAGCGCGTCGAGGCCTATCGCGAGCTGGTCGAGCAGTTCGGCACGACCGAGTTCACCGGCTACGTCGAGCCGCGCTCGAGCGTTCGCGTGCTGGCGGTGCTCACCAACGACGACGGAAGAGCCGAGATCATCACCGACCGCACCCCCTTCTACGCCGAGTCCGGCGGCCAGGTGGGCGACACGGGCGTGATCGTGACCGACACGGGCCGCTTCGACGTGCTCGACACCACGCTCGCCCTTCCGGGCCTGCGCCGGCACGTCGGTCGAATCGTGGCGGGCGAGGTGCTTCCCGGCCAGCAGGGTGAGGCCGCCATTGACGACGAGCGGCGGTCGGCCATCCGCCGCAACCACACCGCCACCCACCTGCTGCACTGGGCGCTGCGCGAGGTGCTCGGCGAGCACGTCAAGCAGGCCGGATCGCTCGTGGCCCCCGACCGGCTGCGCTTCGACTTCAGCCACTACGCGTCGGTCACCGCCGACGAGATCACGCGGATCGAGGCGCTCGTCAACCGAGAGGTGCTGGCCAACGACTCCGTCCGCTCGTACGAGACGACCAAGGACGAGGCCACAGCCATGGGGGCCATCGCCTTCTTCGGCGACAAGTACGGCGACATCGTCCGTGTGCTCGAGGCGGGCCGCAGCTCGCTCGAGCTGTGCGGTGGGACCCACGTGCGGGCCACTGGCGACATCGGCACGATCAAGGTGATCGGCGAGGGCTCGATCGGCTCGAACCTGCGTCGCATCGAGGCGATCACCGGAACCGCCAGCATCGCCCTCCTACAACGCGACCAGGCCGAGCTGGCCCACCTCGCCGCGTTGCTCGGCACGACGGCCGACGCCGTGACCGAAGGGGTAGAGAAGAAGCTCGACGAGATCAGGAGCCTTCGCGACGAGCTGAAGGCGCTGCGGGCCAAGGCGGCCGGCAGTCGTGCGGCCGAGCTCGCGTCGCAGGCGCACGACGGCGTGGTGGTGGCCCGGATCGACGGGCTGTCACCTGGTGACCTGCGCGACCTCGCGGTGGCGGTGCGCGACCAGCCTGCGGTGTCGGTTGCCGTTCTCGTCGGTGCCTCCGACACCGGTGGTGCCACCTTGGTGGCCGCCGTCGACCCCGCCTCGGGCGTGGTGGCCGCCCAGCTCATCAAGGACGCGGCCCGAGCAGTCAAGGGTGGGGGAGGGGGCAAGGGCGACGTTGCCACCGCGGGGGGCAAGGACCCGGCCGGTCTCGACGAGGCGCTGGCGCTCGCCCGCGCCGCCGCCGGCATCGCGCTTTGACGACCTCTGAGGGCGTGGGATGACCGGCGTCCGCGCCCTCGGCATCGACCTCGGCTCCAAGCGCATCGGTATCGCCGTCAGCGACCGCAGCGGCACGATCGCCTCACCGCTCACCGTTGTGGCTCGCAGTGGCGACGTCGCTCGCGACCACCGCCGCATCGCCGAGCTGGTGATCGAGGAGGAAGCCGACCGAGTGGTGGTTGGGCTGCCCCTGTCCCTTGACGGCTCGATGGGACCGGCGGCGCGGGCCGCCGTGGCCGAGGCTCAGCAGCTCGCTAGCGTCGTCGGCGTGCCGGTCGAGACCTATGACGAGCGTTTGACCACGGTCAGCGCCGACCGGATGATGATGGAGCTGCGCATGCGGGCCGAGGCCCGTCGCCGCGTCGTCGACAAGATCGCTGCTGCCGTGATGCTCCAGTCCTGGCTCGACGGCCCGCTTGGCGCGGCGGCCAAGGCCGGCGAGCCCGGTGGGCAGCCATGACCCGGGCGACCGACGACGATCTTGCCGCTGGCTGGCCAACCGACGCCTGGGACGACCCGGATGGGCTCAGGCTCGATCAGGTCGAGACGGCACCACCGCAGCGGCGCACGGGCCGGCGCCTCGCCCTGGCTGCCGGGGCGGTCGTGCTGGCGATCGTCCTCGGGCTCGGCCTCGGGGGCATCTGGGTGATGCACCAGGTCAACCCCTCCGGCGCCGCTGGAGCCCCTGTCACCTTCACGGTCGCCCCCGGTGAGACCCTGGGGAGCGTCGCCGATCGCCTTGAAGCGCAGAAGTTCATCTCGAGCGCCACCATCTTCAGTTGGTACGTCGGGTTCAAGGGAGGACTGACCCCGCAGGCCGGAACTTTCAGCCTGCGTCCCGACGACTCGATGGGCAACCTCTTGAACGCCCTGAAGACCTCGCCGCAGCTCTCGTCGGTGAAGGTGACGTTCCCAGAGGGCTTCACCCTGGCTCAGATCATCCAGCGGGTCACCGCCGCGGTGCCACGGCTGTCACCCGACACGTTCAGCCAGCTGCTCGCGGCGGGCACCGTGCGCAGCCCCTACCAGCCCGAGGCCGTCACCAACCTCGAAGGGGTGGTCTTCCCGGACACCTACCTGGTGTCGGGCAACGAGGACGAGGCCACCGTGCTGCAACGCATGGTCGAGCAGATGCAGCGAGTCGGCGCTCAGGTCGGCCTCGACCAGTCGATGACCAAGGTGGCCCGTACGCCGTATGAGGTGCTGGTCGTTGCCTCGCTGATCGAGCGGGAGGCCAAGGTCCCCGGCGATCGGGCCAAGATCGCTCGCGTCATCTACAACCGCCTGTTCCTCAACGCGACGCTCGACATCGACGCCGCGCTGTCCTACGGCCAGGACCCCAAGCTGACCTTCGCCCAGCTCAAGGCGCTGAGCTCGCCCTACAACCTCTACAAGGTGAAGGGCCTGCCTCCGACCCCGATCGCCGCGCCGGGCAGGGCGTCGATCGAGGCCGCGCTCAACCCGGCCACGGGACCGTGGCTGTACTACGTGCTGGCCAACAAGGACGGCTCGCACGTCTTCGCGGCCACCCTGGCCGAGCAGAACGCGAACATCGCGAAGGCGCGGGCCGATGGCGTCATCCCCTGACCAGGGTGAGCTGATCAGCGGCACCACCCGGCTGGCGGCGGTCATCGGCTCCCCGGTGCGTCACTCGCTGTCGCCCCTGCTCCACAACACCGCCTTTGCCGCGGCCGGCCTCGACTGGGCCTTCGTCGCGTTCGAGGTCGCCCCGGGAAGTGCGGCCGACGCCCTCACCGGCGTCCGGGCGCTCGGCATCGAGGGCCTGTCGGTCACGATGCCGCACAAGGCTGATGTGGCCGACGCCTGCGACCGGCTCATGCCCGAGGCGGCCCGGCTACGGGCGGTGAACTGCGTCGAGCGCCGCGGCGACGAGCTGATCGGCCACAACACCGACGGCGGGGGCCTGCTCGACGCCCTGCGCGCCGACCTTGATATCGGCGTCGATGGCCTGCGCTGCGTCGTGGTCGGCGCCGGGGGTGCCGCTCGTGCTGTGATCGCCGCGCTCGGGGGCGCCGGTGCGGCCGAGGTGGTCGTGGTCAACCGCAGCGCGCCGGCGGCCGTCCAGGCGGCCCTGCTGGCGGGCGCCACCGGGCGGGTGGGCACGGTCGACGACATCGCCGGGGCCGATCTGGTCGTGCAGACGACCCCGGTCGGCATGGGCGACACCGCCGGCACCCTGCCCTTCGCCGTCGAGCTGCTCGGGCCTCATCAGGTGCTCGTCGACATCGTCGTGCACCCGATCGAGACGGCGCTCGTCGTCGAGGCCCGGCGCCGAGGCCTTCGGGCCACTGGCGGCCTTGGCATGCTCACGCATCAGGCGGCCCGTGCGTTCACCATCTGGACCGGGTACGAGGCTCCCGTGGCCGAGATGCAGGCGGCGGCCCGCCGTCGGTTGACGGCCTAGGCGACGTGGTGGAGATCGTGGCGGTCGCGCTGGCCGTGGTCGGCGCGGTGCTGGCCGCGCAGTGGTGGGCGCGACGGGTGGTGCAGGTCGATTCGTCGCTCCCGGTGCTCAGCGCCGTCCCCACGGTGCTCACCGCCGGCCTCGCCGCGGGGGCCATGGTCGCGTCGCTCGGAGCGGTGTGGGTGGCGATCGCGTTCGCTCATCTCGCGGCCGTGCTCGCCGTGGCCTGCCTCATCGACGTGAAGGTGCGACGTCTGCCCGATGCGGTGGTGGTTCCTGGCATCGTGATCGGCGCCCTGCTCCTGGTGGGCGGGGCGCTGGCTGATGGGGACGGCTCCGCGCTGGGGCAGGCCGCGCTGGGCGCAGCCCTCGTCGGAGCGGTCCTGTTCGCCCTCCATCTCATCTCGCCGGCCGGGCTCGGCTTCGGTGACGTGAAGCTCGGTGTGCTGCTCGGTCTCCACACCGGGTACCTCGGGGTCCAGGTCGCCTTCGTCGGCCTTGCCGCGGGTGCCCTGCTCGGCGCGCTCGTCGGTGTGGCTGTGGCGGTGGGGACGCGTGACCGTCGCACGACCTTCGCCTTCGGTCCCGCGTTGGCCCTCGGTGCCGTGCTGGTCGTGGTGCTCCACAGCTGAGCGCCGTGAACACCGCCGGCCGTGGGGCGGCTGCTCGGTAGTGTCTGGGCGATGTTGCGCTTCCTCACCGCGGGCGAGTCGCACGGCCGAGCCCTGGTCGTGATCGTCGAGGGCCTGCCCGCTGGCCTCGAGATCACGGTCGAGGAGATCCAGGGTGAGCTGGCCCGCCGTCGGCTCGGCTACGGCCGCGGCCCCCGCATGCGCTTCGAGGCTGACGAACTGGTGCTGCTGGGTGGCGTGCGCCACGGTCGCACCCTAGGCTCG
>JBBRTJ010000150.1:0-4744 GCA_038244535.1 Acidimicrobiales bacterium | reverse complement strand
CTGCGGGTCGAGACCGGTGGGGAGATGGGGTGCCTGCCCGGCGAGGGGGCGGTTGGCAAGGCCGGTCTCGGTGTGGGGTGGGCGGGCGTCGCACACGTGGATGCCGGCGCGGCGCAGTTCTCGGGCGAGCGCCCGGTCGGCCGCGGTGAGGGCGGCCTTGGTGGCCGAATAGGCGGCCATGTTCGGGAGCGGCTGCTCGGCCACGACGGCGCTGATGTTCACCACGAACCCACTCGAGGTGCGCAGCAGCGGGATGAGCCGGCGCAGCAGCCACAGCGGGCCGACGACGTTGGTGAGGAACAGCTCCTCGATGGTGATGTCGTCGAGGTCCTCGAGGGGACCGAAGGCGACGATGCCGGCGGCGTTGATCACGCCGTCGAGGCGCCCGTGCCGTTCGGTGGCTGCGGCGACGAGACGGTCACCGGCTGACGTGTCACGCAGGTCGAGCTGAACGATCTCGGCCCCATCGATGCCGAGCGCGTGTAGCCGCTCGTCGTGTGGTCCGGCGAGCACGAGGTGGGCGCCGCGGCCGGCGAGGGTGCGAGCGATGGGCATGCCGAGGCCACCACTTGCTCCGACCACGGCGACGACTGCTCCGGATAGGTCTCGGGTGCTCATCGTGGGCCCTCCTGGGCGTCGGGCGTTTCGGTCGCCCTCGGGGGAGCCTGCGATCCCGCGGAATGCGGCGGCTGCTCATCCGGTTAGCAATATTAGTGCTAAATATCTCCGCTTTGCCGGTCGAGTGCCCACATCCGTTGCAACACGCCGTGATGGTGCAGCGGTGGTCAGACGTGGTGTTCCTGCACTGGCGCTGCGACCCGTCGATCGTCCAGGCCCTCCTGCCGCCGGGCCTCACCGTTGACTGCTTCGACGGATCGGCCTGGGTGGGCCTGGTGCCCTTTCGCATGGAGGGTCTCGGGTTCCCCGGGCTCGCTCCACTGCCGTTGGTGGGCGCGTTCCCCGAGGTGAACGTGCGCACCTACGTGCGGCAGGGCGAGCGTCGGGGGGTGTGGTTCTTGTCGCTCGACGTCGACCGCGTGCTGCCCGCTGCTGTGGCACGCTTCGCCTATCACCTCCCTTACTGCGTGGGCCGAGCCAGCCATCTGCGTGTCGGCGACGTCTTGAGCACGAAGGTGCGGCGGCGCTGGCCCCGACCCAGCCCGCCAGGGACGGCGGGTGTGACCACAGATCTCGTGGTGCGCACCGGGGGAGCCACCGATCCAGACGACCTGCTCAACCGCTTCCTCACCGCGCGGTGGGGGCTGTACTCGGTGACGCGCCGCGGCCGTCTTCGCTACGCCCCGGTCGATCATCAGGCCTGGCCGCTCCACCACGCCGAGGTCCTCCGCCTCGACGACCACCTCGTCACCACGGCCGGCCTCCCGCAGCCTGAGGGCGAGCCCCATGTCCTCTGGTCACCTGGGGTCGACGTGCGCATCGGCTGGCCCACCCGGACGAGCACCGCAAAGGGGTCAAGACCATGAGACGGCTTCGCGTCAGACGAGACATCGCGGCTCCGCCCGCGCTGGTGTGGGACCTGCTGGTGAGCGTCGACCAGTGGCCGATGTGGGGTCCGTCGGTGCGTGCCGTGGACCTCGACACCGCCCGCATCTCGCTGGGCAGTCGCGGCGTGGTCCACACCATCGCCGGTGTCCGGCTCGCGTTCGAGATCACAGGGTTCGAAGCGGCAACGAGTTGGTCGTGGCGGGTCGGTGGTGTGAACGCCACGGATCACACCCTGGACCCCATCGCCGGCGGCACCCGGGTCTCGTTCGGTGCCCCCTGGCTGGCTGCCCCCTACCTGGGCGTGTGCGCGGTTGCGCTACGGCGCCTCGAGCGGCTGGCCCTGGAGCAGGTGCCGTCGTGAGGGTGGGCGTGATCGGGGCGACCGGCTACGTCGGCGGGCGACTGGTTCCTCAACTGCTGTCGGCCGGCCACTCAGTGCGTTGCCTGGCTCGCAGCCCAGAGCGCCTCGACGGGGTCGCGTGGCGCGACGAGGTGGAGGTGGTGGCCGCCGATGTGCTCGACCGGGGCTCGCTTGAGCTCGCGTTCGACGGCATCGACGCGGTGTTCTACCTGGTGCACACCATGGGGCAGTCCGCCGACTTCGAGGAGCAGGACCGCGTCGGGGCCGAGAACACGCGTCGTGCGGCCGAGCGTTGTGGGGTGTCGCGCATCGTCTACCTCGGCGGGCTCGGCAGCGACGCGGCCAAGCAACTGTCGCCCCACCTGGCTAGCCGCCACGAGGTGGGGGCGACCCTGGCGGCGGGTCCGGTGCCGGTGACCGAGCTCCGGGCCGCGGTGATCATCGGGTCGGGCAGCGTCTCGTTCGAGATGCTGCGCCACCTCTCGGAGGTCCTGCCGGTGATGGTGTGCCCGCGCTGGGTCACCGAGACCCGCTGCCAACCCATCGCCATCACCGACGTGCTGCACTACCTGGTCGCCGTGCTCGACGGACCGCCGGTCGGTCGGGTGCTCGAGGTCGGCGGTCCCGACGTGTTGACGTACCGGGCGATGATGGACCGCTACGCCGCCGTGGCCGGCCTGCGGCGGCGCGTCATCATCCCGGTGCGGGTGCTGTCACCGCGGCTGTCATCGCACTGGATCAACTTGGTGACGCCGCTGCCGTACCAGCTCGCCAAACCGCTCGTCGAGAGCCTCGTGAACGACGTCGTGGTCGACCCCGACCGCGACGTCCGACGCCTCCTCCCGCGAGAGCCCCTCACCTTCGATGAGGCGGTGCGCCGTGCCCTGACCCGGGTACAGGACATGGCCGTGACGACGAGCTGGATGGACAGCCCGCCCCGGAGCCCGGCGTCACCAATGCCCCAGGACCCGGACTGGGCCGGGGGCACGGTGTACGAGGACCACGAAGTGGTCACGACCACGGCGTCCGTGGAGGACCTGTTCGCCGTCGTGTCGGGGATCGGTGGGCAGCGTGGCTGGTACGCCGCGAACTGGCTGTGGACCCTGCGCGGCTGGCTCGACAAGCTGATCGGCGGCGTCGGCATGCGCCGCGGTCGGCGCCATCCCGACGACCTTCGGGTCGGTGACGCCCTGGACTTCTTCCGGGTCGAGGCCTACAACCCGCCCACGCTGCTGCGGTTGCGGGCCGAGATGAAGCTGCCCGGTGACGCGTGGCTCGAGTGGAGGATCACCAGCGACGGTGACGACGGTTCGTCAGCGCTCTACCAGCTGGCTCGCTTCCACCCTCGCGGTGTCGCCGGCCGCCTCTACTGGTGGCCGCTGCTACCGATCCATCGGGTCATCTGGCGACGGCTCGCAGTACGGCTCGTCGCCACCGCCGAGCGCGCCGGCGCCAACTGACCGGCGGAACCGTTGGCCACCGAGGGGACGCCTTAGTCTCGGCGGTCGTGATCGACTCGGTGTGGGTCCTGGGCGACCAGCTCAATCGCCAGCTCGGAGCGCTGCGGCATGCTGATCCGGCTCGCCACCGGATCCTCTTGGTCGAGAGCCGCGCCAAGCTGAGATCGAAGCCCTGGCATCGTCAGCGGGTGCACCTGGTGCTGACGGCGATGCGCCGCTTCGCGGCCGAGCTGCGAGCGGAGGGATTCGAGGTCGACCTCCGTCAGGCTGCGTCGTTGGAGGCCGGTTTCATGGCCCACGTCGCTGAGCACCGGCCGGGCCGGGTGGTGGCGATGGAGCCGGCCTCGTGGGACGGGCTGGCGCTGCTCGAGCGGCTTGGCGTCGAGGTGGTGCGCAGCGACCAGTTCCTGTGCCATCGCGACGACTTCGCCCGTTGGGTCGACGGCCGTCGCCGCGTGAGGCTGGAGGACTTCTATCGGTGGCAGCGGCGCCGCCTCGGCTACCTCATGGACGGCAACGAGCCGGCCGGCGGTCGCTGGAACTTCGATGCCGACAACCGCGAGCCGCCTCCACGGGACGGGCGGGCTTGGCCGGTGCCGCTGCAGGACGAGCTCGACGAGGTGGATGCCGGCGTCCTGGCCGAGCTCCCGTCGAACTGCTGGGGTGAGGCACCGAGCGGTGTCTGGGCGACCGATCGGACCGGCGCGCTCGCCCGGCTCCGCCACGCAGTGGAGAACGTGCTCCCACGGTTCGGACCCCACGAGGACGCCCTGCTGTCGACCAGCTGGCATCTCGCCCACACGATGTTGTCGCCCTACCTGAACCTCGGGCTGCTCCATCCGGCGGAGGTGTGTGACGCGGCCGAGGCCGCCTACCGCGACGGGCGTGTCCCGCTGGCATCGGCCGAGGGCTTCATCCGTCAGATCATCGGCTGGCGCGAGTACGTGTGGGGTGTCTACTGGTGGCAGATGCCGGGCTACCGGCACGTCAACACCCTGGACGCGCATCGGCCGCTCCCACCGGTGTTCACCGGCGCCGCCACGCAGATGCGTTGCGTTGCCCACGTTCGGCGCGACATCGAGAACTACGGCTGGACCCACCACATCGCGCGTCTCATGGTGCTCGGCAACCTGTCCCTGCTCGCCGGAGTCGAGCCCGGCGAGCTCGTCGAGTGGATGTGGTCGTCGTTCGTGGACGGTGCCGAGTGGGTGATGCTGCCGAACGTGCTCGGCATGGCCTTGCACGCCGATGGCGGGCTGATGGCGACCAAGCCCTATGCCGCCGGCGGCGCCTACATCGACCGGATGAGCGACTTCTGCCGCGGCTGTGCGTTCGACCGGCGCCGGCGCGTCGGTGAGGACGCCTGCCCGTTCACGACGCTGTACTGGGCGTTCCTCGACCGTCACCGCGACGCCTT
>JBBRTJ010000149.1:0-4796 GCA_038244535.1 Acidimicrobiales bacterium | reverse complement strand
CGTGCTCTGGTGCATCCCCCGCGGCGGCTCGGGACGAGAGGAGGCGTGGGGTCGGACCATCTGCGGACCGGGCACCCGCCCCGACCCCGGTACCGGCTGGGGATCGGTCGACGTCGACGACGTGCTCGCTGTGGTCGACCACGTCGTGGCCACACGGCCCTTCGTCGAACCCGACCGCCTGGGCGTCATCGGCGGGTCGTACGGCGGCTACCTGACGAGCTGGATCATCGGGCACACCAACCGCTTCGCCGCCGCCGTCAGCGAGCGAGCGGTCAACAACCTGCTGAGCCTCGAGTGGACGTCGGACATCGCTACGTCGTTTCGTACCGAGATCGGCGCCCGCCCTCGGGAGGACCCCGAGCTGTACGCCCGCCTCTCACCAATCACCTACGCCGAGGCCATCACCACGCCCGTCCTGCTCCTGCACTCCGAGGATGACCTGCGTTGTCCGATCGAGCAGGCCGAGCAGCTGTTCGTGGCCCTGCGCGAGCTCGGTCGTGCCGTCGAGTTCGTGCGCTTCCCCGGCGAGGGCCACGAGCTGTCGCGCAGCGGGTCCCCGGTCCACCGCCGCCAGCGAGCGGAGCTGGTGCTCGAGTTCTTCGCCAAGCACCTCCACCCCTGACCGAGCGACCCCGGTTCCTGCGTTCACAGAGCGGTCACACTTCCTCAACAGGCACGACATGGGCTGCCTCTAGGAAGATGGGGTGACCATGGCCGACGTCCGCCGCACCAGCACCGCATCGTGGGACGAGCTGCGCGACGAGCACGGCCGGCCCCGACCCGCGGCCAGGGCGCTGCTCGAGCGGATCGAGGCGCTCGGCCTCACCGAGCTGCGGGCCCGCCAAGACGCCGCCGACCTCGACATCTTGGCCCTGGGCATCACGTTCACCGTGTACTCAGACGGGCGGGGCATCGACCGGGCCTGGCCCTTCGACGTCGTGCCGAGAGTCATCTCCTCGACCGAGTGGGACCGGATCGAGGCCGGCCTCGTGCAGCGCCTCGTGGCCCTCAACCGCTTCATCGACGACCTCTACCACGACCAGAAGATCGTGGCCGATGGCGTGTTCCCCGCCGAGCTGCTGGCCGACAGCGTCCACTTCCGACCCGAGTGCAGGGGCGTGAGCCCGGCGTTCGGGGTGTGGGCCCACGTCTGCGGCAGCGACCTGGTGCGCGACGCCGATGGCACCATGTACGTGCTCGAGGACAACCTGCGAGTGCCGTCGGGCGTGAGCTACATGCTCGAGAACCGCATGGTGTCCAAGCGCGCCTTCTCCGACCTGTTCGAGCGCCAGAGCATCCAACCCATCGACGCCTACCCCGACGAGCTGCACAACCTGTTGTCGAGCCTCGCCCCCGTGCGGGCCGACCGACTGGCCGACGAGCAGCCCACCGTGGTCGTGCTCACGCCCGGCATCTACAACTCGGCGTACTTCGAGCACTCGTTCCTCGCCCAACGCATGGGCGTGCCACTGGTGGAGGGCCGCGACCTGATCGTCGGCAACGACGACCGCGTGTACATGCGCACCATCGGCGGTGCCGTCCCCGTCGACGTGATCTACCGGCGCATCGACGACGTGTTCCTCGACCCCGAGGTGTTCCGGCCCGACTCGACGCTCGGCGTGGCCGGGCTCATGCGGGCCTGGCGCCAGGGGCACGTCGCCATTGCCAACGCCCCCGGCGCAGGGGTGGCCGACGACAAGGTCGTCTACGCCTGGGTACCCGAGATCATCCGCTACTACCTGGGCGAGGAGCCGCTGATCGCGAACGTGCCGACGTGGCGGTGCGTGTACCCCGAAGAGCGGGCCTACGTCCTGGCCCACCTGTCTGAGCTGGTCGTGAAGCCGGCCAACGAGTCGGGAGGCTACGGCCTGATGATCGGCGACCGCTCGACGGCCGACAAGCGGGCGGCCTGTGCGGCCGCCATCGAGGCCGACCCCCGCAACTGGGTGGCCCAGCCGATCCTGCACCTGTCCACGGCGCCGACCCTGTGCGAAGGTGGGCTCGAACCACGCCACCTCGACCTGCGCCCCTTCATCCTCACGGGCGCCACCAGCTACGTGACCAGGGGCGGCCTCACCCGGGTGGCGCTGCGCCCTGGATCGCTCGTGGTCAACAGCAGCCAAGGCGGCGGTAGCAAGGACACCTGGATCGTCGACGCCCCCGAGGACGACGCATGAGCACCCGCCTGCTGTCGAGGGTGGCCGAGAACGTGTACTGGGCGGGGCGCTACCTCGAGCGGGCCGAGGGCACCGCCCGCATCGTGCGTGAGCACACGAACCTGCTCGTCGACATCCCCATCTCGGTGCTGTCGTCGTGGGAGCCGCTACTGGCCATCACCGGATCACGGGTGGCCTTCGACGAGCGGTACCGCAAGGCCGACGAGGCCAGCGTCATCTCGTTCCTCGTCGCCGATCGGATCAACCCCAGCAGCGTGCTGATGTCGATCGAGCAGGCTCGCGAGAACCTGCGCACCACCCGCGAGGTGCTGCCCCGCGAGGCCTGGCAGGCCGTGAACGACCTGTACCTGTACGCGGTGAGCCACACGCCCGACGGTGTGGCCCGTCGGAGCCGCGGCCGGTTCCTCGAACGGGTCATCGGTGAGTGCCAGCGCGTCTTTGGCATCCTCGAAGGCACGATGAGCCGCGACGACGCCTATGAGCTGCTCACGCTCGGACGCGACCTCGAACGAGCCGACATGACCACCAGGGTGCTCGACGTGCAGGCCGGCAGCCTGGTGGGCGCCGCTCACCTCGATCGCCAACCGCACGACGACGTGCGCTGGATGAGCGTGCTGCGCTCGGTGTCGGCCCTGCAGATGTTCCATCGCACCGCTCGGGTCGCCGCCGACGGTCCGGCGGTGGTGCGCTTCCTGCTCAGCGACGAGCGCTTCCCGCGCTCGGTGGCATGGTGCCTGGCCGACATGGACCAGCGCCTCGAGATGCTGCCGCGCTGGGGCCTGGTGAGCCCGGCGTGCCTCGCCGCTCGCATCCTGGTCGCCGATCCCCCGGTGGCCGAGCTCGTGTCAGGGGGCCTGACCGAGTTCGTCGACGAGGTCCAGCAAGCCCTCGACCAGATCCACACCGCCGTGAGCGACGCCTACTTCCTGTCGACCAAGACCCCCGTCGCGGCACGCTGACCGGCCTCGCGATCCACCCCGTAGCGACGAGCGGCCTGCCAGGCTGAGGCCGCATGCCCCCGATCGCCACTCCCCTCCCGCTGACGTACCGGGCCCAGCCCGGTCGCTTCGACGAGCTCGTCGACGGCGATGGCGTCCCGCGCGAACGCTGGCAACGACTGATCGGCCTCTACCTCTCGCTCGGTCAGAGCGATCTCGAGCGCCGGCGCGATCAGGCTGACCGGCTCCTCACGGCCGAGGGAGCCAGCCACGTCGTGCACGAAGACGGCGAGTCGACACCGAGGGCGTGGCGTCTTGATCCGATCCCGTACGTGATCGATGCGGCCGACTTCGTGCTGCTGTCGCGCGGCCTGGCCCAACGGGCCCGCCTGCTCAACGCGGTGTTGGCCGACCTGTACGGACCCCGGCGCCTCCTGTCCGAGGGCATCGTGCCAGCCGAGCTCGTACTGGGCTACCCCGGCTACGTCCGGGTCGCGTGGGGCGTGCAGCCCGTGGGGGGGCGCCACCTCGCCGTCTACGGCGCCGACATCGTGCGCGACGACCAGGGCCGGTTCCTCGTGCTTCGCGACCACACCGATGCGCCCTCGGGGGCGGGCTACGCGTTGCTCCATCGCGCCGTGCTCAGCCGCCTGTTCCCTGACCAGTACCGCCAACTGCGCATCGCCCGCCTCGACGGCTTCTTCCGCCAGCTGCGTGACGCCCTCGGCGCGTTGGCGCCCGACGATCGGCGCAGCCCGCGCACCGTGGTGTTGACACCGGGCGTACGCCACCCCCACTACGTCGAGCACAGCTACCTGGCCACCCAGCTCGGTTACCACCTCGTCGAGGGCGCCGACCTGACCGTGCGAGGCGGCCGGGTCTGGCTGCGCTCGCTCGGCGGCCTCGAAGCGGTCGACGTGATGCTGCGCCGCGTGGACGACATCGACGCCGACCCGCTCGAGGTGTCGCCTCGGGGCGAGGGGGGCGTGCCCGGGCTCGTGCAGGCGTGGCGCGAAGGCCAAGTGGGCCTGGCTAACGGCGTCGGCAGTGGCACCGCCAGCCACCTCGGCCTCGCGCCCTACCTCGCCGGCGCCTGTGAGGCCCTGCTCGGTGAGCCGCTGCTGCTCGGTTCGATCGCTACGTCGTGGTGCGGTGACCCAACGGTCGAGCGCGCCGTGCTCGGCGACCTTGCCGGTTGGGTGCTGCACGACACGAGTCCCGTGAATCCCCGCCGGTCCGCGTTCGGCCGCCGCCTGACCGCCAGCGAGGCCGAGGCGTGGCGCACCGCCATCGCCGCCGAGCCGCTGCGCTACGTCGCCCAGCACGAGGCCCGCCTCGCCACCACCCCTCAGTTGCGCGCCGGCGCCATCACGCCCGGCGTCAGCGCCGTGCGGATGCTGGCCGTGGCCGGGCCCGGCGACGACTGGACCGTGCTGCCCGGTGGCCTCGCCCGCGTGGTGCAGCCCGACACCCCGATCGTCAACCAAGTGCGGGGCCTGGCCAAGGACGTGTGGGTGCTCGAGGAGACGGGGCGTCGTCGGGAGAGCACTGGCCGCCGACCACGAGCGCTTCCCCAGGTCGACCTGCGGGCATCGCTGCCGACCCGCACCGCCGAGGCGCTGTTCTGGATCGGGCGCAACGCCGAGCGGGCCGAGGGTGCCGCCCGCTACGCCCGCACCCT
>JBBRTJ010000148.1:0-4828 GCA_038244535.1 Acidimicrobiales bacterium | reverse complement strand
CGCGTCTACTGGGTCCTCCAGTACACCGACGGCAGCTTGAAGCTCGCCGGCTCGAACGGCGGTGACATGGCGAGCTGGTGCTCCTACAGCTTCGCCCCGTCGAACATCGGCGTCACCGGCCAGTACGACTACAACGACATGGTGATCGGCCGCGACTACCTGTACCTGCCGACCAACGTGTTCCCGTCCGCCGGGGGCTACGGCTCGGTCATGTTGCGCTTCCCGCTGGATGCGCTGCAGACGTGCTCGGGCTTCTCGTACAACTACGTGTACCGGACCGACTGGTTCACCTTCAAGCCGGTGCGGGGCGCAACCGACACCATGTACTTCGGCAGCAACTGGCAGACCAGTGGCACCCTCGGCCTCAACTTCGCCCTGTTCGCATGGAGCGAGGCGGGCACCGGGTACTCGGCCACCACCTACAACACCACGGGCCAGTACGCCTTCTACACCAGGAACTCGGGGCAGAACTGCGCCAGCACCGACGTCGGGTTGACGGTCAAGAACTGGTGTGCCTTCGGTGACTCGAGGGTGCTGGCCGGGGCCAGAGCCGCCGGTTCGCTCTACTTCGCGTGGGGAGCGAGCCAAGGGGTCGGGAGACCCTTCCCCTACACCAAGGTCATCGGGATCAAGGAGGCCGACCTCACGCTGCAGGGATACAGCGACGTGTGGGGCACCTTCGCGGCGTTCCTCTATCCCGCCTTCGGGGTGTCGCCCAACGATGACGTCGGCGCCATCTACACCTTCGGCGGTGGGACTCCGAGCGGGGTCTACTACCCGAGCGGAGCGATCGCCGTCATCGACGACGTCGCCGGTTTCGTGCAGGCGGCCTACCCGTCGGGCATGACCGGCGCGGGCAACCCGTGCATCAGCAGCGGCTACTACCGCTGGGGGGACTACAACACGGTCAACGCTCTCACGCCGATGTCTGGTGTGTTCACAGCCGCTACCTACCGCATGACGACGACGGCCTGCGGATCCCAGCAGGTCGCCATGGCGTCCTACGGCCGCACCCGCTCGACGGGCGACTGGAACCGCTGGAAGGGCAAGTGAGCTGACCCGTCCTGGCAGGGCCGGCCTCGATCCACGGGGTCGGCCCTGCTTCGCGTCACCGGCCCGGCCGCCGAGGGAACGCAGGGACTACGGTCCCGAACATGGGTGTGCGACTGGAACCGGCCGACGAGTACATGCACGAGCTGGGCCCCGAGCCCAACTTCAACGAGAGCATGTACATCAACCTCTACGACCCGACGCACGGCGTCGGCGGTTGGTTCCGCACGGGGAACCGGGCCAACGAGGGCACCGCCGAGATGACGGTGTGCCTCTACCTGCCCGACGGCCGGGTGGCCTTCATGTTCAAGCGGCCGAGCATCGATTCCAACGATCGGCTCGAAGCCGGTGGCATGAGCTGGGAGATGGTGACGCCGTTCGAGGAGCTGAAGCTCAGCTACGACGGCAAGGTCGTGGTCCTCACCGACCCGAGCGAGATGGCGAACCCCAAGCAGGCCTTCACGAACAACCCCTTCGCCGAGTGCCACGTCGAGCTGACGTTCACGGGCCAGGGCCGCGCCTCGATGTTCGGTGGCGAGCCCGACACGCCCCACGAGGTGCCCGGCGAGGAGTTCGCCAAGGGTCACTACGAGCAACTGGTGGCCGGCACGGGCGTGATCCGCGTGGGCGACGATGAGTGGATCGTCAACGGCCATGGCCTGCGCGATCACTCGTGGGGCCCTCGGTACTGGCAGGCCCCCTTCTACTACCGCTGGCTGACCGCCAATGCCGGCCCCGACTTCGGGTTCATGGCCAGTCGGGTCGCCCGCCGCGACGGGCCGGGCACCCGGGGCGGCTTCGTGTGGGAGGACGGCGAGATCCACCTGTGCGACGACGTCCAGCTTGAGACCGAGGTGACCGGGGACGACTCGTACCATCAGGCCATCCAGGCCACGCTGCGGTCATCGAAGTCGGGGCGCGAGTGGCAGTTCGCCGGTGAGGTGCTCAGCCTCATCCCACTGCGCAACCGCCGCCAGGACCCCGAGGGCGAGTGGCTCACCACCCGCATCAGCGAGGGCATGACCCGCTGGACCATGGCCGACGGCCGCGTCGGCTACGGCCTGTCTGAGTACCTCGACCAGATCATCGACGGTCAACCCGTCGGCCTCGCCGAGTAGCGGGTTCGCCCAACCGAGGTCTCGCTCAGCGCCCGAGCAGGACCGGGGCGAGGCGACGCCAACCGTCGAGCGGCAGCCCGCCGGGGTCGCTCGACAGCACCTGCACGCACACGTGGTCAGCGCCGGCGTCGAGGTGGTCCTGCACCCGGGCTCGGATCGCCTCCTCGTCGCCCCAGGCCACGATGGCGTCGACCAGCCGATCGCTACCACCGTGGCCCAAGTCGTCGTCGCCCCACCCGAGGCGGCGAAGGTTGTTGGTGTAGTTGGGCAGCCCGAGGTAGGTCGCCATGTGGGTGCGGGCGATCGCGCGTGCCACCTCAGGATCGGTCTCGAGGACCGCGGCCTGCTCGGGGAGCAGCAGGGGCCCGACGCCGAGGGTCTCGCGAGCGAACGCGGTGTGCTCGACGGGGACGAAGTAGGGGTGAGCGCCAGCGGTGCGCGCGGCGGCCAGGCGCAGCATGCGCGGGCCCAGCGCGGCGAGCACGCGCGCCGGATCGACGACCGGCGGTGCCGCGAAGTAGAGGCCCTTGTCCATGGCGTCGAGGTAGGCCACCATCTGGCTGTAGGGCTTGTCGTAGACCTTGCCGAGCACGTGCTCGACCATCGGAGCGTGGCTCACCCCCATGCCGAGCAGGAAGCGGCCGGGGAACGCCTCACTCATGGCCTTCCAGCCGGCGTTCATGCTGAGTGCCTCGCGGTCTTGCACGCTGGCGATGCCGGTGGCGAGCACGATGCGCCGCGTCGCCGAGGCCAGCAGCGCGGTGTTGACGAAGGGCTCCCGGCCGACCGCCTCGGGGACCCACAGCGATCCGTAGCCGAGCTCCTCGAGCTCGACGGCCAGCTCTTGGGCTCGCGCCATTGGCTGCAGGTCGAGTTGGAAGGTCCAGATGCCGACACGTCCGAGGTCCATGAGCTGAACCTAACGGGAGCCGGGGGGCGCCAGCCCGGTCAAGGGCTCGAGGTGCTCGCTCCAGAGCCGGGCCGACTCGGCGGCCTCGCTCGTGCCAGTGCGCTCGGCCCACGCGGGACCGCCCTCGGCCAGCGCCGCCGACCACGCCCGCGTGAAGGCCGCGTCGTGCACCGCGGCGACCTCGCCCTCAACCGCACCTGGCGCGTCCCCGCCGACGCCGACGCCGTTGCGGAGCGCGCCGAGGGCGAGGCGGTGGCCCTGCACTCCGGTGGCATAGGTGCGTTCGAGCACCTCGGCGGCACGGTCGGCTCGTCGCGATCGTCGGCCCATGCGTCACATCCTGCCAAGGTCCTTCCTGCGGGCGAGACTGCGGGCATGCAACCTGCCGACCTCGGAGGCATCGTCGCCTCCGGCTCCCCCGCCTTGTCGCCCGATGGGCTCACCGTCGCCTATGTGCTCCAGCGCGTCGACCTGCCCGGCAACCGGTACCGCTCGCAGGTCTGGCTCGTTGCCGCCGATGGATCCTCGCCCCCCCGCCCGTTCACGAGTGGCGCCGATCTTGACGCCAGCCCGGCGTGGTCGCCCGATGGCACCCGTCTGGCCTTCACGTCGCGCCGAGAGCCGGAGCGCTCGACACTGCACGTCGCGCCCGTGATTGGCGGCGGCGAGACCGTGACCCTGGCCAGCCAGCCCGAGGCGATCACGGGCCTCACGTGGTCGCCCGACGGCATCCGCCTGGCCTTCGCCAGCCGCGCCCGCGAGCCTCGCTACGACCAACCAGTGGCCGCGCAAGCCCCGAGGCGCATCACCCACTTCTTCTTCCGCCTCGACGGCACCGGATGGACCTGCGACCGGCCCACGCACACGTTCGTCGTGCCAGCCGATGGCACCGCCGAGCCCGTCGACATCACACCCGGCGAGCACGAGCTCGGCCAGCCGGCATGGACGCCCGACGGCGAGCACCTCGTCGTCACCGGAGCGACGCACGACAGCCGCGACATCGACCTCACCAACGACGTGTTCGTGGTGCCGGCCGACGCCAGCAGCCCGCCGCTGGCGCTGACCACTCGGACCGGCGCCTACCAGCACCCGCGGGTCTCCCCTGACGGCTCGACGATCGCAGTGGTGGGCAAGGACGACACCCAGACGATCCCCCGCAACGCCCACGTCGCCGTGATGGCCAGCAGCGGAGGCACCCCGCAGTTCGTCAGCCGGGGCCTCGACCGCACGTTTGCGCCCTACCCCGGGGCCCAGGCCCCCCAATGGCAGCCCGATGGGACGCTCCTGTGCGCCTGCGAAGACCGCGGCAACGCCCACCTGTACCGGCTCGGCATCGACGGTCGTGATCCCGAACTGGCAGTCGGCGGGGCGCGCTGCGTCACCGGCTGGGACTCAGTGGCTGGCGTCGTGGCGTTCACGGCGACCGAGCCGACCATGCCGGCCGAGGTGTTCGCCGTCGTCGACGGCGTCGAGCGCCGGCTCACGCACCACAGCGACCGGTTCGCCGCCGCGGCGGCGCTGCGCGAACCCGAGCGCCTCGTCGTGACCACGGCACCGGGCGTCGACGTCGACGCCTGGCTGCTGATGCCACCCGACCTCGACCCGGACCAGCGCTACCCGATGCTGGTGAACATCCACGGTGGGCCGTTCACCCAGTACGGCAACCGCTTCTTCGACGAGGTGCAGCTCCAGGCCAGGGCGGGATACGTCGTGCTCTGGTGCAACCCCCGCGGCGGCTCGGGACGAGAGG
>JBBRTJ010000147.1:0-4861 GCA_038244535.1 Acidimicrobiales bacterium | reverse complement strand
TGCAGGCCGGCTCCGAGGTGTCGACCCTGCTCGGCCGCATGCCCTCCGCCGTGGGCTACCAGCCCACCCTGGCCGACGAGATGGGCCAGCTCCAAGAGCGCATCACGTCTACCAAGGGCCGCTCGATCACGTCGTTGCAGGCCGTGTACGTGCCCGCCGACGACTACACCGACCCGGCGCCGGTCACCACCTTCACCCACCTCGACGCCACCACCGAGCTGAGCCGCCAGATCGCCGCCCTTGGCATCTACCCCGCGGTCGACCCGCTCGCGTCCACCTCGACGCTGCTGCAGCCCGAGGTCGTGGGCGATCGTCACTACGGCGTGGCCCGGCGTGTGCAGGAGGTGCTGCAGCGGTACAAGGAGCTGCAGGACATCATCGCCATCCTCGGCCTGGACGAGCTGTCCGAGGAGGACCGCCTCACCGTGAACCGGGCCCGCAAGGTGCAGCGGTTCCTCAGCCAGCCGTTCTTCGTGGCTGAGGTGTTCACCGGCCTGAAGGGCGAGTACGTGTCGACCGCTGAGACGGTCGAGAGCTTCGAGGCCCTGATCAACGGTGAGCTCGACGAGATCCCCGAGCAGGCGTTCCTGAACGTCGGCGGTGTCGACCAGGTGCTGGCCAAGGCCAAGTCCCTGCGCGAGCAGGTGGGCGGCTGATGCCAGGCGGCACCTTGCGCGTCGAGCTCGTCTCACCAGAGCGGGTCGTCTACTCCGGCGATGCCACCATGGTCGTGCTGCGCACCGCCGAGGGGGGCGACATCGCCTTCCAGCCCGGCCATGCCCCGTTCCTCGGCGCGCTGGTCGAAAAGGACGGGCGCATCTACGAGGTCGGCGGCACTGTGCTGCACGTCGCCGTCCACGGTGGCTTCGTCGAGGTGTCCAACGACGTCGTGTCGATCCTGTCCGATGGCGCCGAGATGGCCGAGTTCATCGACGCCGATCGGGCCCGAGACGCGCTCACGCGCGCGGAGGCCCGCCAGGGTCACGAGACCGACGCCGAGGCCTCCGCAGCCATCCGCCGAGCGACGGCGCGGTTGAACGCCGTCGCCAACCTGCCGGTGGGAGGCGCCCCGACCTCCGCCCGCCACTGACCGCGGCGCGTTAGCGCGCCGCTGGACGGCCGCTCTGCGCACGAGTCGTCTCCGGTCGTTTTGGCAAGGTGTCTTCGAAGCTGAAGCTCTGCGGCGTCGGTTCGCAACAGTGGATCGACGTCCTGAGCGACGACGCGTACGTGGATGCCCCCGACGCCGGCGCGACACTCACGAGTTCTCCCGGAAGCGTGAGTGGTTGAGTGTTACGTTCCGCGCTCACGCGAGGGAATCGAGAGGACAAGTCATGGCTGACAGCGGTGCACTCGGTGTCGTGAAGGTCGCATGGGAGAAGTGGGTCGCCGGCGATCTGGACGGGTTCGTGAAGCTGTGGGCTCCCGACGGCGTATGGACCCTCCCGGGCCAAAATCGGATCTCCGGCCGCTTTCAAGGCCACGAGCAGATCGCCGAAGTCGCTCGGCTCGCCTTCGAGATCAGCGGGGGCACGCTGAAGGCGGAGCCAATCGAGTTGGCCGCTTCGGGCGAGGATTCCGTGCTGGGCTACTTCCACCTGGAGGCACAACGCCCCGGGGCGTCGATCAACCAGAACGCGTTGCAGCGGTGGGTGATCCGTGAGAGCAAGATCGTGTCGCTCGACAACGTGTACCCCGATACTCCCGAAACCGACGAGTTCTTCAAGTAGGTCCGGGCGAACAACAAGCGCCCGCACTCAGGCGTACCGGAGCGACGAGCAATAGGCCCGAACTGCCGGCTTGGCCGCGCCGCATGGCGCCACGATGGGCGAGGTGGTCAAGTGGGCGAGCGACGCCTACCTCGACTCGGGTGACGACCTCGAGGCAACCTTCGGCGCCGCCCCTGGGATCGGCACGTCGGTCCCCGGTCGTGAAGCGTGGCAGCGTGGCTGACCTCGTCGACACCGATGTCTGCATCCATCACCTTGAACAAGCGGGCCGGCTCCCCCGGCGCCATCGGCCCTGATTGCGGCGACGGCGCCTTGCTCACCAGGTCACCTTGCTCACCAGGAACACGAGGGACTTCAAGCGTGCGCCAAGGCTCCGCGTCCGGTCCAGTTGACGACGAGGTCGGCATTGCTTTGGTGCCAAGGGTGGGCGCACGGGCGACGGGCAGGCGTACCCTCGCCGCCATGACGTCGTACCCGTGGTCGAGCGCACTCGTGACGGGAGCGTCGAGCGGCATCGGTGAGGCCATGGTCCGCCTCCTGGCCGAGGCGGGAGTGCCGACCGTGGTCGTGGCCCGTCGGGCTGATCGCCTCGAAGCCCTGGCGGCCGAGCTGCCCGGTGTCGAGGTGCTCGTGGCCGACCTGGCCACCGAGGACGGGGTGGCGCTGGTGGCGGCCCGGCTCAGTGAGACCGGCCGGCCCATCGAGCTGCTGGTGAACAACGCGGGCTTCGGCAACAGCGGTTTGGTCGCCGAGCTCGACCCGGGTCGCCTGGCCGCCGAGGTGCGGGTCAACGTGCTCGCCCTCACGACCTTGTCCGCCGTGGCGGCGCGGGTGATGGTCGAGCGGGGGCGCGGCTGGATCCTGAACGTGTCGTCCGTGGCGGGCTTCCAGGCGGGGCCCGGATCGACCACCTACGCCGCGACCAAGGCATTCGTGACGAGCTTCACCGAGGGGCTGCACGAGGAGCTGCGCGGCACGTTCGTGAGGGTGACGGCGCTGTGCCCCGGGTTCACCCGCACCGAGTTCCAACAGGTGGCGAACGCCACCGGGACGACCGACCGGGTGCCATCGTTGGCCTGGATGTCGGCCGAGGCCGTTGCTGCGACCGGCTTGGCCGACGTCGTCAAGGGCCGCACGCTGTCGATCCCCGGCCTCGCCTACAAGGCCACGGTGGCGACGTCATCGCTGTTGCCGCGGGCGCTGGTGCGACGCCTCACCGGGCTCATGCTTCAGCGCGACGCATCGCACTGAGCTCGGCCCGGTAGGCGTTGAGCTCACCGCCGACGAGGATGGCGGTGCTCATCAAGTGCAGCCAGGTGAGGAACAGCAGGACGCCACCGAGGGCGCCGACGAGGGGGTTCGCCCGGAGCACCCCGAGGCGGACGGCGAGTGAGAAGCCGACCGTGGTGAGCAGCCACATGACCGTCGTGACGAGGGCGCCCGGGAGCGCCGCCCGGAGCGGCCCGGGCCGGCCAGGGCCGACTTTGAGCAGGATGGTGACCCAGAGCACGACCACGGCCCCCAGCACCGGGAGCCGGGCGAACACGAGCACGCTGAAGAGCCACCTCGCTGAGCTGGGCAGGCTGTGCTCGAAGCCGAACAGCGGCCCGAGCACCCCCTGGAGCACGATCACGGTGAGGGCCACGATCGTGCCGAACCCGAGCATCAGGCCGACGGCGCGGCCGCGCATCCCACGGCGGGCCTCGGGGTCGCCGTTCACGAGCGCCAGTGCACGGCACAACGACGAGAAGCCCTTCGATGAGCTCCAGAGCGCGATGAGCACCGAGACCAGAGCGAGACCAGTGCGCTGGGTATCGAACAGGTCGTTGACCATGGACTGGAGCTGGTCGCCCAGGGCGCCGCTGGTGTTGTCGGCGAGCACCTCGATCAAGCGGGACTGGGCCTTGGCGGCGGCATCGCCACCGATGATCCCGCTGGCGCTGCCCACGAGTGCGACGAAGGCCAGCGCCGTGGGGAACAGGCTCAGGAACGTCCAGAACGACACCCCGGCGGCGACGTCTTTGAGGCCGTGCTCGGTGTAGCGGGCGACGATCGCCTTGGCGGTCGCGACCGTGTCGCTGATCAGCGGATGGGCCACGACATGATCGCCCGTCGTTGGTCAGGCGTAGTCGACAGAGGCGTAGGCCTTGAGCTTGTCAAGACGGTGCTGGGAGGTGACGAGGCGCACCGTGCCCGACTTGGACCGCATGACGAGCGACTGCGTCGAGGCCCCTCGAGGGTTGAAGTGCACCCCCTTCAGCAGGTCGCCATCGGTGATGCCCGTGGCGGCAAAGAAGCAGTTGTCACCCCTGACCAGGGATTCACTCGTCAGCACCTCGTCGAGGTCGTAGCCGGCGGCGACAGCTGCGGCCCGCTCGGCGTCGTCACGCGGCCACAGACGCCCCTGGATCTCGCCCCCCATGCACTTGAGCGCCGCGGCGGAGATGACACCCTCGGGGGTGCCCCCGACGCCGAACAGGATGTCGGTGCCGCTGTCGGGCCACGCCGTGGCGATGGCGCCGGCCACATCGCCGTCGCGGATGAGCCTGACCCGTGCACCGCTGGCCCGCACCTCGGCGATGAGCGCCTCGTGGCGGGGCCGATCGAGGATGACGACGGTCAGGTCACGCACCGACTCGCCCTTGGCTTTGGCCACCCAGCGCAGGTTCTGCGTCGGGGTGGCCGTGATGTCGATCGAGCCGGCCGCCTCGGGACCGACGGCGATCTTCTCCATGTACACGCACGGGCCGGGGTTGAACATGGTGCCGCGCTCGCTCACGGCGATGACCGACAGGGCGTTGGACAGCCCGTACGCGGTGAGGGTGGTCCCGTCGATGGGGTCGACGGCGATGTCGCAGAGGGGCGGGCTGCCGTCGCCGATGCGCTCTCCGTTGTAGAGCATCGGGGCTTCGTCCTTCTCGCCCTCGCCGATCACGACGAGGCCGTCCATCGGAACCGTGGCGAGCACGACCCGCATCGCCTCGACCGCGGCCCCGTCGGCGCCGTTCTTGTCGCCCCGCCCCATCCATCGGGCCGCGGCGAGCGCCGCGGACTCGGTGACCCGAACGATGTCGAGGGCCAGGTTGCGATCGGGGACCTGGCGCTCGGGCATGGTTGAGCACAGTAGTGCC
>JBBRTJ010000146.1:0-5149 GCA_038244535.1 Acidimicrobiales bacterium | reverse complement strand
TCCCACGGGATCCGTCGACCGGTGATCTGGTCGGCGGTGATGGCGAACCAGCGGTCACGGGCACCCGGCGCCCAGGACAACACGGTGAGCACCGTCGGCCTGTCGGCCTCGGGGTCGTTGGTGAACTCGTGCCCGAACCCCGGGACGCACACGCTCCAACCGACGCGGGCGTGCTCGTCGTCGTCGGTGGCCCCCGGCGTCAAGCCGTGTCGCTGTCGTCGGGCACCACCACCACCGGGCAGGGTGCGTGGGTGGCGATGTACCGGCTCACCGAACCCATCATCAGCCGGGCCAGGCCGCTGTGCCCGCGGCGACCCACCACGACCAGCGCGGCCCCCTTGGACTCGGTGACGAGGTTCGGCCCGGGGGCCCCCTCGATCAGCCGGGTGGTGACGGTGTGACCGAGGGTCCCGATGCTCTCGAGCTCGTCGTGCACGGGGCCCAGCGCGCCGTCGAGCTGGGCGCGGGCATCGGCCGTCAGCTCGTCGGGCGACAGGAAGGCAACGCCATAACCGCTCGCTTCGGCAAGGTAGGGCGGGTGCCAGCAGATGACGATCTCCAGGTCGGTGCCGCGGCGCTTGACCTCGTCGATGGCCCACCGAAGTGCCTCCTGCGATCCGGTCGACCCGTCCACCCCGACCACGATCCTGTCAGCGGCCTTGTCCATCGCATGCCTCCTTGTTGCACCTGCAGGATCTCAGCAGAGCTGGGCCTCTGCCAGGGACCAAGGTCACCGCGGGCGAGGACCTAGGCTCCCCATCATGTCGACGGAAGGGTTCGCTGGTCCGGCCAGCCTTCGTCAGCTCCTCGACGCCGTGCTGGCCATCGGGTCCGATCTTGACCTCGCGGCGACGCTCGAACGCATCGTGCAGGCAGCCACGACGCTGGTCGACGCCCGTTACGGCGCCCTTGGTGTGCTCGATCCGCAGGGCACCGGTTTGACCGACTTCATCACCGTCGGGATCGATGCCGACGATCGGGCCGAGATCGGCGGTCTGCCGAAGGGGCACGGCATCCTGGGCCTGCTCATCGTCGATCCCCGGCCGCTGCGCTTGCCGAACCTGACCGAGCACCCCGACAGCTTCGGCTTCCCCCCGAACCACCCCCCGATGCAGTCGTTCCTCGGGGTCCCCGTCATCGTGCGAGGCAAGGTGTTCGGGAACCTCTACATGACCGACAAGCAGTCGGCCGACGCCTTCACCGACGTCGACCAGGAGCTCACTGTGGCCCTGGCTGTCGGTGCGGGCGTGGCCATCGAGAACGCCCGTCTCCACGGCCGGGTCAGGGATCTCGCGCTGCTCGAAGATCGCGAGCGCATCGCGATGGACCTTCACGACACGGTCATCCAGGAGCTCTTTGCCACGGGGCTGCAGCTCCAGGCGACGGCACGCCTGACGCACGACGTCGACGTGAGCATCCGCATCGAGCAGGCCGTCGAGGACCTCGACGCGACCATTCGCCAGATCCGGTCATCGATCTTCGCGTTGAGCATGGCGACCCGGTCGCCGGTCGCGAAGCTTCGCGCCCACCTGGCTGAGCTCGTGGCTGAGACGGCGCCGACGCTGGGGTTCGAGCCCCGTCTCGACCTCGCGGGGCCTGTCGACAGCGCAATCGATCCGCTCCTGGGCGACGAGCTGCTGAGCGCCCTGCGCGAAGCCCTGTCGAACATCGCCCGCCACGCCCAAGCCAGCATCGCCACCGTCCATGTGACCGTTGCTCGTGGTGAACTGGTGCTGCGGGTGACCGACGATGGTGTCGGTCCACCCACGCATGCTGTGGCCTCCCACGGTCATGAGGACGATGACGGTGACGGCGCGGGCCACGGCCTCGTGAACCTCGCCCGGCGGGCCGAGCGGCGCGGTGGGTCGTTCGCGCTGACACCCCACAGCCCTCGGGGGGCCGAGCTCACCTGGCGGGTTCCTCTGACGTCCTGATCTGAGAGCTGGTCTGGCGGCCGGCGACGTGCTCGGTGCTGATGGTGACGAACCGGTGGGGGATGCCGTCGCCCCACACCTGCAGGCCGAGCGACTCGAGGTAGGCCAGCTCGTCGGCGGCCATCGCGTGGCGGGCCACACCGATGAGGCTCACGCTCCACTCGTGCCCCGTCCCGACCCCCCGATCGTCATCAGCGAAGCCGTCGGCCTCGAAGGCCACGACGGCGTCGTTGGTGGCCTTCGCCAGCGCCGAGTTGGCCCCGACGCCCACGACGACACGCTCGACGTCCAGCACGAAGTGCACAGGCAGGATGCGGGGCAAGGCCCCGACGTTGATGGCGATCCGCCCCCGTTCCGTGGTGCTGAGCAGGCGGAGGCATGCCGCGCGGTCGAGCACCTCGAGCCCGGCCGCGTCCATGTTCATGGGAAAGACTCTCCCGCCCTGGCCCGAGCGCAGCCAGGGCCCAAGGTCCCGCCATCGCAGCCCACTCGGGGACCTTGTCCCCTGGTTCGTGGGGCTCTCGGGGCTGACGATGATCTGATGATGACCAAGGAAGCGACGGGGCAGACGAGCGCGGCTCCTGACCGGGCGCCATCGCCGGTCATGGTCCTGGCCGCCGTCGCCCTGGCCATGGTCGGCCTCGGTGGGCTCCTGTACCTCGTGGGTCAGCAGGACCTCGGCCTTGCCGTGTGGACGCTGACGACGATCGCCGGCATCGTGCCCGCCGCGTGGTTCGTGGCGGCCGACGTCCGTCATCACCGCCTCGGCGTCGACGTCGTGGCGCTGCTCGCGCTGGTGGGCACGCTGGCTGTGGCAGAGCCGCTGGCCGGGGCCGTCATCACGGTGATGCTCGCCACGGGCCGGGCCCTCGAAGGGTGGGCCGGGGGGCGGGCGAGGCGCGAGCTCGGCGCACTTCTGCAGCGGGCCCCGAGGAGTGCTCATCGCTATGGCGGCGACGGTGTGATCGACGTCGACCTCGACGCCGTGGTGCCCGGCGATCTCGTGCTCGTGAAGCCAGGCGAGGTCGTCCCCCTCGACGGGCGGGTGGAGCGGGGCGTGGCCGTGCTCGACGAGTCGGCGCTCACGGGGGAGGCGCTGCCCGTCGAGCGGCTCGCGGGGACCGCGGTGCGCAGCGGCGTCGCCAACGCGGGCGGCCCGTTCGACCTGCGCACCACTGCCACCGCGGCCGACAGCACCTATGCCGGGATCGTCCGGTTGGTGGCCGAGTCGGAGGCGTCGAGCGCGCCCTTCGTCCGCCTCGCCGATCGCTACGCCGGCCTCTTCCTCGGCCTCAGCATCCTCATCGCCGGCGCAGCCTGGATCATCTCCGGCGACCCGGTCCGGGCCGTGGCCGTGCTCGTCGTGGCGACGCCGTGCCCGCTGATCCTGGCGGCCCCGGTGGCCATCGTGTCCGGCCTCTCGGCTGCCGCTCGGAGGGGCGTGATCGTCAAGGGTGGCGGTGCGCTCGAGCGGCTGTCGACAGGCACGACGTTGCTGTTCGACAAGACCGGGACCTTGACCATGGGCCATCCCGAGCTCGTCGCCATCATCCCCGCTCCCGGGGTCGATCCCGATCTCGTGCTGACCATGGCGGCCTCGCTCGACCAGGTGTCGCCTCACGTCCTGGCTTCCGCAGTGGTCGCGGCGGCCCGGACCCGTGGTCTCGCCCTAACCCTGCCGGTTGGGGCCGAGGAGGTGCCGGGCCAGGGGATCTCAGGTCACGTCGGCGGCCACGCGGTGCAGCTGGGCAAGCTCTCGTGGGCGGCGCCCGATGCCATCGGGCCCTGGGTGCGCACCACCCGCAGGCGAGCCGAGCTCGACGGGGCCATGACCGCGTTCGTGCGCTTCGACGACCGGCCCATCGGTGCGCTGGTGCTCGTCGATCCCATCCGCCCCGATGCCGCCCGCACCATCGCCGCGCTGCGTCGAGACGGGATCCGCCGCGTCGTGATGGTGACCGGTGACCGGTCCGACGTTGCTGCCACCATCGGCACCATCATCGGCGTCGACGCGGTGCTCGCCGAGCGCACGCCCGTCGACAAGGTCGAAGCGGTGCGAATCGAGCAGCGCTCGGCGCCGACGATCATGGTGGGTGACGGCATCAATGACGCGCCCGCCCTGGCCCTTGCCGACGTCGGAGTCGCCGTCGGCGCTCGTGGGGCCACCGCCGCCTCGCAGGCCGCCGACGTGGTGCTGCTCGTCGACCGCCTCGATCGTGTCGGTGACGCGGTGGCCATCGCCCGTCGGGCCACTGGCATCGCCCGCGAGAGCGTCGTCATCGGCATCGGCCTGTCGATCGTGGCCATGGGCGCGGCCGCGGCTGGGTTCTTGGCACCGGTGTGGGGGGCTTTGCTCCAGGAGGTGATCGACCTGGGTGTCATCCTCAATGCGCTGCGTGCCCGTCAGACGCCGCGTGTCCGGCCGCTCTCGGCCGATGCCGCCCGCCTGACCCGTCAGTTCCGGGGCGAGCACCGCACGCTGCGCCCTGACATCGACCAGCTCCAGACCGCGGCCGATCAGCTCGGCACGCTCGACGAGCCGACCTCCCTGGCCGAGCTGCGAGCGGTCCAGAACTTCCTGGTCACGGTGCTCCTTCCGCACGAGGTGACCGAGGAGCAGGATCTCTACCCCGCGATGGCGGCGATGATCGGGGGCGTCGATCCCACCGGTCCCATGAGCCGCACCCATGCCGAGATCGCCCACCGCATCCGCCGCTTCGGCCAACTCCTCGACGACATCGGGGCCGAGGGGCCCGACGAGGCCGACGTCGTCGAGCTGCGCCGGTTCCTGTACGGGCTTCACGCCATCCTCGTGCTGCACTTCGCCCAGGAGGACGAGGGCTACCTCTCGCTCGGTGACGACGACCCGCTGACGACGGCGCCATCAGCCTGAGCGCTGCCCCCCGCCTTCCCACCTAGCCAAACCGCCCGCTGGCCGCTTTCAGTCGCGACGTTGTTGTAGAGCAGCAACAACGCGACGCAAAGGGGCTAGGGGTCGCCGTCGGGAGCGATGGCCGCCGGGAGCGATGGCCGTCGGTCGTGAGCTCCACACCGCGACCATGCTGGGTGACGGCTCGGTGCTCGTGGCAGGCGGGTGGACGGTTCGCCGTGCGTGCCCCTGGCGTCGGCCGAGCGCTACGACACGGCCACCCGGTCGGCCGAGCTGTACGACACGGCCACCCGGTCGGCCGAGCTGTACGACACGGCCACCCGGT
>JBBRTJ010000145.1:0-5197 GCA_038244535.1 Acidimicrobiales bacterium | reverse complement strand
GCGCCGAGCGCCAGCGCCGCCTCGCGGTAGTGGCCGGGCACGGTGCGCAGGATCTCCTCGGAGGTCCGCGTGACGGTGGGCAGCATCAACACCACCAGCGCCAGCGAACAGGCGAAACCCGAGAACCCTTGATGGAACGTGAGGATCCACACCGAGTAGATGAGCAGGCCCGCCACGACCGACGGCAGGCCGCTCATGGCGTCGACGATGAAGCGGATCACCGGCGCCAGGCGGCCCTTGACCTCGTTGAGGTACACCGCCGTCATCACCGAGATGGGCACCGAGATGGTGGTGGCGATGCCCACCTGCTCGACCGTGCCGATCAACGCGTGGCGCATGCCGCCGCCCTCGTTGAGGGCCGAGGTGTTGCCCAGGTCATCGACGAAGAAGCTCCACGAGATCTTCCCGATGCCGTTGACGACCACGAAGCCCAACAGCCAGGCCAGCAGGCCACAGGCGATCGCGCCCACGGACCAGATGACCGTGGTCATCACCCGGTCCGTGGCCGCCAGTCCGCCGCGCGACGACCGCACCAGCACGATGATGAAGGCCAGGGCCGCCAGGTACCACACGACGGCCGTGCTCATCATGCCCTGCCAGTGCAGCACCGTGCGCAGGACGAGGGCCACCGCCAGGCCGGCGGCGGCGGCGACCGCCACCTCGCGGAGCACCTCCTCGGGCAACTTGCTGAACGGCCGCGGTTTGTCCGACTCGGGCGACGAGGCGAGGGTCGGCAACTGCTCGGTCCTGGCGTACTGCCCCTCGGTGGTGGGGTCGGTGATCATCGCATCGACCAGTCCTTGGCCGAGCGGGCCACGATGGTGCGCGAGATCAGGTTGATGGCGAACGTGAGCATGAACAACCCGAGCCCGGCGGCGATGAGCGCCGAGCGTTCCAGCGGTGTCGCCTCGCCGAAGCGGGTGACGATCAGCGCAGCGATCGAACCGGCGCCCTGCTGCAGGACGTTCCAGTTCACGCCCGTGAACACGAGCGAGATCACGAGCGCCACCGCGATCGTCTCGCCCAGTGCGCGGCCCAGGCCGAGCAGCGTGGCTCCCACGATGCCCGAACGACCGAACGGCAGGATGACGTCTTTGATCATGCCCCACCGCGTGCCGCCGAGCGCCAGCGCGCCCTCGCAGAGCTCCCGGGGGACCTGCGACATCACGTCGCGGGAGACCGACGTGATGATCGGCACGATCATGATGCCCACCACCACACCGGCCACGAAGGCCGACTGGGTCAGGTTGGCGTTCGGCTCCGACAGTCGGAACAGGGGAATCGCCGACAGGTGCTCGGTGATCCACCGGGCGATCGGCCGCAGCTGGGGCATCAGTGCGAAGAACCCCCAGAAGCCGTAGATGAGGCTCGGCACGGCGGCCAGCAGGTCCATGACCGACGTCAGGAAGGTGCGCAGGCGCGCCGGCGCGAACTCGTTGATGAACAGGGCCATGGCCAGGGCCAGCGGCACGGCGATGACGAGCCCGATGACGGCGACCAGCATCGTTGCGATCAGGAGCCCGCCGATGCCGACCTCCTTGGAGCCGCCGTTCCACTTCATGCCGGTGAGGAACTTGAAGGGGTTGACCTGGCCGAAGATCTGCCTCGACTCCCAGAGCAGGAAGATGAAGGTGAGACCCACGATGACCAGGCTGACCATGGCGCACGCCGTGGCGACGCCGCGGTAGATGCGGTCACCGAGCGACGGCAGCTCGTTGGGGGTCCGAGGCTCGTCGAGCACGTCGTCGTACCCCGGCGACGGCGGCCCGATCGTCAAACCGCCGTCGGGCGCCGGCCACGACATAGATCCCTCAGCCACGGGACGACCTGCTCATCGGGCACACCACTCCACGACGGTAACAACGGCGTTCCTGTGGCTTCCGGCAGCTGGATGAAGGCCAGCTGAACAGTGGGCCACATCCCGCGAACATGCATCGCGGGTGCCGTCAGGCGCGGGCACACATCGACACTCGACGTGTTCACCGCGCCGAGACGGGGCGGATGCGCGGTCGGTCCGGCACCGCACGTGCCGCGAGATCAGGCAGTACCGCGACCGCCCACGGTCAGCTCGGCCAGCAGCGCGCGCACGCGTCGGTCGATCTCGTCGCGGATCGGGCGCACGGCCTCGACCCCTTGGCCCGCCGGGTCGGGGAGCGCCCAGTCGAGGTAGCGCTTGCCCGGATAGAACGGGCACTCGTCGCCGCACCCCATGGTGATGACCACGTCCGACGCCTCGACAGCCGCATCGTCGAGCTTCTTCGGGTGGGCGCCGCTGGCGGCCAGGTCGATGCCGAGCTCGGCCATCACCGCCACCACGGCCGGGTTGATGGTGTGGGCGGGCGCGGTGCCCGCCGAGCGGACCACCACGCGGTCACCGGCGTGGTGGGCCAGCAGTGCCGCAGCCATCTGCGAACGCCCGGCGTTGTGCACGCAGACGAACAGGATCTCGGGCCGATCGGGCCGGGTGACAGTGGTGTCGGGCACGTTCAGGCCTCCGAGGCGTTGGTCGGATAGAGGAAGCGGATGAGCCCGAAGGCGAGCACCGCGCCGACGAGCTGCATGACGATGAACATCGGGGCCGACGACGGCTCGATGCCGGCGAAGCTGTCGGACAGGGTGCGGGCGATCGTCACGGCCGGGTTGGCGAAGCTGGTGGACGACGTGAACCAGTAGGCGCCGCCGATCCAGGCGCCGACCGCGAACGGCACCGCCGACGAGCGCCCGGTGCGGACGCACCCGTGGATCACGAGCAGTAGGCCGACCGTCGCCACCACCTCGGACAACCACAACGCCCCCGACGAGCGGACCCTGGTCGACACGTTCACGGCGTCGAGCTCGAACATGAGGTTGGCGATGACGGTCCCGATGCACCCGCCGGCCACCTGCGCCACGACGTAGGCGACCGCCTCGACGGTGCCGAGCATGCCGAACAACCGATCGACGAGGGTGACGACGGGGTTGAAGTGGGCGCCCGACACGGCACCGAACATCAGGATCAGGCCGATCAACGCGCCCGCCGTCGCCGCGGCGTTCTCGAGCAGCTGGAGGCCGACGTCGTCGGGCGACAGGCGGCTGGCCATGATGCCCGAGCCGACGACCGCGACGATGAGCAGCGCGGTGCCGAGCGCCTCGGCGACGAGCCGGCGGGCGAGGTCGAGACACAACGCCCCGGTGCCCGTCTCCACGTCCCGCGACAGCTCGGGGACGGTCGGGTGGAGCTGGTCGGTCATGAGCGGTCCTTGGCGGTGAGAGTCGTGAGGCCGGCGATGCGCGCGCGGAGCTCGGTCACCGCGTCGTCGAAGGCGGCGCGGCCTCCGTCGACCACCGGATCGGCGATCGACCAGTGCAGACGCTCGAGGTCGGCGCCGAGCTCCTCGTGGGCCTGACCGCACACGGTCACGACCACCGACGGGCGCCTGCGCACCTCGGCGAGGGCCCGGGGAACCGCCCCCGACAGGTCGAGGCCGGCCCGGCGCGCTGCGGCGACGGCCCCGGGGTGCACACCATCGGCGGGGTGGGTACCGGCCGACTCGGCGGGTGCACCGGTGAGCTGCCGCCACAACGCCGCGGCCAGCTGACTGCGAGCCGAGTTTCGGGTGCACACGAACAGCGCGCGGGTGGCCGGGAGCCGGCCACCGGGCAGCAGATCGTCCAACGCTCCTGGTACGAGGCGCACGTAGCGACGGCGACCGTCGCCACTCGATCGCGATCGGACGATCAGGTCGACCCCCTCGAGCACATCGAGGTGGTGCGCCAGCAGGTTGGACTCGATGCCCAGCCGGTGACGCAGCTCAACGGGCGAGCGGTCGGATCGGACCAGCTCGTCGACGATCGCCAGCCGGAGCCCCTCGCCCAGGGCGGCGTGGCGACGGGCCCGGTTCGCGAGTTCCACGTCCATCGCCACGCACGCTATTCAATCAAGGATCGTTGAGTCAACCGATGTCGAGCGACAGGAACGCTGCGACGACGATCGTCACGCCGCCACGGTGGTGCGGTCGTCTTGGGGTTCCATCGGCTCCGTCGCGGCGTCGCCGGCGCGGGCCGGCAGGAAGCGCAGCGCAAAGACCGCGCCGGCGGCGGCGACGCCGGCGACCACCAGGCACGCCACCGACATCCCGGCCAGGAACGAGTCGGACACCTCACGCACGAACCGGCCGGCGTCGGGGCCGAGGCCCTGAGCCACGCGACCGGCGGCGACGATGGAGTCCTCCGTGGCGGTCCGGGCCGCCGCCGGGAGCCCGCCGAACACCGGCTTGTCGGCCAGCGCGTGTACGTAGACCGAGCTGAAGATGGAGCCGATGACGGCCACCCCGAGCGTGCCGCCCAGCTCGCGCGTCGTGTCGTTGACCGCCGAGCCCACCCCGGCCTTGTCGACCGACAGGGACCCCATGATCGACTCGGTCGCCGGCGCGGTGGTGGCGCCCAGGCCGAGACCGAGGCAGAGCATCTGGCCGACGATCTCGAGGTACGGCGTCGAAGCCGATGCGAACGACACCCAGAAGAAGCCGATCGACATCAGGAGCAGCCCCCCGGCCACGACCCGCGTGGTTCCGACCCGCTCGACGATCTTCGGCGAGATCACCGACGCTGCTGCGATCGAGAAGGCCACGGGCAGGGTACGCACGCCGGCGATGAGCGGGCTGTAGCCCCGCACGAGCTGGAAGTACTGGGTCACCAGGAAGATGAAGCCGAACAGTGCGAAGAACGCCGAGGTGATCGACACGCTCGCCGCGCTGAAGCGGAGGTTCGAGAAGATGCGCACGGGCAGCAGCGGGTGCGCCACCCGAAGCTCCCACACCACGAAGGCGACGAGCAGCGCGGCGGCCGCCGCGAAGCCGCCGATCGTCTTGGCGTCGAGCCACCCGAACTCGGGCGCTTCGATGATCGAGAACACCAGCGCGCCGATGGCCAGGACCGACAGCCCGAGACCCACGAGGTCGAGCCGAGGCACGGAGCGGTCGCGCGACTCGGGCACGACCAGGATCGTGGCGACGATGGCCACCACGACGACCGGGATGTTCACGAGGAACACCGAGCCCCACCAGAAGTGCTCGAGCAGCCAGCCGCCCGTGATGGGTCCGGCCGCCACGCCCATGCCGCTCACCGCGCTCCAGATGCCGATGGCGGCGGCGCGCTCCTTGGGCACGGTGAACACGTTGGTGATGATGGCCAGCGTCGTCGGGAAGATGAGGGCGGC
>JBBRTJ010000144.1:0-5209 GCA_038244535.1 Acidimicrobiales bacterium | reverse complement strand
TAGTGGGCGAGCAGGATGCCGGGGGTGGCGTCGGCGCGCAGGTAGTGCTCCATGATGTAGCAGCGCCCCTCGCCAGTGCCGGCTTCCTCGTCGAGCACGACGGTCTGGTTCAGCGAGTTCTGCACGACGGCATCGAAACCGCCCATGGCCTTCTGCCACAGGTCGTAGATGGCGTCGCGACCTTGCACCTCGCGGCCGGGGCCGAGCACCCAGACGGCATCGGCCGCCCACGTGGCCGCCCACTGCTCGCCGTCGCGGCGCACGACGGCGTCGGAGTAGCGGTGCACCAGCTCTTCGATGGCATCCCTGGACATGGCATCCCCCTGTTAGTTGAGTAGTGCTGCGTAGCGGTCGAGCGTGGCCAGCACCTCGTCCTCGCCCGCCTGGGGCAGGCCGAGGACGACGCGGGCAAAGCCGTGCTCCTGGTAGCTCTCGATGACCTCGGGCTTGGCCGGGCAACCGAACACGCCGAGCTCGATCGAGCCCTCGGGACGGCCCGCAGCGGCAACGGCCGTGGCCAGCTCGGGGAGCTTGTCGAAGATGTCACGACGGCCGTGGATCGGCATCCAGCCGTCGCACCACTCGGCCACGTGGCGGAACGTGACCGGTCCACCGGCGCCGCCCATGATGACCGGCGGTCCGCCGCGCTGCACCGGCTTGGGCCAGCTCCAGCTCTCGCTGAACGACACGTGCTCGCCCTGGAAGCCAGAGGCGTCCTCGCTCCACAGCCCCTTCATGGCCAGCACCTTCTCGCGGGCGATGGCGCGCCGGCGGGTGGGGTCCACGCCGTGGTGGCGCATCTCGTCGACGTTCCAGCCGACGCCCACCCCGAACAGGAACCGGCCGTTCGAGATGCGGTCGACCGACGCGACCTCCTTGGCCAGAACGATCGGGTCGCGCTGGGCGACCAGGCAGATGCCAGTGCCCAGCTTCAGCGTCGTGGTGACCGCCGCGGCGGCACCGAACGCTACGAACGGGTCATAGGTGCGCCGGTAGTGCTCGGGCAGCGGGATGCCCCCGGGGAACGGCGTCTCCCGACTGGTCGGGATGTGGGTGTGCTCGGGGAACCACAGCGACTCGAAGCCCCGCTCCTCGACGGCGCGGGCGATCGTGACCGGATCGGGGGTCTGATCGGTGGGGAAGATGAGCACGCCGATGCGCATGGAAGCCTCCGGGGTTGGTCAGCCGCGGCCGACGAGGTTGAGCGAACCGATGATGGCGAGCTCGTGGCCGTTGCGGGCGCGGAGCAGCGCGAACAGCGACGTGCGCCCGGCAACGTCACCCGAGGCGAACGCCGCTTCGATGGCCGCGCTCAGCACCTGGCTGGCCAGGTCGTAACGGGCGCAGGCCTCGTCGAGGTGCAGTCCGTCCGGGGTGGCGGCGAGCACGGCCAGCGACTCGGCCACGGCCCGGTCGCCGGCGAACGGCTGGGCGGCCGCTACGACCGCCTCGGCCTCCTCGTGCATCCAGGCGATCTCGTGGGCGGCCCGCTGCGCGCAGCCCCGCAGGAGCTGGTCCATCATCGCGAGCATCACCTTGGCCGGTTCGTCGTGGACGACCGGGACGATGTCGCTCTGCAGGTTGTCGGCGATGCTGAGGAGCACCTGTTCGGTGGTGGGGCGACTCAGCACGTCATGCTCCCTTGGCGGCGGCGAAGGCCTGCTCGAGGCCTTCGGACGCGTCGAGCCACATCATCTGGCCGAACTGGATGGAGTTGAGGTTGAACAGCGACATCAGCAGGTGGTTGTCGCCCCGGGCGAACTCGGCGCCGCCTTCGAGCAGCCGGCGCACCGTGCCGATGACCCCGAGAATGAGGAAGTAGCTGATCACGATCGGGTTGACCTGCGCCTCGTCGAACCCGGTGAGCTCGCGGTAGCGCTGGCAGAACAGCTCGACGTCCCGGTCGAGCAGATCGGGGGGGAGGGCCTGGGCCACTGCCTTGAAGTAACCGAGATCCTCGCGGGGGTCGCCGATCTGGGCCAGCTCCCAGTCGAGCATCTGGATGCTGCCGTCGGGCAGGACCATCAGGTTCGACGCCTGGAAGTCGCCGTGCACGAGCGCGAGGGGAACGGGCGGTGGCTTGTGGGCGTTGAGCCAGGCGGCGACGTAGCGGAGCACCGGCAGGTCCTCGACGTGGTGAAGGGCGGTCTGGCGCCACTCGTCGATGCGAGCGTCGAGGTAGGCATCCCAGCTGTCCGGTCGAGCCAGCGATGCGGGCAGGTCGTCGACGGCGATCGTGTGGTAGCTCGCAGCGGCATCGGCCAGCGCCAGCGTGAGGGCCTCGTGCACGGGCTCGCCGTGCTCGGCCACGTAGGGCAGCATCGAGATGCCGGCAGAGTGCTCGAGCACGATGGTGCGGGTGCCGAGCCGATCACCGGTGAGGTCGGCGTGGTGGGCCCGGCTGATGGCAACGCGTCCTTCAAGGGCTCGCAACAGCTCCCACTCGACCGCCCGGTCGGTGTGGATGAGGCTCTTGTCGGCGGGCGGGTCACCGCGGAGCACGAGCACGACCGAGTGGCGCTCGTCCCCCTCGGTCCAAGTCACCGTGGCACGGTGCAGCAAGCGGCTGTAGCCGCCGGTCATCACCTCGTAGTCGACCACGTCGACGTCGGTCCGCTCCGGGTGCTCGGCGGCCAGGAAGGCGGCCAGACGCGCCGGCATCGCTGCTAGGTCGTGCATCGGTTCATCCCCCCGGATGGTGGTGCGTCAGATGGTCGGGACTTCGACGTGCTTGCCGAAGACGTCGCCCATGGTGGCCATGAGCTCACCGATCGTCGCATACGCGCCGACGGCCTCGATCAGGGTCGGCATGAGGTTGATCTCGGGATCGGCGGCCTCGGCGCGGAGCTTGGCCAGCGCGGCGTCGACGGCGGCCTGGTTGCGGTCGGAGCGAACCTGGTCGAGCCGCTTCTTCTGGCGGGCCTCATCCTCGTTGGTGATCTGGAGGAGCTCCATCGTGTCGTCGTCGTTGCCCTCGAGGAAGCGGTTCACCCCGACGATGGTGCGGCGACCACGGTTGAACTGACGCTCGAGCTCGTAGGCGCTGTCGGCGATCTTGCCTTGGAACCAGTTCTCCTCGATCCCCTGGATGACGCCTTCGAGGATCGATCCTCCGCCGAGCTCGTCGAGGTGGGCGAAGATCGCCTCGGCCTGGCGCTCCATCTCGTCGGTCAGCTCCTCGACGTACCAGGAGCCCCCGAGCGGATCGGCGACGTGAGCGACGTTGGTCTCGTACGCGATCACCTGCTGGGTGCGCAGCGCGATGCGGGCCGACTTCTCGGTGGGCAGGGCCATGGCTTCGTCCATCGAGTTGGTGTGCAGGCTCTGGGTGCCACCCAGCACGCCGGCCAGCGCCTCGATGGCGGTGCGCACGATGTTCACCTCGGGCTGCTGCGCGGTCAGGCTCACGCCCGCGGTCTGGGTGTGGAAGCGCAGCTGCATCGAGCGCTCGCTGGTGGCGCCGTAGCGCTCCTTGAGCCAGCGGGCCCAGATGCGACGGGCGGCGCGGTACTTGGCGATCTCCTCGAAGAAGTCGATGTGAGCGTTGAAGAAGAAGCTGAGCCGAGGGGCGAACGCGTCGACGGGCAGGCCGGCCTGCAGCGCCAGCTCGACGTAGGCGAAGCCGTTGGCAAGGGTGAACGCCAGCTCCTCGGCGGCTGTCGATCCTGCCTCTCGGATGTGGTAGCCCGAGATGCTGATCGAGTGCCACTTGGGCATCTCGGCGGCCGTGAAGGCGATCGTGTCACGCACGAGCCGCATCGACTGGCGGGGCGGGTACACGAACTCCTTCTGCGCCTGGTACTCCTTGAGGATGTCGTTTTGGAGCGTGCCGCCCAGACGAGCGCGTGAGGTGCCGGCCTTCTCGGCTTGGGCGATGAACATGGCAAAGATCACCGCGGCGGGCGAGTTGATGGTCATCGACGTGGTGATCTCGCCGAGGTCGATGCCGCGGTAGAGGTCCTCCATGTCGGCCAGGGTGTCGATGGCGACCCCGCAGCGGCCGACCTCGCCGAGGCTCATCTCGTCGTCGGAGTCGAGGCCGAGCAGGGTGGGCATGTCGAAGGCGGTCGAGAGGCCATCACCGCCGGACTTGATGATCTCCTTGAAGCGCCAGTTGGTGTCCTCGGCCGTGCCGAAGCCGGCGAACATGCGCATGGTCCAGAGCTTCGAGCGGTACATCGAGGCGTACGGGCCCCGGGTGTAGGGGTACTGGCCGGGGTACTCGCCACTGCCGTCGGCCGGTCCGTAGACGGGTTGCAGCGCGATGCCCGACATGGTCTGGAAGTCGGCGTCGCGCAGGCGACTGGCCCCGAACTCGGCTTCCCACTGCTCACGCGGCGTCGTCACGACAGGTCTCCCCCGGGCTGCGAATTGATCGTCTGGTTAGTGTACGGACCCATGGGGACGCCGTTCGACTTGAGCCAGACCGACAAGCTGCTGAGCACCACGAGGGCGGTGCGCAAACGCCTCGATCTGACCCGCCCGGTGCCCCGTCAGCTCATCCTCGACTGCATCCAGGTGGCCACGCAGGCACCCGCCGGCGGCAACGTGCAACGGTGGCGGTGGCTGATCATCGATGACCCAGATCTGAAGGCCGGGCTGGCCGACCTGTACCGGCGTGCCTACCAGCCCTACATCGAGTCCCAGAAGGAAGCGGTGCAGGCCGTCGGTCGTACGGACGCCTCGACGCTCGGCATCATCGACTCGTCGACCTACCTCGCCGACCACCTGCAAGACGTCCCGGTGCACGTCATTCCGTGCGCGCTCGACCGGATCCCGGCCAACGCCACGCAGGGCACGCTCGCCGGCTTCTACGGCTCGATCCTGCCGGCGGTGTGGAGCTTCAGCCTGGCCGCCCGTTCCCGGGGGCTCGGCACGGCGTGGACCACGCTCCACCTCGCCTACGAGGCCGAGGCGGCTGAGCTCCTCGGCATCCCCTCCACCGTCAGCCAGGTCGCGCTGCTGCCCCTCGCCTACTACACGGGTGACGACTTCAAGCCCGGGACCCGCAAGCCCGCCGAGGACGTCACCTACGTGAACGGCTGGAAGCGCAAGCCCTAGGCCCACCGCAGGCCCGAGCCCGACCACACGCCCAAGCCCGACCGCAAGCCCTGGCCGCACCACACGCCCAAGCCGCAGGCTGCATGTTCGAGCCAAGCCGCAGGCTGCATGTTCGAGCCAAGCCGCAGGCTGAGCCCGACCGCTCACG
>JBBRTJ010000143.1:0-5608 GCA_038244535.1 Acidimicrobiales bacterium | reverse complement strand
TGGGCCTACCTGCGCCTCGGGCAGGGGTACGGCACGGCCTCGCACCACGCCGAGCTCGTGGCGCGCGGAGGGCGCATGGCCCTCGGATGCGACAGCGAGAACGCCGGCGACCAGATCGACGTGCTGCGGGCCGCCGCGCTGTGGGCCGGCATCGCCAAGGACGCCCACGCCGACCCCACTGAACCGGGAGCCCACCTCGCGCTCGAGCTGGCCACGATCCGTGGGGCTGCGGCCATCGGTCGGGCCGACGAGCTGGGCTCCATCGAGGTGGGCAAGCGAGCCGACCTCGTCGTGCTCGACGTCGACCGTCCCGAGTGGCGCCCGCCCGGTGACGACGTCGCCCTCCAGCTCGTCTGGGGCACCGACGGCCGGTCCGTCCGTCACGTCGTCGTGGCCGGCCAGGTCGTGCTGCACGACGGCCTCTCGACCAGGGTCGACGAGGCGGCGGCGGGCGAGGCGGCAGTGGCGGCGGCGGCGTCGCTGCGAGCCCGGGCCGGCGTGCCCGTCACGGCGCGGTGGCCGATCAGCGCATCGTGACCTGATCGCGTGCGGGCCGACCGTCAGTGCTCGTGGCGGTGGTGCACGTCGGGGAGGTGATCGTGATCGTGCTCGACCGGCTCGTGGTGGTGCAGGAGCGACCCGGACGACGCCGCCGGGTCGTGGTCGTGGTGCGCATCGTCATGATCGTGGCGATGGGCGTGGTCGTGGGCGGTGTGGGTGTGGCGGTGGGCGTGCTGAGCGGTGGCGATCACCACCACGCCGGCCAGCGAGACGGCGAACGCGACGATCCCCAGGGCACCGAGCGGGTCGCCGGCGATCGGCCCCGCCATCAGCGCCCCGACGAACGGAGCCAGGGCGAAGACCGCCTGCCCCCTGGTCGCGCCGATCCGCTGCGCCCCGCCGATCCACAACGTGAGCGACAGGCCGTAGCCCACCGCGCCGATGACGAGCGCCGCAGCGACGACCGAGATGCTGGCGCGGTTGTCGAGCACCAGCCCGAGCAGAAGGTTGACACTGCCGGCCACGATGCCTTTGACGGCCACGATCCGGGTCGGGGTGAACCCGTCGAGGGTCGAGGTGAGCGCGTTGTCGAGACCCCAGCACGCACACGCGCCGGCCACGAGCAGCGCTCCCCCCGCGGCGCCTGCCCCGCCGGAGCCGACGAGCAGCACTCCGCCCAGCGACACGAGCACGAGCCCCCCGGCCGACCGGCGCCCGATGTGCTCGTGCAGCGCCGCCCATGCGATCAACGCGGTCGCCACGAGCTCGAGGTTGAGCAGCAACGACACCGAGCCCGCCGGCGAGCGGTCGAGGGCGAGGAGCAGCAGCACTGGCGCGATGCCCCCGCCGGCAACCACGGCCACCGCCAGCCGGCGGCGCTGGCCGGCGGTCGCCGGCATGGGGGCCCGACGAGTGGCGGGTCGGCTCACAGCCAGTGCCGCACCGACGTAGAGCAAACCCGCCAGCGTCAGCGGACCAGCATCGGCCACCAAGAGGCTGAGCACCGGCGTCGACGCGCCGAACAGCACTGCGGCGGCGGCACAGGCCGTCCAACCACGGCGGGCCTCAGCGGTCATCACCGCCGAGAGGCTAGAGGCGACGGGATCCGGCGCGAACCAGTGCTCCCACGGCATCGACGCTCAACGCCTTCGTTCGGCCGGATCGCCGGTGGAACGGGGTTCAGTCGGCGGCGGTCACCGAGGAGCCGTCGAGGAGCTCTCGCAAGCGCCGGCGCCACTCGACCGAGGCACGATCAGCCTGGGTGTTGACGAGCGTGGTGGCATCGAGCGGGAGCGTGCCGGGCACCCGTTCGAGCATGCGCTTGTCCTCGGCGCCGATGGCCCGGTCGAAGGCCACGACGTCGTAGTCGGACACGGAGCGGTCGTCGTTGCGCCAGACCACGAACGTGAACAACGACGTCTCGTCGTCGACCGGCGTGGTGACCAGCAGCAGGATGTGCTGGAGGCCGGTGGCGGTGTACTCGATGGTGCTGCGGACCAGGAACGGCAGCGAGAATCCGGTGCTCATGCGCCGGTCGACGGTGGTGGCAGTCTGCCCGCTGGCCAGCGTGCCGGCGCCGGTGTTGGCCGCTGTCACCTCGTAGCGCCAGCCGTACCAGTCGCCGAGCTGCTCGAGGTTGACCGCCGCGACCCGGCGCTCGGCCGCCGCGCCGAAGGTGCCGGTGTGCACGAAGGGGAAGTGGGCGACGTCGCAGAAGTTGTCGACCAGGCGGGTGGCCGCCGACCGCCACAAATCCATCGGCTCCACGATGCGCCGAAAGGCGCTGTCGGCGTCCTCGGGCACCTCGGGCAGCGGCGCGGCCGGCGTCTCGAGCGCCACCCAGACGAGGCCGTAGCGCTCCTGCACGCCCAGGCAGGGCAGGTGGGCCCGGGGGGCGATGGCGGCGCCAGGCCCCGACGACGGGAGCAGCACGCAGCGGCCGGCACCGTCGAACGACCAGCCGTGGTAGGTGCACTCGAGCAAGCCGTCGACGACTCGCCCGATCGACAACGGCGACTCGCGGTGCGGGCACCGATCAGGCGCGGCGGCCACCGTCCCGTCGCCGGCACGCCACACCACCAGGTCCTCGCCGCAGAGCCGGACGGCTAGCGGGGCGTCGCCGACGTCGATGCTCCGGGTCACGGCGTGCCACGCGTGTCGGATGGAAGGGTGGGTGGCGAACGAGGTCATGGGGCATTCTGCCCGACGCGAGATGGTCTGATGGTCTGACCGCGCCGGACCGAGGGGCTGCTACGGTCGGACGTCATGGCGCAGCCGAACACGTTGATCTTCATCGACTTCCCGAGCTCCGATCCCGAGGCCTGTGCACGGTTCTACGCCGAGGTCTTCAACTGGGAGGTCGAGGGCCGACCGGCAGGGGTCTTCTACCGGATCGTGCCGGGTGGCTTCTTCCCGGGGCCAGATGGCAACGACTCGGAGGTGGGCAACCTCCACCTCGGGATCTACGACACCAACCTGGCCCCGCCCGACCCTCGCCCTGCGCCGGTGCACCCACCGAGCACCGCCGACAGCGGTGCCGCCGCTCCCCGCATCTACATCCTGGTGAGCGACGACGACACCGAGGCCGCCATCCTCGAGCGGGCCGAGGCGCGAGGGGCCACCACGTTGTGGCGCGACCTGTACTGGAAGGAGTTCAACGGCTACCACGGCGCCTTCCGCGACCCCTGGGGCAGTGAGGTCATCTTGTGGAGCAAGGGTGGCGACGCCGCCGAACCCCGCGCCGAGCAGGCCGCCTGGCAAGCGGTCAAGGGCTACCCGGAGGCCGCACGCTGATGCCCGGCCCCCAGTCTCCCCGTTGGACCCACATCGCTCTGCCGTCATCCGACCTCGACGCTTCGATCGCCTGGTACGAGCACTTCACGCCGCTGAGCCTCCTCGACCGCCGCGAAGACGTCGACGGCCAGAGCGCGTGGTTGGCGCACCCGGGCCAGGTCGAGAACCCCTTCGTGCTCGTGCTGGTGATGTTCTGGCGGGACAAGGGCCGCCAGCAGGCGATCATGGCGCCCTTTGCCCACATCGGCATCGAGATGCCCGAACGGGCCGACGTCGACCGGTTGGCCGGCCTCGGCGCCGAGGCCGGGTGCCTGTCGTGGCCGGCCCAGGACATGCCGGCACCCGTGGGCTACATCTGCGCGCTGAACGACCCCGACGGCAACGTGATCGAGATCTCCCACAACCAGGGTGTGTACGACGCCGTCCAGCGGGTCTGGGGCGGCGCCGCCGGCGCTCCGGCGTGAGCCGTAGCGACCGTTGACCTCGTTCAGCGCCGGTGAGCTCGCGTTCGCCGGCCTCGCCGGCGTCGTGGGTGGGGCCGTCAATGCGATCGCCGGGGGTGGGACCCTCATCACCTTCCCGGCGCTCGTTGCGATCGGGGCCACCAAGGTCCAGGCCAACACCACGAACACGGTCGCCCTGTGCCCGGGCTACTTCGGCGGTGCTCTCGCCCAAAGGGACCAGCTCGTCGACGAGCGGCCCCGGCTGCGCCGACTGGCGATCGCCGCCGGACTCGGGGGCCTCACCGGCTCGGTGCTGCTCATCACGACTGGCGAAGCCGTCTTCTCCGCCGTGGTCCCCTATCTCATCCTGGTGGCATGTGCCCTGCTCGCCTTCCAGAACCCGCTGAAGCGGGTGCTCCGGGTGGGCCAGCGTGAGCACGCCCTTGACACGACCCACCCGATGGTTGCAACTGCAACGACCTACGCCGTCTCCATCTACGGCGGATACTTCGGCGCCGGTCTCGGCATCATGCTCCTGGCTGTGCTCGGCGTCCTCCTCGACGATCCCCTGCCGCGCATCAACGCCCTGCGCCAGGTGCTGGCGCTGGCGGTCAACCTGGTCGCCGCAGTGTTCTTCAGCTTCACCGGCCAGGTGCTCTGGGTGCTCGTCTTGGTGATGGCTCCCTGCGCGCTGCTCGGGGGGGCCATCGGCGGCAAGCTCGTGGGACGGATCAAACCCGAGGTGCTGCGGGCCGTGGTCGTCACCTACGGCACCATCCTCGCCATCATCTACCTCGTTCGCTGAACCGTTCGAAAGGCCTCGTCATGCACTTCCGGACCCTCGGTACCACCGGCATGGCCGTCAGCGAGCTCGGCCTCGGCACCATGGTGCTCGGACCGTGGGGCAACCAGGACCGGGCCGAGTGCGTGCAGATCATCCACGATGCCCTCGATGGCGGCATCAACCTCATCGACACCGCCGACGTGTATGGCGATGGTGAGACCGAGGTGATCGTGGGCGAGGCCATCGCGGGGTGCCGGGACGAGGTGGTGCTGGCCACCAAGTTCTGGAACCCCATGGGTGAGGGTCCCAACCGGCGCGGCGCGTCGCGTCGTTGGATCGTGAAGGCCGTCGAGGCGAGCCTGCGCCGCCTTCAGACCGATCGCATCGACCTCTACCAGGTGCACCGAGCCGACCCCGACACCGGCATGGACGACCTCGTCGACGCGCTTGACGTGCTCGTGCACGACGGCAAGGTCCTCCACGTCGGCACGTCCACCTGGCCCGCGGAGCTGCTCGTCGAAGCTCAGTGGGCGTCGGATCGCCGCCGTACGGCGCGCTTCGTCGCCGAACAACCGCCGTACTCGATCTTCGTGCGCGGCGCCGAGCGAGCCGTCCTCCCCACCTGCCAGCGCCACGGCGTGGGCGTGCTCGTGTGGGCTCCGCTCAACGGCGGCTGGCTCACCGGCAAGTACCGGCGCGACGCCGACGTGCCCGCCGGCTCACGGGGCGACTACGCCGCCGAACACATGTCGGGCCGCCTCGACAGCAAGCTCGACGCGGTCGAGGCGCTCGTCGCCGTCGCCGAGCAGGCGGGCCTCCCGATGGCCCACCTCGCACTTGCCTGGGCACTCGAGCACCCGGCCGTCACCTCGGTGCTTCTCGGGCCTAAGACGCCCGCCCAGCTCGCCGATCTGCTCCCCGCCGCCGGTGTCCGCCTCTCGCCTGACGTGCTCGATGCCGTCGACGCAATCGTGCCCCCCGGCACGACCCTGGCGGCCGCCGACGCCGGCTGGGAGCCATGGTGGCTCGACGCCACGCACCGACGCCGCCCTCGTACCTGACGACCCCCGCTGACATCCCACCGCCC
>JBBRTJ010000142.1:0-5753 GCA_038244535.1 Acidimicrobiales bacterium | reverse complement strand
GGCGCGCAGCTCGCCGTCGATCGGCTCCGGGTGAGATCGCCACGGGCCATCACGTTGACCCGAGCCGGATGACGCTGGGGGAGTACCTGACGCAGGTCTGGATGCCGTCCCTGGCGACGACTGTCCGGCCGACTACCGAGGACACGTACCGGCGCCTCGTCCGCGTTCACCTCATGCCGAAGCTCGGCGCCGTTCCGATTCAGAAGCTCGAGCGGGCCCACGTTCGGCGATGGGTCGACGACCTCGCGGGGACGATGAGCCCGAAGAGCGTGCGCAACGTTCACGGCACGCTGTCGAAGGCGCTGGCCCACGCGCTGCAACTCGACCTCGTAGCGCGCAACGTGGCGGCGGGGATCAAGCTGCCGAGCGCTGAGCGCGGTGCGCCTCGCGCGTGGACGGCGGAGCAGCTCGGCGCATTCATTGACCACATTGGTTCCGACCGACTTGGGCCGCTCTGGCGCATCGTGGCCACGACAGGATGCCGCCGTGGCGAGGGAGGTTGTCCCGAGTTCCGTGGAACTTCGGTGGCGGCCCAGTGATGATCAGGCTGCTTCCTCGTCATCTTGGCATGCCGGTGTGACCGTGTCGGCGGCGTGAGCGTCGAGGGCCTTGCGGAGTGCTCCGAGGTGGAGGTGTCCGTTCACTCGGCGGAACTGCTTCGCCGCTTCGCCCATGCCCGCGGCGCACCAGCGCAACGCCATCTGGCCGTCGCGCCAGCGCTTTACGTTGGTCGAGTGGTCACGGCAGATCTCGATCATCGACTCGATGGCGTTGGTGGACCGCAAGGTGCGTGCCAGCGTCGGCGGGACTCCGAGGCGGCTGACGGTGAGCGTCTCAGCGAGGCCCTCGCGTAGGGACCCGGCGGCTCCGGGGTGGGCGTTGTCGAGACTCCGGGCGAGCGCCTCGAGGGTGGCTTCGCCATGGAGCGGGTCGGGGTCGTGGTACGCGGCGCGCATCTTCCTCGCCACCGTCGAGGCCATGGCCTTGGACAGTTTCGCTTCGACGTTGCGGATCTTGTGGAGCTGGCAACGCTGGATCACCGGATGGTCGAACACCGCGTTGACCGCCGACGCGAGCGCCTTGGCTCCGTCGATCACGACCAGTGTCGGCCGGGTCACGTCTAGTCCACGGTCGCGGAGGTTGACCAACAGGTCCTTGACCACGGTCGCGTTCTCGGTGTCGCCCTCGACCACCCCGAGCGGATGCTTGGTGCCATCGATCCCGATCCCCAACGCCACCACGCACAGGTGTCCAGCGAAGTGCACGCCGTCGATCATCAACGCCACGATGTCCAGCTCGGACAGCTCAGCAGCCATCAACTCGGCCAGCGCCACCTCGGTGCGGGCCACGAACCGGCGGCTCACCGAGCTCTTCGACGTCGACCGGGCCGACGCTTGGACGGCTTCACCGACGGGTTCGAGCCCCGCGGTGTAGCGGCGTGTGGAGAGCTTCGCCATCATCTTCTCCAACGCGATCTCCTCGAGCAGATCCGAGTTCGAGAACACCTCGTAGGCAGCGACAGCCAACTCGCCGGACCCATCGGCCGCCCGAACTCGAGGCCGGCGTACCGGGACCCGCCGACCGCCCAGGATCACCGACCCGGCCTCGGTCCCGTGACGCATCGCTGCCCGGTCGGGCTGGTGACGGCCCTTCGGGCCCGCCAGCACGGTGACGGACTCGTCCATCATCGCGGTCATCACCTGAAGGCCGGCCGCCACGGCGAGCGCCAACAAGCCCTCCTTCACCGCTCCACCGATCTCGGCCATCGCCACGCTCACCGTGTCCGGCAACACCAACTCGTTGCCGGCCGCCACGGGCGCGGTCTTGTTCTGGTAGTTCTTCTTCATGGTGGTGGTCCCCTTCTTGTCGAGTGACTTGGCGGTCGCCCGACACCTACCAGCCGGCAGGCAGCGAGCGGGGGACCGCCACCTCAACTTCCACGACTACCGGGACAACCTCGTTGATGTCACCGTGGAGCCGCTTGCGGTCCGAGGTGTCGTGAAGCCGCGGACGTTCGGCTCCTCGATCTAGCGATCGAGGTAGGGGTCGAGCGACTTGGTCGCCAGCACCAGTCGATCGAGGCCCGGTACCGGCTCGAACCCGTGATGGCGCTAGACGGACGCCGCAGCGTCGTCAATCGTTTCGACGATGACGTATCGGCCACCGAGATCTCGTGATCCGACGGCGGCGCGCTGGAGCGCGCTGGCCAGGAGGTGGGAACCGAGTCCGCCACCGTGCAGTCGGCGGCCCAACGCGAGCCTGGCAACCAGCTATCAGGAGATCCGCGCCGGAAGCCCACGGCCCTACCGCTTGGTCAGTGTCTCGCGCTCGATGAAGTACCGCATCAGCGTGTCGCGCGGCGCGGGGGGTACAGGGCGGTTGTCGCAGTACGGGGCCGCGCCGTGACCCGGATGACGAGATCAGCACCGTGGTCGATGTACCGGGGCCGCGCCGTGACCCGGATGACGAGATCAGCACCGTGGTCGATGTACCGGGGCCGCATCGAACTCGCCCATCGGCAGAGTTGATCGAGATCGACGGTGTTGCCGCGACCTCCTGACTGAGGCGCTTGCCGACGGTGCCCCGAGGCCCCCGCCCTGTTGTTCTTCGTCGCGACGTTGCCACCGAGCAGCAACGTCGCGACCCAAAGGGGGGGCAGTCCGCTGCTGACCCGGATGGCGGTCATGTCGAGCTCCTCGTCGGCGACCAGTGAGGAGTCGGGCGGTGAACCTGGCGTTGCTCCGAGGTCCGGCCCAAAGTAGACGAATCGTCTACTGGTCGTAGACTCCACTCATGTCCACGACGACCATCAGGGTTGACAGAGAGACCCACGCCAAGCTGCTCGAGCTCGCCTCGCTGGCCGACGCTTCGATCATGGACACCGTTCGAGCGGCGGCCGAGGCGCTGAGCCGGCAACGATTCGCCGACCGGGTCGTGGGCGAGATGGCGGGACTCAAGCGCGATGAACAGGCGTGGGCCGACTACCTGGCGGAAGCCCGATCCACCGAGGTGAGCGATGGCATCGGTTGACGATCTCTGGCTCGTCGACTTCGGGGAGCCGTTTCCAGGAGAACCAGCGCACCACCGTCCAGCCCTCGTGGTTGGCCCGCCGGGCACCTTCGGCCGGGACTTCCCCTTCGTCATCGTCTGCCCGCTGACCGCCACCTACCGCGGGTTGTCCCTCCATGTCGAGGTCGAGGCGTCCGAGGACACGGGCCTCGACCAGACGAGCTACGTGCAGTGCGAGCTGCTCCGCTCGATCAACCAGGGCCGACTGATCCACCGCGTCGGACGGATCGACGAGGCCACCAGTCGTGAGGTCCGCGACATCACGAAGACCTTGCTGAGCCACTGACGAAGGGCTCGGACGGCGTGAGGGCTGATGGCGCCGGGCGCGGTGGCTTACGAGAACGGGTTGGGCGGTCGCTGCGGGCGATAGGCGTCCGCCCGTGAGAACACCCCGACCACGGTGACGCGCCGGCGCTGCTCATCGATGCGGTCGATGACACGGTGGGTGCTCCACCGTGCGCTGTAGCGGCCATCGAGTGGTGGCCGCAACCGCTTGGCGACCTGGCGTGGGTCGTCGAGCAACGGGCCGACGTTGAACTCGTGTGCAGCGAACGCGACCGACTCGGGTAGTCGCTCGGCATCGGCGCGGGCGGGGGCCGGCAGCGCCATCCCGTCAGACAGCACCGCGATGGTCTCCTCCATCGCCTCGAGATCGTCTACGGCAACGAGTACCGCGGTGGGTCGACCGTGCACCGTGACGGTCACCCGTTCGTGATGCGCTCCGACCCGGGCGACGAGCGGTGCCATCACCGACGACACCCAGATGACCCTGTTCACCACCGAGGGCATCATCCGCGCCTCGGTGCGCGCCCGCACCAAGGGGATCTGCCACCCCCCGACCGTCGTGCGCCACGCCTACCTGCGCTGGCTGCACACCCAGGGCGACCCGTGGGCCGCGGTCCGCACGATCGACCTCGGCGACGACCGTCCCGACGGCTGGCTGGTCGCCGTCCCCGGGCTCCACAGCCGCCGGGCGCCGGGCAACACCTGCCTGTCGGCGCTCCGTCGCGGGGGTGACGGCACGACCGACCAGCCGATCAACGACTCGAAGGGCTGCGGCGTGGTGATGCGAGCCGCCCCCGCCGGCTTCCCCGCGGGGCCGGCCGAGAAGCGCTTCGAGCTCGGCTGCCAGGTGGCGGCGCTGACCCACGGCCATCCGAGCGGCTACCTGTCGGCCGGCTACCTCGCCGCGGCCGTCGGTGCGCTCGTCGACGGCGACTCGCTGACCGCCGCCCTCGACGCGGCCACCGTCGCCCTCATCGCCTGGCCGAAGCACGCCGAGACGCTCGCCGCAGTGCAGGCCGGTCGCCGCCTCGGTGCGCGCGGCCTGCCCGCCCCGGCCGCTCTCGAGCGCCTCGGCGGTGGCTGGGTGGGGGAGGAGGCGCTGGCCATCGCGTTGGCCTGCGCGGTCGGGGCGTCCGCCTTCCACGACGGCGTGCTGGCCGCGGTCAACCACTCGGGCGACAGCGACTCGACCGGTTCCATCGTCGGCAACCTGCTCGGCGCGCTGGGCGGCACGGCCTCACTGCCCGCCGAGTGGCTGGCCGACCTCGAACTCCGCGACGTCATCGAGGACCTCGCCGCCGACGCCGCGCTCGAGCTCCGCGGCGACGCCCCCCACGACGAACGGGGAGAGGCGACCGACGGCTGGTTCCTCCGCTACCCCGGCTGGTGAGCTACCGCTCCGCCAGTCGACGCTCACGAGCGAGCTCCTTCGCAGCGCCAACGGCGTCGTTGGTCAGCGTGTCCCAGTCGAGGCCCTCGTTCTTCGTCGCGACGTTGTTGTAGAGCAGCAACGTCGCGACGGAAAGAGGCGCCGATGTGGGCCGGCGCCGAAGTGGGGCCAGCCCAGAACTGGGGCCGAGGCCGATGTGGGCCGGCGCCGACTCGTCGCAAGGTCGCCCGACCTGACCGCGCCCACGGCGAGGAGCCCCCCGGCAGCCCCGAGCAGTGCTTGATGGCCATGCCGATCACGATGAACAGGCCTCTCGCGTTGGCCGCGCCCTCGGTGGTCAAGTCGTAGCTGCCGAGCCGACATGGAACCGACGGACACGGCGCGAGCGGGCATCGTCAGCCGCCCCCAACCGAGGGTAGGACCGTGAAGCTCACGCCGCGGCCGATCGGGACGCCGTCGGCTTCGACCTGGAGCGTGTAGCGGCCGGCGGTCAGCGGCAGCAGGAAGTTGAAGGCCATCGGCGCGCTGATGGGCGTGCCGGGCCTCGTGCCCGGGGGTCGCCCGGCCTCGAGCAGCGCCTCGATCACGAACGGCCGCCCCGGCTCCGGTTCGGCCGTGTTGCCGTCCTCATCGAGCAGGCGCAGAGCGATGCGGAACTGCCGGTTGGTCTCGCCCCACTCGACCAGGAAGTTCATGGCCACCGCCATCCTGACGGGGCCTTCCATCGTCTGGCTCCATCCGCCGCCCTGGATGTAGAGCTTGCCGTTGATGGCGTCAGCCCAATCCGCCAAGAGCACCGAGACGTCCATCAGGAATCGAGCGTACGACAGCCCGTGCCCTAGGGCCCCGCCCCGCCGGCGGCGCCGACCCGACCCGGCCCCGCCCCGCAAGCGGCGCCGCCCCGCAAGCGGCGCCGACCCGACCCGGCCCCGCCCCGCAAGCGGCGCCGACCCCACCCGGCCCCGCCCCGCAAGCGGCGCCGACCCGACCCGGCCCCGCCCCGCAAGCG
>JBBRTJ010000141.1:0-5828 GCA_038244535.1 Acidimicrobiales bacterium | reverse complement strand
CAACCGCTGGGACCTCCTCGGCCCACCCCCGTCACCACCAGCCGCCACTTCGACCCAGCCCGCCTGAGCCCGGCCTGGCCCAAGCCCGCCCCGCCTCTGAACCCACCCTTCCTGAGCCCGCCGCTCTCCCCGTTCCGACCCCCCGTTCCCCCCTCGGGCGCTAGCGGATCCGGGGCTGCGAGCGGCCAGATGTGGCCGGTTCCAGCCCCCGTTCCCCACGCCGGCGCGAGCAGATCGGCGATCGGCGGATCTGGGGCTGCGAGCAGCCAGATGTGGCCGGTTCCAGCCCCCGTTCCCCACGGAACGACGGCCCAGACGACGGGAAGCGGGCGGGCTGGGCGGGGCCGGGAGGGGCTACAGGCGGTCGCAGAGCGGGACCGGGCTGAGCTACAGGCGGTCGCGAAGCTGGAACTTGCGGATCTTGCCGACGCTGGTGCGGGGCAGCTCGTCGACGACCTCGTAGCGGGCCGGTCGCTTCGACTTGGCGAGACGCTCGGCCGCCCACGCCGCCACCGCTTCGAGGTCGAGATGGGTGACGCCCGGCCCCGCAACGATGAACGCCACCGGCACCTCGTCGCGCATCGGATCCGGAGCGCCGATCACCGCGGCCTCGAGCACGTCGGGATGGGCAGACAGGACGGCTTCGATCTCGACCGTGCTCACGTTCTCGCCTGCGACCTTCAACACCTCGCCGCCGCGCCCGATGAAGCGCCAGCGACCATCGCTCGGACGGACGACGGCACGGTCGCCGGTGCGGAACCAGCGGCCGCGAAACGAGCGCTCGGTGGTCTCGGGATCGTCGAGGTAGCCGGCCAGCAGCGACACGCCCCGCCCGCCGCCGACCACGATCTCGCCCACCTCGCCGACCGCCACCGGCTGCCCGTCGTCATCGTGCACGGCCAGCTCGCAACCGAGCGTCGGGTAACCCATGGTGGACGGGACGGGGCCGAGCGCAGAGTCGGTCAGGACCGCCGCGAGGGTCTCGGTCATGCCGTAGAGCTGGCGCGGCGTGCAGCCCAGGAGCCGGCTCAGCTCGGCGTGCTGGTCGTCGCTCACGTTCTGGGCGAACCAGCAGTGGCGCAGCGCGATGGTCGGCTCGGGCGAGGGCTGCTTGGCCAGGATCATGCGCATGGGCGCGGCGAACAGCGATGCACACGACGCCCGATGGCGAGCGGCCTGCGCGAGGAAGCGCGAGGCCGAGAACGCCGGCATGAGCGCCACCGCCGAGCCACTGCTGATGGCCGCTGCAAACGAGTAGTACTGCGCGTTGGCGTGGAACATCGGCAGCACCACGAGGTAGCGGTCGACGGGCGTAAGGGCCGCGGCCGCCGCCATCACATCGCCGGCAAAGGCATATGCGGCCTGGGTGATCTCGACACCCTTCGGACGCGAGGTGGTGCCCGAGGTGAACATGCACGCGGCGCGGTCGAGCGAACCGGGCATCGGGTGATCGACCGCCAGCCGCGGCGCGCCCGAAGTCAGGGCCCCCAGCTCAGTGTCGTCCTCACCGACGCCGACGATGGTGACCGACGAGCCGGCATCGGCCCGACCCTGCCCCAGCGCGTCCACCCGTTCGGAGCCGGCCACCGCCACCACCGGGCGAGTCCGGCTGAGGTGGTCGGCCAGTTCGTGAGCGCGGCTGCTGGGGTCGGCGGGCACCACCCAGGCCCCGAGACGAACGGTGGCCAGCCAGGTGGCGACGAAGGCCGGCGAGTTGGCCAGCAGCAGGTGCACCGCTGACCCCGGACCGACCCCGTCACGATCGAGGCGGGCCGCCACCCGGCTCACCAGGTCATCGAACTGCGCGTAGGTCCACGACGCGACCGCCTCGTCTGGCCCCTCCCACACCAGGAAGGGGCGGTCCGGCACCGCAGCGACGGCCGACCGCCAGCGGCCGGCCAAGGTGGGCACCACGGAGGTCGCTCCGCTCATCGGTGCGCTCCGGTCACGGACCCGGGGGGACCGGGCCGAACCCGCCGCCACCGGGGAGGTCGAGGCGAACGACGTCACCGGGCTGCAGGGTGACGCGGGCCTGGGTGCGGACGGGCTCGCCGTTGACGGTGAACGAACCGGTGGCACCGGCGCCCCCACCGAACAGACCAGCCGGTCCTCGGGCGAGGCGGGAGGCGACTGCGTTGAGCACCCACGGGGCAGTGGTGTCGACGGTGAACTCGACGACCTGTCCGTCACCGCCGCGCTGTGCGCCCGTGCCACCCGACCCGCTCCGCAGCTCCTTGCGCAGGAAGCGAATGGGGGCCGATGCCTCGACCACCTCGACGGGCACCGCGGCGACTCCCGTGGGGTAGGACGTGGCCGACAGGCCGGGCTTGGAGGAGCGAGCCCCGACACCGCCGGCGTAGGTGAACATGGCCGTGATGAAGGGGCGGCCGTCGTCGTGCTTGCCGTTCACCTGGCAGGTCCACACCGCAGCCGAGCCCTCGGCCATGACGGCATCGGGGACGATCTGGGCCAGCGCCTGCATGATCGGCATCGGCAAGAACATGCCCACGACGTGACGGGCGGTGCACGGCGCGGGCGAGACCGCGTTGACGATCGAGCCCACCGGCGCCTCGACCCGGATGGGCGCGAGCGATCCGGCGTTGTTGGGCACGTCAGGGTTCAGCACCGAGCGAACGGTGAACGTGGTGTAGGCGTGCGTGTAGTTCTTGACCACGTTGATGCCGAACGGCGAGGCCCCCGACGAACCCTCGTAGTCGACGAGGATCTCGCCGGCCACGGGGTCGACGGTCAGCGCCACCGCGATGGTGATCTCGGAGCCGTCGGCGAGGTCGACGATCGACGTCGCCCGCACGGTGCCGGCCGGCAGGGCCCGGATCGAGCGGCGGGTCGCCGCTTCGGAGCGCTCGATGATCTCGTCGGCCAGGTCCTCGATGTCGTCGAGGTCGTGGGTGTCAAGCAGGAGCTGCAGCCGCTGGGCCCCGACCTCGGCCGAGTTGCGCTGGGCGTGGAGGTCGCCGGCCATGTGGTCGGGCTGGCGCACGTTGGACAGGATGAAACGCCAGACGTCGTCGTTGCGCTCGCCCGCCTTGAACAGCTTGCAGATGGGGATCCAGATGCCTTCTTCGAACACGTCGCGGGCGCCGGCGCCTATGCCGTAGCCGCCGACGTCGGTGTGGTGGATCGTCGAGCCGAAGAAGGCGATGAGCTGCTGGCGGCTCTCGCCCGGAACCGCCCGGAACACCGGCACCAGCACGGTGACGTCGAGGAGCTGGCCGGCAGTCTTGTACGGGTCGTTGGTGATGATGACGTCACCGGGTACGAGCGACTCGGGCGGGTGCTCGTCGAGGATCTTGCGAGCGGCGACGGCAAGGGAGTTGATGTGACCCGGGGTGCCGGTGATGGCTTGGGCCACCATGCGACCCCGCTGGTCGAACACGGCGTTGGCCAGGTCGCCGGCCTCGCGCACCACGGGGCTGAAGGCGGCCCGCTGCAGCGCTCGGGCTTGCTCGTTGACCGTGCTGATGAGCGCACCCCACAGCACCTCGAGCTCGATGGCATCGAAGCTACGACGGCCCGCAGGACGTTCGTCGAGGAGGGTCATCGGGCTACCTCCGTTGTAGTTGCAGATGCAACTGTTCTCGTGGCGATGATCGTCCCATCAGCCAGAACCTCGGCGGTCCAACCCGGCCGGAGCACCGCCGTGGTCTCGCGCTCTTCGATGATGGCGGGGCCGACGAGAACGTGCCCGGCCGCCAAGGTGGGGCGCCGGTAGACGGGCGTGTCGACGGGAGCCCGACCGCGGTCGAAGCGAACCGGCTTGGTTCGGTGGGGCACTGGGTCGCCAGTGGCCAAGGGCAGCTCGGCCACGGGTACGTCGGCGGGCGGCGCGACGGCCGAGAGCCGCCAGGTGACGGCTTCGACGGCGAGACCGGGGATCGACAGTCCATACACCCGCTTGTACTCGACGTCGAAAGCTTCGAGCACCGTCGCGGCATCGGCCGGAAAGGCGTCGCCCTCGCCCAGCCAGAGCGTGAGCTCGTTGCCCTGCCCGAGGTAGCGGGCGTCGAGTCCGTAGCGGAACACGATGGCCGACGGGTCGACACCGGCGGCCACGAGCACCGCTCGGCCTCGGGCCCGCAGGTCGTCGAGCAGCTCCTCGCGCTCGGTCGGGTCGAACTGGTCGAGCACCCGCACCCGGCTGCGAGCCAGGTCGATGCGCACCGGACTGACGAGCGTGCCGAACGCCGACAGCACGCTGGCGTTGACGGGGAACACGACGCGGGGCGACTCGAGCAGCTCGGCCACCCCACACGCGTGGACCGGGCCGGCACCACCGAAGGCGATGAGCGGCACGCCACGCACGTCGACGCCACGCTCGACGGCGTGCATGCGCGAGGCCGCCGCCATCGAAGCGTCGACGAGCTCTTTGACGCCGGCAGCGGAGCTGGCGATGTCGACGCCGAGGGTGGCGGCGATCTTGGCCATCGCGTCCTGCGCCGCTTCGACGGACAGCGCCATCTCACCGCCGAGGAAGTAGCCGGCGTCGAGGTTGCCCAGCAGCAGGTCGGCGTCGGTCACGGCCGGCTCGGTGCCGCCCCGGCCGTAGGACGCCGGGCCTGGTTCGGCGCCGGCCGACTGCGGGCCGACCTTGAGCAGGCCGAGGTCGTCGACACGGGCCAGTGATCCACCACCGGCCCCGATCTCGACGAGGTCGACCGACGGGACCGACACGGGGTAGCCACTGCCCTTCTTGAAGCGGTACACGCGAGCGACCTCAAACTGGTTCGACAGCTCGGGCTCGGCGTGCTCGATGAGGCAGCTCTTGGCCGTGGTGCCGCCCATGTCGAAGCACAAGAGGCGCTCCTCGCCGAGCCGGCGGGCGTACCAGGCGCCGGCCAGCGCGCCCGCCGCCGGGCCGCTCTCGACCAGGCGAATGGGCAGGCGGGCAGCATCGTCGGCGGCCACCACCCCGCCGTTGGACAGCATCATGAGCACTGAGCCGCCGAAGCCCTCGGCGGCCAACCAGGCCTGCAGCTCGGCGAGGTAGGGACCGAGCACCGGCATGGTCGTGGCGTTGCACGCGGTGGTGACCATCCGGGGGTACTCGCGGATCTGCGGGGACACCTCGCTCGACATGCACACCGGGATGCCGAGGGCCGCGCTGAGGTGCTTGGCCACGATCTGCTCGTTGGCGTCGTTGGCGTAGCTGTGCAGCAGACAGATGCCGACGGCCTCGACGCCGGCGGCGTGGAGCTGCCCCGCGAGGCGATCGAGGTCGGCCGGGTCGGGGGCGAAGAGCACCTCGCCCGTGGCCGTCGTGCGCTCGTTGAGCTCGAACACCAGCGACCGGGGCACCGGCGGCGGTGGGAACTCGAGCTGGAGGTCGTACATGTCGTAACGGTGCTCGTCGCGGATCTCCATGGTGTCGCCGAACCCGGCCGTGGTGACCACGGCGGCTCGCGCCGTCTTGCCCTCGATGAGGGCGTTGGTCACCAAGGTGGTGGCGTGAACGATCGGGGCGGTGATCTCGGCCGGGGCGACTCCGGCCTTCGCCAGGAGCGAGGTGACCGCCGCCCGTACGCCGGTCAGCGGTGCGCTCGGGGTGGTGAGGGCCTTTTCGACCACGACCTCGCCGCTTTCGGTGTCGAGGAGGACCGCGTCGGTGAAGGTGCCGCCGATGTCGACAGCCAGGCGCCACGATCGGCTCATAGGGCACCCGACCCGTTGCCGCCGGCCTCGTTGGGCGCAGCCAGCAGCGCCGCTGAGGCCCGAGCCACCTCGCCGGGCCGATCGACGTCGCGACGGGGAGGGGCGAACACATCCATGATCCAGCACTCTCCGAGCTCGTCGTCGCCGATGAAGATGCT
>JBBRTJ010000140.1:0-5851 GCA_038244535.1 Acidimicrobiales bacterium | reverse complement strand
TGGTTGGCCTTCGAGCGACGCATGCGCGCCTTCTTCTTCTTCGTCTTCTTTGACATAGGAAGGTGACTCTACGCCCTCCGCAGCAAGGGCAACCAGGCGGTCTCCGCTCCCCCTCGCCCAACTTGTGCGGCCAATGCACCCCAGGACCTCCTCAGCCACACAAGCTCACCTGGCGCGCTGGGGGCTGGGCGTCGACCATGCTTGAGCCGATGATCTCCCCCACGCTGAGCGACCTCGGAGCCCGGGCCGGCGCCCTGTTGAAGGAGCGGGGCGAGACCGTGGCGGTGGCCGAGGGATCGGCCGGCGGGCTCGTGTCGGCCGCGTTGCTGGCCGTGCCCGGTGCGTCGGCGTACTACCTCGGCGGCACCGTGATCTACACGGCGGTGGCGCACCGGGCGTTCCTCGCCGGAGCCATCGAGACCCCACCGGACCTCAGGGGCGCCACCGAGGGCTTCGCCAGGTACCTGGCCGAGGCCGTCGCTGTTCGGGTCGGCTCGACGTGGGGGCTCGCGGAGGCCGGGGCCGCCGGCCCGCCCAACCGCTACGGCGACCCGTCGGGCCACGCCTGGGTGGCGGTGGCGGGACCACGGGCCGTGACCAGCCACGTCCTCACCGGTCTCGACGACCGCGAGGCCAACATGGTCGCCTTCGCCGAAGCCGCAGTGAGGCTGCTCGTCGACACCCTCGTCTGACGGGCCGAACCGGGGCTGGATGAGGCCAGATCTGCCCGGTTCCCGCCCCAGAAGCTGGGAGACCGACGGCCGACGGCGGTCAGAGGATGGCGGGGCTCCAAAGCCGGGAGATGGTGCGAGCGGCGGCGGCTCGGCGGCTCGCGAGAAAGCGGTCGTCAGGTGGGCGGGACCGACGTCTTGTCGTCGGTCGCGGTCAGCTTGTCGCGCGTCCAGGCCAGCAGCGCGTCGAGAGGCCAGGTGTTGACGATCCGCTCGGCTGGGACGCCGGCGGCCACCGCCTTCTCACAGCCGTTGATCTGCCACTCGAGCTGACCGGTGGCGTGGGCGTCGGAGTCGATGGCGAACAGGCACCCATAGGAGAGCGCAAGGTCGAGCAGATCCTCGGGCGGGTCCATGCGCTCAGGCCGGCTGTTGATCTCGACGGCGGTGGCGAGCTGCGCGCAGGCTGCGAACACGTAATCGGGGTCGAACGTCGACGGCGGCCGCTTGCCGAGCAGCCGGCCCGTGCAGTGCCCGAGGATGTCGACGTGCGGTGAGGCCGCGGCGAGCACCATCCGCTCGGTCATGGCCTTCGACTCCATCTTCAGCTTCGAGTGGACGCTGGCCACCACCACGTCGAGCTGCGCCAGCAGGTCGTCGTCCAGGTCGAGGCGGCCGTCTTCCAAGATGTCGACCTCCATGCCGGTCAGCAACCGGAACGGGGCCAGCCGCTCGCCGATGGCGGCCACCTCGATCAGTTGGCGCTCCAGGCGCTTGCGGTCAAGCCCGTGGGCGATGGTCAGGCGGGCCGAGTGGTCGGTCAGCACGAGGTAGTCGTGGCCCAGGTCACGGGCCGTGGTGGCCATCGCCTCGATGGTGGCGCCGCCGTCTGACCACACGCTGTGGCTGTGGCAGTCGCCGCGCAGCAACTGGCGAAGCGCCACGGCCTCCGGCGATGCGGGCGCCTCGGTGTCGTTGATGCGAGCGGCGTCTTGGAGCTTGGCCAGGTAGGCCGGCACCTTGCCGGCGAGCGCCTCGGCGACGACGGTGGCCGAGGCTGGACCGATCCCCTGCAGCTCGACGAGCGTGCCGTTGCCGGCGCGCCGCGCCAGCTCGTCGGGAGGCAGGGCCCGGATCACGTCGGCCGCCGCGCCGAAGGCCTTGACGCGGTAGCCAGGCTCACCGGCACGGTCGAGCAGGTGGACGATCCGTTCGAGGGCGGCGACGGGATCGACCGGCGAAGTCATCGGGGCCAGCGGCACGCAGGCCAGGCTACGACGGTGATCCGCACCGCTGTGCCTTCCGACGTCCCCGTAATCCTCGAGCTCATCCAAGCGTTGGCCACCTACGAACGCGATCCCGACGCCGTCGAGGCGACCGTCGATGGCCTCGCCGCCGCGCTGTTCGCGCAGGCGCCCGCGGCGTTCGCTCACCTGGCCGTCGACGACGACGGTGCCGTCGTCGGCTTCGCGCTGTGGTTCGTGACGTTCTCGACCTGGGTCGGCCGCCACGGCATCTGGCTCGAGGACCTCTTCGTGCGTCCCGAGGCCCGTGGCGCGGGGCACGGCCTCGCGCTGCTGCGAACACTTGCCGCGCTCGCGGTGGCGCGTGGCTACGGACGGGTCGAGTGGAACGTGCTCGATTGGAACGAGCCGGCGCTCGGCTTCTACCGCTCGCTCGGGGCCACCGTGCTGGACGACTGGACGGTGCACCGCTTGAGCGGCGACGCGCTGGCCGAGCTCGGCGGTGGCGCGAACGGTTCGTCTACCGTGCCGTGACGCTCGACGGTGAAGGGGATCACACATGGAGCTCGTGAAGGGTCAGGTCGCCGTGGTGACCGGCGCCGGCAGTGGGATCGGGTTGGCACTGGCCGACCGGTTCGCTCGTGCCGGTCTCAACATCGTGCTGGCCGACGTGCAGGAGGACGCGCTGACCGCAGCCGTCACCTCGGTGGGCGCTCACGGTGTCGAGGTCCATCCGGTGCGCTGCGATGTGAGCAAGGAAGCCGAGGTGCAGGGGCTCGTCGAATCGACGCTGGCCCGCTTCGGCGCCGTTCACATCGTGTGCAACAACGCCGGTGTGGCGGCCCGCAGCGATCCATGGTTCGGCCCGCTCTCGTCGTGGGAGTGGGTGATGGGCGTGAACTTCTGGGGTGTCGTGCATGGCTGCCGGCTGTTCCTGCCTCACCTCATCGGCGGCGGCCACATCGTGAACACCGCGTCGATCGCAGGGCTGTTCCCAGGGTTCGGCCCTAACTACGACGCCAGCAAGCACGCCGTGGTGGCCATGACCGAGGACCTCTTCCACACCATGCGGATGGCCGGCCTTCCCGTCGGCGTCAGCGTGCTGTGCCCCGGGTGGGTGCGCACCCAGATCCTTGACGCCGACCGCAACTGGCCCCCCCACCTTGGCGAGCGGCCCGAGGACAACCCGATGGCCAAGCCCCTCGAAGCGCACTACCGCCGGGCCATCGACGAAGGGGCGACGCCCGCCTACGTCGCCGACCAGGTGCACGATGCGGTGGTCGCCAACCGGTTCTGGGTCATCCCGCAGCAGGAGTTCCTCGACCTTGCGATCGACCGGTGGGCCACCATCGCTGCGCACGAAGATCCGATCGAGCCTGAGGACGTCCCGGGGATGCCGCCCCGCTCGCAGATGATCGCCGAGGTGATGGCCGCTCTCGGGATGGAGGCCCCCACCGCCTAGCCTCGCCTCCCTCATGGAACGCTTCGGTCTCGTCGGGCTCCCCAACGCTGGGAAGTCCTCACTCTTCAACGCCCTCACCGGTGGTGGCGCGCTGGCCGCGCCCTACGCGTTCGCCACCATGGAACCCAACGTCGGCGTGTCGAAGGTGCCCGACGTGCGCCTCGATCGTCTGGCCGCCATGTCGAAGAGCAAGAACGTGGTGAACGCCACCGTGCAGGTGGTCGACATCGGCGGTCTGGTCGAGGGAGCGTCGAAGGGCGAGGGGCTCGGCAACAAGTTCCTCGGTGGCATCCGCGAGGTCGATGCCATCGTGTTCGTGCTGCGCGCCTTTGCCGACGACGACGTTGACGGGCCCGACGATCCGCTTGAGCACCTGCGCATCGTCGAGACCGAACTGGCCCTGGCCGACCTCGAGACCGTCGAGCACCAGATCACCAAACGCCAGAAGGCCGCTCGAGCCGACCGCTCACTGGCCGACGAGGTCGCTGCACTCGAGAAGGCCTACAAGTCCCTTTCTGATGGCGTGCCGCTCTACCGATCGTCCTTGTCGGCTGACGACCGGTCACTGCTGCGCCCCTACTTCTTGCTGACCAACAAGTCGGTGCTGGCCGTCGTCAACGTCGGCGAGGACGAGCTCGACGACATCGAGGCCAAGGTCGCCCCGGTACGGGCCGAGCTCGGCAACGTCGCCGAGGTGATCGGCATGTGCGTGCAGCTCGAAGCCGAAGCCGTACAGGTCGACGAGGCGGAGCGAGCCGAGATGCTCGAAGCGCTCGGCCTGGGCGAGGGAGCGCTGTTCCGGATGGTGCGAGCGGCGTACCACTTGCTCGGGCTGCGCACGTTCCTGACCACGGGCGAGAAGGAGAGCCGCGCCTGGACGTTCCGGGCCGGCGCCAAGGCGCCCGAATGTGCCGGCGTGATCCACTCCGACCTGCAGCGAGGCTTCATCCGCGCCGAGGTCATCCACTGGGACGAGCTCCTCGACATCGGCTCGTGGAACAAGGCCAAAGACGTCGGCAAGCTCCGAGTCGAAGGCAAGGACTACGAAGTCTTCGACGGCGACGTCCTGGAGATCCGTTTCAACGTCTAGCAGGGGTTTCGCGGCCTCGGCAGTCGCGTTGAAAACGCTTTGACCTGGTCTTTCGCGTCTGTTGCTGTCCGCCGAGTAGGACCGAGTCCGCAGAAGCTGCGTACTTTCTGCGTACTCGCGACGTGTTGCTGAACACGCGACTGACGCATCCTGGGGCGATTCTCAGCCCGCAGAAGGCGGGCGAGCAGTGAGCTCCGCGAGTCGACGATCGAGAAGGCGCCGATGGCGCATTCGAGTGCGGATCTGCCACACCGGGGAGTCGCTCCGGGACTCGATCTCCTTGAGTTCGATCGCGAGGTCGACCCCGACACCGCGAAGGTCATCGACAAGGCGATCCAGGACCGAACGCGACAGGTCTGGGCAGTTGTAGGTGATGGAACTGGCACGCCAACGCGCGTGGTCGACGACGAGCCCGATACACCAAGCTGCGATCGCACCGATCGCCAGGCCCCAGATCACCGACCAGTCGAGCAGACGAGCGATCAGCGCTCCGAGCACTGCAGAGGATATGAGCAAAGCGCTCCAGCCGACGGCGTTGAGGTGCACCATGCGAAATCCGCCTGATCGGCGCACGAGCCACCAGACCTCCGAGGCTCGGCCAGCGCGGTGGTAGCGCAGAGTCGAGCTGCTGTCCCCAACGAACCAGCCTCCACGTTCCACCACGGGAGCATGTTCGCACCCAACCCGTCGGCCAGGCGTACGGATTGGAGCCGATGACACCGCTTGCGAGCGCGTACCGCTCACGAATGTCGGCGGACAGGTGAATTTGCCACTGGTGGCCAACTGGACCTGCCCGCGGATGGCTACTTGGACGCTGAGAGTGAATGGCGGGCATCAACGTGATCGCGGCATACCGGCACATTGTGGCTACGAGTTTCTCCCTATCCGCTGCGCGTTATGAGGCAAGTGCTGGCGATCATCGCCACCACCCTTCGCCGGAAGTGGGGCGCGGACGGGAGTCTTCTGCCGCGAGATCATGGCGTGGGTCACTTACGCCAGCCACCCGATCGGAAGTGCCGATCCTGAGCGCGGTCGATTGCCGACGGGGCGAGCGTTGTGAGCAGGCAGGGCCGATTTCGGCCCCTGCGACCTGCAGAGATCGCGGCAAGCAACGCCGGTGTCACACGGATATTCAGCAGACGCCTCGAAAGCTATGGTCGGTGGGGGTGGCGCATCGCGACACGCCGTGGCGTCGTGTTCAGGTCGACGGCGCGCACCGGGCCGGAAGTGCGGTTGGTGCGCTCTAGTGGTCCGTCGTTGAATTAGTGGCGTCGCGTATGATTTGGCATGGTTCAGGTGATGGAGATGGGTGCTGCTGATCGGGTGGTGCTGGAACGGTTGGCTCGTTCGTCGCTGGAACCGCACCGCAAGGTGGTGCAGGCCA
>JBBRTJ010000139.1:0-5893 GCA_038244535.1 Acidimicrobiales bacterium | reverse complement strand
CGTCGGCGTCGGCGGCGCCGGGGGACACCCACACAGCCACGATCAGCACCGAGGTTGACGCCAGATCGAGCGGGATCACACCGTCGCGCAACGCCGCCTGGACGCCGGCGGCCACGCCGGCCTGCGCCGGTCCCCACGTCAGGTCGGCGTGGGTCTCTGAGGCGATGGCGGCCTTGTTCACGAACAGCGTCGGGGGTACGACGGCCAGGCCCGGGCGGAGCACCACCATGAACGGGGTGTGGCCCGCCGACGGCGTCGCCAGCGCGTTGGCCCAGGCCCCACCGATCGGACCATCGGCGGGGCCGAGGACGGTGTTGATGTGAGCGGTGTCCGGCGCCACGCCGGCGAAGCCCTCGCCCACCTGGACGACGGGTGCCCACCGATCACCAGCGACGGTCATGGCCGGCGCCCGTACCGCGACAGCTTGAGGCGGTCGGTGCTGTCCGTGCCCGGCTTGGTGTCGTAGGCGAGGAGCGCGACGAGGCGAGGGGTCGGGCCTGAGACGGGGCTGACGCGATGCAGCGATCGGCGGCCCTGGAACACCATGAGCGTGCCGGGATCCATGGCCATGGTGGTGACGGGCATCGACACGTCACCGGCCAGCACGGCGGCAACGGTGTCGTAGCGCTCGTCGTCGGCCGAGCGCAGGCGCGGCACAGCCTCGAAGTCGCCGCCGGCTTCGCTCTGCTGAAGGGCGATCGACACGACGAAGTCGGTCTGGTCGAAGTGCCAGCCGAGGACGTCACCATCGTGCATCACGGCGAGGTTCAGCGCCCCGAACGGGTCGGCGTAGTGGTGCAGGACCGGCTCGTCGAGGAGCTCGGCCACGAAGGCCATGAGCGGACCCCACTCGTACAGCGCCCGGATGGGCGACGATGCCGGGAACAGGTCGTAGGCCACGGCACCGAGCGACGAGTCGACGATGGCGCGGCGGGGGTGGCCCTCGGGCACGTCGTCGACGGGGGCGGCGAGGTACGCAGTGCCCTTCGAGACCGAGTGGTGGGCGAGCGGCACCAACGACCGGGCGTCATCGACCAGCGCCGTGAGCGCGGCGGCCGCTACGAAGCCCGGGAGCACGGCCACGCCCTGAGCGCTCAGTCCTGCCCGCGCCGAGGCGACGACCTCGGCCCGGTGGGGGGCCCGCGGGTGCCCCGCGGGCAGTGGCTCGACCGGGTAGCGGTCGAGGTCGACGAGCCCCGCCGGTGTCGGCCTCAGTTCGTCAGCGGTGTCTGGGGAGGCGATGCGGCGAACGGTACCCGGTGGGCCGGAGGCATCGCAGGGGTCAGGAGACCAGGTCCTCGACGAAGCGGCGCACGTGGGCGTGAGCCGGGATGGGCTCGGTCCAGACCACTGCCGCCAGGTTGGCCAAGCCCGGAGCGCGCCGCAAGAAGGCCTCGACCCGCAGGGCGATCGTGCCGTCGTCTGGCCTCGTGCTGAGCACCGCCACCCGCCCGGGCGCCAGCGCGCAGACCAGCTCACCGTGGGGCACGGCAGCCTTCGTGACCGAGCCGAGCAGGGCGAGGTGACCGGCCCGAACCAGCGCGGCGGCCGACCTGACACCAGGGGGGATCGGGCGGCCGTCATGGGCTGCGGGGACCTCATCGTCGTGCAGGTCGGCATCGACCACGACGATGGTCGCGGCGCCGCAGGCGTCGACCCCGCTGGCCCGGCAGCGGTCGTGGAACGTGTCGAGGGCCTGGATGAGGACCTCGGCATCGGCGAGACCGGTCGTCGGATCGACCGCAGGGCGAAGCGAGCCGCCACCGCGGGTCGAGCCCTCGGCCCAGCCTCGGCCGAGCTCGACGCCCGCCGTGAAGGCCTGCAGCGGCTTGGGATCGACGCGGGCAACCTCGGCCTGGCGGGCCAGGGCGTCGACCCAATCGGTCACCGTCGCAGCAGGCCAGCCCGCTCGGCCAGCCGTCTCACCGAAGCGATGGAGCGAGGTGGCGACGTCGGTCGGTCGCTCAACGAGTGCCTCGACCACGTCAGCGGCCTCGTCGCCCAGTCCCGGCCCGACGGTCCAGCCGGCGGCGAGCGCGACCGCTCGGCAGGTGGTGCAGGCTCGGCGTCGGTCGTGGGGGCAGGCGGGCGTCTTCATGGGCTTGTTGGGAGAGACGTCGCCGCCGGGTCATCGTGACGGTGATCCGCAGTGGCGTGGTCCTCACCCCCGGCAGCGGCAGCATCGGCGCCGGCCCGCCGGACGCGCAGGTGCTTGCTCGGCGCGTTGCGGCAGCGGCCGCCGGGCAGGTCGAACTCCCAGCCGTGCTGGCTGCACGTGAACGTGTCGTCGGTCGCGTGACCGAAGCGGCTCAGGTCGGCTTGGCGGTGGGGGCACCAGCGCTCGACGATCCAGCCGTCGACCTCGACCTCCTCGGTGTCGGTCGGGGGTGCGGCATCGGCGACGGCCTGTGCCTCGGCCCGCGCCATGCGCTCGGGCGAGAGGGACTTGAAGAAGTTGTAGAGGTGCTCGTTGAAACCGCCGGCGCGCCACGCTTGGAAGCGGCACGACAGGAACAGCGCATTGGACCAGTCGACTGCCTCGCGATCGAGCACCGTCTGCACCAGGCGAGCATCGATGTCGAACGAGAAGTCGAACGGCTCGCCCCGCCAGGGGCGCACGGTGCCCGCCGGCGCATCGAGCAGCACCTCGGGGACGGCCGCCCCCCGTAGGCGCAGCAGCACGCCGCCCCCGATGGCGGCCCGCAGCGCCGGGGCTGACGCCAGCAGCGGCTCCCAGCGGGCCCGCAACTGGTCGAGGAGATCGGACCGGGGGGCGTGCCAGGCGGCTTCCTGCTCGGCGAGCCAGCGCTCCCAGTCGGCCGCGTACTCGGCCAGGTAGGCACCCTTGTGGGCGTAGGGCCGCATGGCCGCGGCTTCACCGTCGGGGTGGGTGACGGTCATGGGCGCCCGGTCGTCGCGGGGCGGGCCGTCGGCGCCGACGGTGGGGCCCGAGACGCGGGCGGTCGAGCCGCTCGGCAGCAGCACCCCGCTGCCGATCCCGTGGCCGGCCAGGCGGGCGACGAACTCGGGGGCATCGCGGAAGATCGAGACCTCGTCACCGGTGACGACGTTGAGGTGGGCCAGTTCAGGATCGAGGAAGCACGGGGGGCCCGCCGACGGGATCACGACCCGGGCGCCGACGGCGCTGACGCAGCGCTCGGCCCGGGCGAACTGCGCCTCGACCTTGGCCGCAGCGAGACGTCGCCGCTCGTGGTCGGGCAGGTCGTAGACCATCGGGTACCAGATCGCCCCGGAGTACTGCAGGCAGTGCACGTCGATCGGACCATCGGCCAGCACCGCGTCGAAGTCGTTGAGGCGGCAGTCGTTCTGGTCGAGCAGGCGGACCTCGCCGTCGTCGACGACCAGGGCCGAGTCGCCACCGGGCCCGTCGGTCAGCGAGGTCTCGACGTGGATCGTGAGCGTCAGCCCCCCGATCGCCACCGGCACACCCGGCTCGGTCTGGACGAAGTGTGTGAAGCCGAGCTGGCGCAGCTGCCGTTCGAGCTCATCGGTCGGGAAGGCGGGCAGGACCACCGTGGCGTCGCGGCTGACGTGCTCGCGAAGGAAGGCCTCGTCGTAGTGGTCGCCGTGAAGGTGTGAGACGTAGAGGACGTCAGGCTGCTCGACGCCAGCCATCACGTCGGCGGGGAGATGGTCGTTTCGCGGGAACGGGAACCACGAACCGAAGAACGCCGGGATGAACCAGGGGTCGCACAACACGGTGCCGTGCTTGGTGCGGATCAAGAAGCCGGCGTGGCCGATCGAGGTGATGTCCATGAGGGGTGGCGCGACGAGGGTCGCCCCAGTGGCGCGGTGCCAGGCGCGGGCCGGCGGCGCGCCCTGGTCGGCGATCAGGCGACGGGCGGGTCCGTGAACTGCTGGCCGCCGCGGGCAACGTGCTCGCTCCACTGCCCGCCGTCCCAGTAGCGCATCTCGAAACGGCCGGACGGATCGGGGTACCAGCCCGCGGGCGTGGTGGACGTCGCGGCCGCAGCGGCGGCGGGGTGATCGGTGGTGATCGGCTCGAAGTCGACGGCGCCGATGGGGGCCGGCTCGGCGGTCGCCGCGGCGGCGCCGGCCGCGGCGGCGACGGCTGTCTCGGGAGCGGCAGCCCAGCCGGCGGGCTCCTCGTCAGGTGTGACCTCGGCGATCTCGCTCGTCGTGGTCGTCGCGGTGACCGCGGGAGCAGCGTTGGTGGCGGCCAGCTGTGCGGCAGATGCGGCTCGGCGCAGGATGGCCGTGACGTCGCCGCCGCTCGGTGCGCCATGGATCACTGAGACGACGTCCCAGCCTTCACCTGCTCGTTCGTTCAGCGTCGCGACGAACCCGTCCATGTCCCACGAGGCGGCCTTGCACCAGGAGTGTTCCCACATGGCCGAGAACCCTACCGCTGCACTGGTGCCGGGATCGGCGCGGAGCGCGGCCTCAGGAGACGAGCTCGAGGACGTCGATGCCCTCGGCGGGCCCGTCGTAGACGAGGGAACCGTCGCGGAGAGCGACGCACCTGCTCACGCGGTGCACGAACTCGAGCTCGTGGGTGGCCACGACGAGTGTGGTGCCCTTGGCCCGGTACTCGTCGAACAGCTCGAGCAACGCAGCCTTTCCCGAGGCGTCCAGTCCGACGAAGGGCTCGTCGACGAGCAGCACGTCGAAGGGGCGGATGAGCCCGAGCGCGATCGCCGTCTTCTGGCGCAGGCCGCGACTGAACGTGACGGGTAGGTCGTCGGCTCGGTGGTAGAGCCCGAGCATGCCGAGCAGGTCGGCGGCGTCCTGCTCCCAATCGGTTCGGCCGTGCAGGCGGGCGACGTACTCGAGGTGCTCCCACACCGAGAGGTCGTCGTAGAAGGTCGGGTTGTCGGCCAGGTAGCTGCAAGCGGCCCGGGCGCCGAGCGAGCCGGCGATGTGACCGGCCACGTCGACGGTTCCCTCGGACGGATCGAGGAGCCCGCTCGCCATGCGCAGGAACGTCGTCTTGCCCGAACCGTTGTGGCCGATCAGGACCACGGCATCGCCGGGTTCGACGACGAGGTCGATGGCGGCCAGCGCGGGCACGTCGCCATAGGACTTGGCCAGGCCGATCGCCTCGAGGGCCGGCGGCGGGCCTTTGCGCTCCCGCTTCTTGCGGGCCTCGGTAGCGGGTGCGGCAACCGCCGCGACCTCGGTAGCGGCGGGCTGAGCCCCGCGCGAGCCGGTGTCCTTGGGGGCGCTGGGGGCGGCTGCCCTCTTGGCCTCGAGGGCCATGGCCCTCTGCTGCTGCGCCGACTGAGCGACGCTGGTGGTGCGAGCGGTGGGCTTGCGGTGCTCGGCGCGGGGCTTGGCCCCGGAGCCCTTGCTGTCCTTGCCGTCCTTGCCGTCCTTGCCGTCCTTGCCGGTCATCGGGTCCCTCTCGACTGCTGACGTTCACGTTGGGCCTGCTGGCCCTGATCGAGGAAGCTCCGCCACCACAACCTGGCTGGTTCGCGGTACTTCACCCACGCACCGGTGAAGGCCACGATCACGAGCACGAAGGTGGCGGCCTGGGCGGCAGCCGCCGCGGGCTCGTTGCCATCGAGGTCGGTGCGGTGCGCCACGACCACCGGCACCGTGCCCAGCACGCTGACGATCAGCGGCCATGCGGCCCGCAGCGCGATCTTCATGCCGGCCACCTCCGGCGGCAGGAGCTGGCCGTCCTTGAACGGCTCGGGCGCGCCCATCAAGGTGGTGATGACGGCACCGGACAGCGGTGCCCAGACTGCGGGGAGGAAGCACACGATCGCCACCGTCAGTCCGGTGTTGGTGGCGCCGCCGGCGAGCGCGGCGGCCGCTCCGATCAACCCGACGATGAGCATGACGCCGGCCGGCACGGCGAGGTGCTTGAGCATGAGGTCGCCCTGGATCTGCGGGTAGCTGTCCG
>JBBRTJ010000138.1:0-6293 GCA_038244535.1 Acidimicrobiales bacterium | reverse complement strand
CTCGCCACTTCGCGCCGGCGTTGCGGGGTCGGGGCGGGCGTGGGGCGAAGTAGCGAGCGTGGGTGCAGTTGGGGCCGTGAGGCTCGCCACTTCGCGCCGTCCCTCGGGCTGGGCGGGCCGTGGGACGGTCCCGCCCGGCGGGCCGGGGTGGGGTGGGGTGAAGTAGCGAGCGTGGGTGCAGTTGGGGCCTTGAGGCTCGCCACTTCGCGGCTGCGGTCTGGCGAGCGGGCCGGCTGGACGGTCCCGGAGTGGCCCACCGTCAGTCCGAGGCGCAGGTCGCCTGGCGGGCCGAGATGCCGGGCCCCGAGCGGATCAGCAGCCGTTGTCGGCTTCGGCACCCTCGGGAGCGGCGAGCTCGTCGGGGCTGAGATCGGCAGTGATGGTGCGGATCTCGACCTCGTCGAGCACGCCGTCGCCGGTGGTGTCGATGCCCGTCGTCTCGGTCTGCTCGATGAGATCGATGGTGCCGTCGCCGTCGACATCGACCATGACGGTGGTCGTCTGCTGCACGACGTCGGCGTTGCCGTCGCCGTCCAGGTCGATGGCCACCGTGTCGACCACCTCGACGAGATCGACGCTGCCATCGCCGTCGACGTCGACGTAGGTCGTGCGACGCTGGCCAATGGCATCGATGGTGCCGTCGCCATCGATGTCGACGGCGAAGGTCTCGGTGGTCACGACCGTGTCCGACGTGTCGTCGGCGTCGAGGTAGGCGTCGGTGGGGGAGTCGGAGCCTGCTGCGGCAGGGGCGTCAGTCATGAGCGGACGCTACTTCGCCGTCGCCAGCGTGCGACCCGGAGCACCTTCGGCCGACCGATGACCCCCATCGCGACACCCCCACATCAGGAGCTGTCGCGCTCATCCCCTGAACCCGCCCCCAATTTTGGGAACCAGGCGGCACAGAATGGGCAGAACCCGCCGATCCCGCCGATCCCGCCGATCCCGCCGATCCCGCCGGCCGGGCACAGGTGCGCTGGTCGCGCCGGCGTGGGGTCAGCCGGAGGTTGCGTCCGTGTGGAACAGGTCGCGCAGCGCGGTCGCGGCGGCGTCGGTGACCCTGGCGAAGTCGGTGGGCGGCACCTTGGCCTCAGCGGCGACGCGCACGGTCTCGACGGCGGCGACGGCCTTGGCGCCTTCGGTCGAGGTGAGCCACGGAGCGTCGGCCACAGCGGACCGCACGTCGGACGCGATGGTGACGAGGGGATCGAGCACGCCGGCCTTGATCGAGTCGAGACCGCCGCCGGCGTACCCCTGCTCGTACTCGATGGTGAGCGCGGAGATTCGGGTCGCGTAATCGGACACGTCGGTGCGCACCGTGGCGACGCGCTCGGAGATCGAGGGCGTCGTCCACCGGGTGGCGAGCACGCCGACCACCAGCCCGAGCAGAGCGGCCAGCACGACGGCGAGGATGGCCCGCCGACGACGGGTGGCGGCTGAGACGTACAGCGTCATGTGATGGCTCTCCCTACGAGGAACGTCTGCTCGCGGTTGACGTCGGCCAGCGCGGTCGCCGAGGCCACCACGTCACCCGAGGACAGCTCGATGAGCTGCCCGTCGTCGATCAGCCAGATGGAGGGCCGCAACGTCACTGGCCCGCGGTAGCGGATGAGGCGGGTGAACGTCGGGGCTAGGTCGGCGGCCGCGCAGCGCTCGCCGGTGAGCGAGGCGGTCGGCTCGGCGAACCGGTCGAGCACCGTGATGCGCGACCCGCGCTGCAACAGCCAGAACCGGCCGGCGGCCACCACCTCGCCGCCGCCGAGCTCGGGGGCCAGTGCCTGAACCTCGGCCAGGTCGGTCTCGCCCCGGCCGGGGAGGGCGCCGCTCATCAAGCCGATGGACCCGGTGGCGATGGCCCGCACCGTGCCGCGCTCAGGGCGCTCCTCGAGGCGCACGTCCAGGCCGGCCGGCGAGGCACCGGCGGCGAGGGCCTCGGCCTCGACCTCGGCCAACAGCTCGCGCACGATCGTGGCGTCGAGGGCATCGACCGTGCGCTCCCGTTCGGCCCGGACCAGCGACAGCGCGTCACCGAGCGACGAGATGACCTCGGCGCCGTCGGGCACCGTGCACTCGAGCCCCAACATCGCCGCGACGTGCCGCCCGAGCCCGCCGGCCCCTCCCCCGACGGCCACGATCGACGGGTCATGCATGTGGTTGGCCTTGGCCAGCACGGCGACCAGCTCGCACACCGCTTCTCCGCACGCCTGCAGCATCTGGCGGGCGATGGTGGTGCCGTCGACCTTGGTCAGTGCGGCGGCCGCATCGAAGGCGGCCAGCGCGGCGCCCGGTGGTGCGTAGGCGTAGTCGCCGGGTTCGGTCACGCCGATGGCGTTGGCCGCGCACGTCGTGGTGATCGCCGCTCGCCCGCCGTCGGCCAGGACCAGCACGACGTAGTCGTCAGGGTCGCCTGGCTTGGGGCTCACCAGCTCGGCCCGGCACCCGACCAGCCGCTCCGCGGGCAGGAAGCACGAGTAGGGCAGCCCGGCGATGTGCGCGCTGCGCGGCCCCACGCCGTAGGTGCGCCGCTTGTGCACCCGCAGCATCGACCCGCCGGCAACGCCGACCACCCGCACGTCGATTGCCCGCAATGCGGTCGCATGGCTGGCCACCTGCACGTAGCTGAGGGCGGGGCGGCCGAAGCGGACGGCGGCCACGTTGGTGGACGTGCCTCCCACCTCGACCACGACGCCATCGGTGATGTTCGCGAAGCGCAGTGCACCGGCCACCGAGGCCGCTGGGCCCGAGTAGAGGGTCCGGGCCGGTGCCCGCCGGAAACCCTCGAGGTCGGTGGCGCCGCCGTCGCCTCGCATGACCATCAGCGGGGCCTCGACGCCGGCGGCGAGCACACCGTCCTCGACGAAGCCGGCGGTGCGCAGGGCGATGGGCAGGATCGAGGCGTTGATGGCCGCGGTGACGGCGCGGAGCTCGAGGCCGTACAACCCGCTCAGCTCGGTCGACGCGCATGACGGCAGGCCCACCTCGGCCGCCATCTGACTCACCCGGGTCTCGTTGGCGGCGTCATCGGGAGCAAAAGTCTCGGCCACGCACACCGAGGTGGCGCCCATCGCCAGCAGGCGCTCCAGCTCGGCGCTGATGGCGGCTTCCGGCAGCCCATCAGTCACGTCGAAGAAGCTGGCCTCGGTGGCCAGGCGCTTGCCCGGTGACAGCTCGATGCTGCTGAGCATCGTGCGCTTGCGGGCCTTCTGGAGGTCCGGTCGTCGACCTAGCCCGATCACGCCCACGATGCCGACGTCGCCTTCGAGCAGGGCGTTGACGGCCTGGGTGGTGGAGTGGGTGACCAGCTCGATCTGGTCGGCACCGACGGCGGCGGCGACGTCGGCCACGGCCTGCACCACGCCGGCGGCGACGCCTTCGGGGGCGTCGTGGGTGGTGGGCAGGACGGCTTGGGCAACCACGGCGCCGGCGGCCAGGTCGAAGGCCACCGCCTTGGTGAACGTGCCGCCGACGTCCACGCCGACGCGGACGGTCACGACACCGCGACGGGCGAAGACGGCTGGGCGACCGGGCGCGGTGCGCTCTGGCGCTGCTGCAGGCGGGGCCGCACGACGAACATGTAGAGCGCCCCGGCGACGTAGACGAGCGTCAGGCCGAGCTGCGCGCCGACCGTCTCGACCGTGGGCCAGTAGCCGGTGGCCTGGGCCGGGAAGATCGGGAGCTCGGGCCAGTTGTCGAGGTAGGTGTAGCCGACGACGTCGGCGGTCTGCAGCGCGTGGATGGCGTTGCCGAGGAACGCCACCGAGGTCGCCATCACGAGCACCACAGCGGTGTTCATGAACACCTTGATCGGGAGCTTTCGGCCGAGGTGGAACATCGCGTAGGACACCACCGCCAGAGCGCCGAGGCCCGCCACGATCCCGAGCCCGATGTAGAGGTGGAGGCCGGAGCCGAACGACAGCAGCGCTTGGTAGAACAGCGCCGTCTCGAAGCCTTCGCGATACACCGCGGTGAAGCCGAGCAGCACCATCGACGCGGCCGACCCGACGCTGACCGCGCTCCACATGCGGGCCTTGATGAACTCCATCCAGCGCTTGTGCTCGAGCCGAGCGATGAGCCAGAAGCTCACGTAGAACAACATGACCACCGCGACGAGGGCGGTGAAGGCCTCGAGCACCTCGGTGCTGACCGGCAGCGCCGAGAACAGCACCTGCAGCGCCACCACCGTGGCCACGGTGGCCAGGGCGGCCAGGCCTACGCCGACCAGCACGGGCTTGATGAAGTGGGTCGAGCGGGCCGCTTCGAGGTAGCCGAGCAGCACCGACAGCAGCAGCACGACCTCGAAGCCCTCGCGAAAGATGATGAGGAACGACTGTCCCATCACCAGCATCGGGGCGCCGACGCCGGTGCTGGTGAGGCGGCGCTCGGTCTCGTCGAGGACCTTGCGCAGCTCGATGATCTTGTCACGGGTCTGATCTGTGGGGACACCGTTGCGGATGTCCTGGCGGATCTCGGCGAACAAGCCCTCGGCCTGGACGGTCAGGGCGTTGTCGACGACGCGCAGCGGGATCTCGACCTGCTCGAAGTGGCTGAGGTAGCCGGCGATGGCGGCCTTGAAGGCGGCGTCGGCCTGTCCAGCCTTGACCAGCGTCAGGGTGTCGTCGATGGACTGGCGGACCTTCTTCAGCTCAGCGATGGCCTCAGAGCGCGACAGCGAGATGGTTTGAGCCGACGCCGGCGACGGGCCGAGGAGACTGAGGCCGACGAGCGCGGCGATGGCCACGAGGAGCCCACCGAGCCACCGCCGGGCACCGGTCATGCCGGATGCTCGGCGATGTAGGCCTTGGCCAGGTCGGAGAACTCCTGCCGCGCCTTGGCCGCGGCGTCCTTGGAGCGGTTCTTCGCGGCCGCCTTGATGTTGGTCAGCGCCTCTTCCATCTTGAGGTAGGTGTCCTGCGCCTTGGCCTTGATCGTGCCCTCGAACGAGGCCCAGGTGGGCTCGATCTGGGCCAGGACCGGTCCGTCCTTCGGGTCGGTGGCCAGCAGGGCCAGAATTCCTTGGACGCTGGACAGCCCGGCGGCAACGACGCTGTCGCTCACGACTTCGTACCCGCTGGTCGTGGTGGCGCCCCTGGTCGTGGTGGCCGACGAGCCCGGCGAGCTCGAGCTACCGCAGGCGGTCAACCCGGCGAGCAGGGCACCGGCGATGGTCAGAGCGCCGACCCGGGCGGCGACTCGATGGCTGATGGGCACGTGGGGCTGACCTCCGAAGCGATGTAAGGCTCACCTTACAACTCATGGTCCGGGAGGACAACTCGCAGGCGCTCAGGCGGGGGGCGGAGGCGACCAGGCGCCGGCAGGGCGGTCGCCTGACTCGATCAGCGCGGTGAGCAGTGCCCCCCGGGCCTCGGTCGCGCGCAGCCCGGTAGCGGCCGGCACTCCGATGGACTCGGCACCGACGGCCCCCTCGGCCACCTGCAGGCGGGCGGCGAGGTCATCGTCGAGGGCATCGCGCAGGCTGACGATGGCGGCCCGCAGGCGGCGGGACCGGCCCGCCCTCCCGTCGTCGGGTGCCGAGCCGATCTGGCCGGTGAGGCCCATGACGAGGCTCTCGACCCGGCGCCGGCCCGACTGCCAGGTGGTGGCCTGTGCGGCAGGGGCGGGATCGTTGGCCATGACCTCGAGCGAGAGCGTGTCGTACAACCAGCGGGCGCCCAGCAGGAGCTGGTCCTCGTGGGCGTCCCAGATGGCCGGTGCGTCACCGCTGTGCGCTCGTCGCCGCGCGACGACGATCAACCAGATGGCGCCGGCCAGCGCGGCGAAGGCGGCCAGCGCGGCCAGGAGCCACGGGGTGGATGAGCTGCCGCCGGACGCCTTGACGGTGGTGGTGCTGCCCGGGGCGACGGTCGTGCCGGGCACGGTGGTGGTGGCCTTCGGCGCCGTCGTGACCGGTGGCGCTGCGGTGGTGGCGGGAGCGGCAGCGGTCGTCGCCGGCGGTGAGACCGTGGTGCCCGGCGCTGCGGTGGTGGCGGGAGCTGCGGTGGTGGCGGGAGCTGCGGTGGTGGCGGGCCCCGCAGTGGTCGCGGGCCCCGCAGTGGTCACCGGAGCGGCGGTGGTGACCGGAGCGGCGGTGGTGACCGGAGCAGCTGTGGTCACGGGTGGGACGGTGATCCCCCCCGGGAGGGTGATCCCTGGCGACAACGTGGGCAGTGACGGACGGGCTCCGCTTCCACAGGCGGCCAGGGCGACCCCGATCGACAGCGCGAGGGCAGCGGTGCTGACTCGCCGGGTCAATGGTTGGATCACGGCGGTCTCCGTACCTACCGGCCGTCGGCGGCCGG
>JBBRTJ010000137.1:0-6430 GCA_038244535.1 Acidimicrobiales bacterium | reverse complement strand
CGCTCGGCCACGAGGTCGGCGTCACCGGCAATCACCGCCGCGAGCTCGGGGGCCAACAGCGCCGCCTGGCGCTCGACCTCGACCAGATCGAGCGCGACCTGCGCCCCCTCGGCTTCGAGCGACGCGACCAGTCCGGTGTCGAGCAACCGGCCACGATCGGCATCGAGACCGCGGCGGCGCTCGGCCAGCACCGCGGCCAGCCCGCGCGCCCGCTCTCGCAACGCCTCGACGCGCCCGAGCTCATCGCCGAGGTCGCCCGCGCCCATGGCGCCGAGCCGGGCCTCGGCGGCCATCACGTCGACGTCGAGGGCGGCCAGCGAGGCCTTGATCTCGATCTCGCTGTCCGACAGCCGGACGCGCTCGGCCGCCAGCGCGGCCAGGCGGTCACGCAGCGCGGCCACCTCGCGGCCGGCCAGGAAGACCCGTAGCCCATCCAGCTCGGCCACCAGGTCACCGTGGCGACGGGCGGCATCGGCCTGGCGTTCGAGCGGCTTGAGCGTGCGCCGCACCTCGCGCAACAGGTCCTGCAGGCGCAGGAGGTTGCCCTCAGTCCCCTCCAGCCGGCGCTCGGCGCGCTCTTTTCGCTTGCGGTACTTGAGGACGCCGGCGGCCTCTTCGATGATGGCGCGCCGCTCCTCGGGCCGGGCGCTCAGCACCGCGTCGATCTGGCCCTGGCTGACGATCACGTGCTGCTGGCGGCCGACCCCGGCGTCAGACAGCAGCTCCTGCACGTCCAACAAGCGGCAGGGCACCCCGTTGAGGGCGTACTCGCTCTCGCCGGTTCGAAACAGGGTGCGGGTGACGGTGACCTCGTTGAAGTCGATCGGCAGCAGCCCCGCCGAGTTGTCGATGGTGAGGCTGACCTCGGCCCGGCCCAGAGCGGGCCGCTTGGCCGACCCCGCGAAGATCACGTCGTCCATCTTCTGGCTGCGCACCGCACTGGGGGCCTGCGCGCCGAGCACCCAGGCGATGGCGTCGACGACGTTGCTCTTGCCGCTCCCATTGGGCCCGACGACGACAGTGACCCCGGGTTCGAGCTCGAGCTTCGTGGCGTCAGCGAAGCTCTTGAACCCCTTGAGGGTCAGCGCGCGCAGGAACACGACGGAACGGCTGCGGGCCGAGAGCGAAAGGCGACGACGGGAACCACTGGACCAGCGACCCTACCGGCCGCGTACGTATCATCCGGGCAACCTCGGGATCGACCAAGGTGCCTGGGGCTACCCAACCTGACGACCCCGGAGGTCTGCCATGGCTACCTCGACCCGCACCGCTCGGCGGCGCCCGACCGGCGGCAGCACCGACGCCGGGATCATGACGCTCGAGCAGTTTCTGACCACGACCAGCGCGCTGACGACCACCCAGCGAGTGCGACTGATCGAGCAGGCGACGGTGCTCCTCGGCCAGTGCTACGTGCACCTGCCGTTGAAGCGGGCGATGCACGCAGTCGACCCGCTGCAGCGGCTTCGGCTGCTGCAGCTACGTCACGCACCGATGAGTGACCGCCAGTTCCACGACGAGCTCATCTCGATCTTCACCGAGTTGCGCGACCTGCACACCAACTACATCCTGCCCAACCCGTACCAGTCGATGACGGCGTTCCTGCCGTTCCTCATCGAGGAGCACTTCACGGGCTCCGGCGCGAAGGCGACGCGCAAGTACCTCGTGACCAAGGTGGCGGCCGGCATCACTGAGCCCACCTTCAAGGCGGGCATCGAGCTGACGAGCTGGAGCGGCGTCCCGATCGACCGCGCCGTCGAGATCAACGCCGACCGCCAGGCCGGCAGCAACCCGGACGCCCGACGGGCCCGCGGCCTCGAGGCGCTGACGATGCGGCCGATGATGATGTCGGCACCGCCCGACGAGCACTGGGTGGCGATCGGCTACCTCGACGGGACCACCGAGCGCGAGCTACGCCTACCGTGGCAGGTCTTCCAACCGCCGCCGGCACCGAACGCGTCGGCCCCGGGGAACGCCAAGCGCGCCGCCGCCCGATTGCTCGGGATCGACGCCACCACCGAGGCGGTGCGCCGTACGAAGAAGGTCCTCTTCAACCCCTCGGCCATGGCGCTCGAACGAGCCGCCGGCGCGATCGCCGCGGGCAAGACCCGCACCAAGGTGCCGATGGTGGCCGACCCCGCCACCCAGAGCACCATGCCCGACAACCTGTCGTTCAGGTCCGTCACCACGACCAAGGGGACGTTCGGCTACCTGCGGGTGTGGAGCTTCGACCTCAACGACGACGGGCCGTTCCTCGACGAGGTCACCCGCATCCTCGGCCTGTTGCCTCAGAACGGCCTGATCCTGGACATGCGCGGCAACGGCGGCGGCCTCGTCACTGCGTCGGAGGGACTCTTGCAGCTGCTCACACCGCACCAGGTCCAGCCGTCGCTGTTCTCGTTCATCGCCACTCCGCTCACCGTGGCCATCTGTGCCCATCCCAGCCTCGCCGAGTGGAAGCCATCGCTGGTCCGCTCGGTCGAGACCGCCGAGCAGCACTCACAAGGCTTCCCGATCACCACACCCGAGGATGCGAACCGGCGGGGCCAGCAGTACCAGGGTCCCGTCGTGCTCATCACCGATGCCCTCTGCTACTCGGCGACCGACATCTTCGCGGCCGGGTTCCAGGACAACGGGGTGGGCACGATCCTTGGCGTCAGCGGGAACACCGGCGCCGGCGGCGCCAACGTCTGGACCCACGAGCTGCTCTCCCAGATCGTGACCGGCGCCGGATCGCCGTTCGCCCCCCTGCCCAAGGGCGCCGACTTCCGCGTCGCCATCCGGCGGGTCACCCGCGTGGGACCGAGCAACGGCGTCCCCCTCGAGGACCTCGGCGTCGTTCCGGACGCGCAGCACCGCATGACCCGCAACGACCTCCTGAACGGCAACCAGGACCTCTTCGAGGCGGCCGGCGCGATCCTGGCCAAGCAGCCGCTGCGTCGCATCGACGCCACACTCGGGGGCACCACCGCCAACCGCACGTTGTCCATCACCGGCAAGGGGGTCGACCGGGCCGACGTGATCGTCGATGGCCGCCCGCGAGCGTCCGTCGACCTCGCCACCGCATCGGTGTCGGTACCGCTCGGCAACCTCGGTGCCGGCCACCACCGCGTCGAGGTGCTCGGCTTCCACACCGGGACCGTCGCCGCCAGGTCGTCCCTCACCACCTGAGCACGAGGCCCGCCCCCGCCCGATCCCCTGTGTTGGGTCGGCCCGCACACTCGCGTTGGGTCGATCACCGGCGATCACCGCTGCCAATCGACCCATCCCACGCGCCGGACCCGCCCGAGCCTGGCGCTGGGCCGATCACCGGCGCTCAGCCCCGCCAATCGACCCAACGCCGCAGCAAGGCCGGGCACTCACCGATCGACGCAGCGTCAGGTTCGCGGGCGGCGTTGACAACGAGGGCACCAGTAGGTGGAGCGTCCGGCCGAACGGCCTCGAACAATCGCCGTCCCGCACGTGGGGCACGGCTGCCCTGCCCGCGCGTGCACTCGATGGCGCACCTGGAACCCGCCAGGGCGGCCGGCGAGGTCGACGTACTGCTCGTCGGACAGGCTGCTCCCCCGGTGCTCGATCGCCTCGCTCAGCACCGCCACCATCGCGGCCTGCAGCCGGACGAAATCGGTTCGGCGCAACGAGTCAGCCCGCCGTTCGGGGTGCAGCCCTGCTCGATGGAGGATCTCATCGGCATAGATGTTGCCGATGCCCGCCACGACCCGCTGGTCGGTGAGCAGGGCCTTCAGCTGCCGGCGCCGCCCGCCGAGGGCCTGGGCGACATCCGGCCCCGACGCCAGGTCGGTCAGCGCGTCAGGCCCGAGGGCGATCAGGTCGGGCACCTCGCGCTCGAGCCGCTCCGGGCGGGTGATGAAGACCTCGCCGAACGTACGGGGATCAACGAAACGCAGCTCGTCGCCCCCGTCGAGGACGACGACAACGTGGGTGTGGGCGAGGGTGGGCTCGGTCGCAGGGCCGTAGCGCAGCTGCCCGCTCATCCGGAGGTGCACCACGACGAGCGCGCCGTCGTCGAGCTCGCCGACGAGGTACTTGCCTCGGCGGCCGACCGCGACCACGAGCCGACCAGGGAGGCCTTGGGCAAGGGCGGTGGCCATCGGGCGCCGTACCGTTCGGGCGCCGGTCACCCGCACGCCGGTGACGCGCCGCCCGACCAGGACCGCCTCGAGATCGCGCCGGACGGTCTCGACCTCGGGCAGCTCAGGCAAGGTCGGTGACAGCGGCCCGGGCTGCGGCCTGCTCGGCCTGCTTCTTCGATCGGCCCTCGCCCGTGCCGTAGGCCACGCCGGCGATCGTCACCGTGGCGAAGAAGCGCTTGTCGTGGTCGGGTCCCTCCTCGTCCAGCAGGTACACGGGGAACGAGTCGAACCGGCGGGCCGCCAGCTCCTGCAGCGTTGTCTTGTGGTCGAGGCCACCGAGCTGCCCGGCGGCGACGGCGATGCGGTCGGCCAGGAGGCGACTGATCAGCGCATGGGCCGCGGCCGGTCCGCCGTCGAGGTACACGGCAGCGAACACCGCCTCCACGGCGTCGGACAGGATCGACGGCTTGGCCCGGCCGCCGGCCGCCGACTCGCCCTTGCCGAGCAGGAGGACGTCGCCAAGCCCCAGCTCTACGGCCACCTCGGCCAACGCGACCGCATTGACGACCGCCTTGCGCACGTCGGTCAGCTGCCCCTCGGCGAGCTGGCCGAAGATGCGGAACACCACGTCGGCGACCACCCAGCCGAGCACTGCGTCACCGAGGAACTCGAGCCGCTCGTTGGACGGTTCACCGGCCTGCTCGGCGCACCACGAGCGATGGGCAAGGGCCTGGCGCAGGATGGCCGGATCGGCGAACTGGTGGCCGAGCCGGTCAGCCAGTGCCTCGAGGTCCGTGGCGGCGAGGTCAGGCACGCCTCAGGCTCAACCCACGCGGGTGAAGACGTAGTCGACGGCGTCGCGCACCGTCTTCAGGTCCTCGAGGTCCTCGTCTTCGATGCGGAACCCGACGGTTCGGTCGGCCAGCTCCTCCTCGATCGCTTCGACCAGCTCGATGAGTGCGAGCGAGTCGGCGTCGAGGTCGTCGGCAAAAGACTGACCCTCACTGATCGTGGACGGCTCGATCTCCAAGATGTCGGCCAATCGGTCACGCACCAGCTCGAACACCGCTTGGCGGTCCATCGGACCTTGCTCCACATGGGTCTCGGCAGGCACGGCACACTCCTGATCAGGTGGGAAGCGGGTCGAAGTGTACCCAGCTCAGGTCGCCAGGTCGCTGGGAGCGATGGCCACCCGCAACGCGTCGACGAGCCCGGCCTCCACCATGTCGTGGGCCAGTTGCACTGCGCCCATGATCGCCCGCGGCGTCGAGGAGCCGTGGCTGATGATGCACACGCCGTCGACGCCGAGCAGGACGGCCCCGCCGTAGGTCTCGGCGTCGATCACGGTGTACAGCGCATCGAGGTCAGGGCGTACGACGGCGTTGGCGGTGCGATTGGCCTCGGTGCTCGTGAGCACGTCGTCGATGGCCCCGAGGATGGCCTTGCGGGCCCCCTCAAGGGTCTTGAGCACGACGTTGCCCGTGAAGCCATCGGTGACCACGACGTCGACGTCGTCGGTCATGAGGTCTCGCCCCTCGACGTTGCCGATGAAGCGGACGCGGGGCGCGTCGGCGAGCAGGTCGTGAGCGGTCTTCACGAGCGTGTTGCCCTTCCCCGCTTCCTCACCGATCGACAGGATCCCGACCCGCGGGTCCTCGATGCCGAACCGGAACCGGGCATACACCGACCCCATCTGGGCGAACTGCACCAGCCACTCGGGCTGCACCTCGCTGTTGGCCCCCGCGTCGAGCAGGATCGTCGGCGTGGTGCCCGGGATCGGGATCGGAATGGCAATGGCAGGTCGGTTGACGCCCCGGATGCGGCCCATCCGCAACAGAGCGCTGGCCATCGTCGCACCCGTGTTGCCGGCCGACACCATGGCGCAGGCCCGGCCGTCACGCACGGCCTCCGCGGCGCGCACCAGCGACGAGTCCTTCTTTCGGCGCACGCCGTGAGCAGCGTCGTCTCCCATGCCGATGACCTCGGACGCGGGCATGACAAGAAGCGAACCGATGTCGTGCAACTGTCCTGGGTCGCCGACGAGCACCACCGGGATGCCGAGGCGCTCGGCAGCCTCACGGGCGCCGGCGATGATCGCCGCCGGAGCGTGATCGCCGCCCATCGCATCGACGGCGACGGGCAGCATGCGAGGTTCTGGAGTGGTCAGCGGTCGCTCAGTCGACGTCGACGGCGACGCGGTCCTTGTACCAACCGCAGGCCCCGCACACGACGTGGGGGAGCTTGGCCGCGCCGCAACGGGGGCAGAGGCTGCGGGCGGGCGCCTCCAGCTTCCACGCACCTGCCTGGTGGCTGCGACTCTTGGACTTCGACTTCTTCTT
>JBBRTJ010000136.1:0-6852 GCA_038244535.1 Acidimicrobiales bacterium | reverse complement strand
TGAGTGCCTCAACTGCACTGTGGCTCGCTACTTCTGGCGTCGATGGGTGGTCGACGTGGAGCTGTCGGGAAGTGGCGAGGGTGAGTGCCTCAACTGCACTGTGGCTCGCTACTTCTGGCGACTCTGGGGCGTCCCGGCGAGCGGCGGCCGTCAGTGGGCGGCGGTCAGTGGGCGGCGGTCAGTGGGCGGCGGTCAGTGGTCAGGGGTTGTCCTGCTGGCGGCGCCACTCGACGGCCCCGAGCACGGCGCGCAGCGAGGCCGTGATGATGTTGGGGTGCATACCGACGCCCCATCGGGTGCGCCCGTCGGGATCGACGGTCTCGACGTAGGCAACCGCAGTCGCGCCGGCGCCGCTCCCCGTGGCGTGCTCGCTGTAGTCGACGACGTCGATCTTGACGTCGAGCGACTGCGCCAGCGCATCGACGAACGCGGCGATGGGCCCGTTGCCCGAACCGCTGACGGTCTGATGCACGCCGTCGATCACCAGTTGCGCCGTCACCTGGACCAGCTCGCCGCCTTCGGGCGTGCGGATCTCGTGGCTCACGAGCACCAGCCCCGGCGACTCGGGCAGGTAGGCCTCGCTGAACGTCGACCACATGTGCGTCGGGCTGATCTCGGTCCCGGTGTCCTCGGCGATCGCCTGGATCGTTCGCGAGAACTCGATCTGGAGCCGGCGGGGCAGGTCGAGCCCGTGCTCGGCCTGCATGATGTAGGCGACGCCGCCCTTGCCCGACTGGCTGTTCACCCGGATGACCGCTTCGTAGGTGCGGCCGACGTGGTGGGGGTCGATGGGCAGGTAAGGCACCTCCCAGGTGCCGTAGTCGTCCGGTAGGGCGGCGATGCCCTTCTTGATGGCGTCCTGGTGGCTGCCGGAGAACGCCGTGTAGACGAGGTCGCCGACGTAGGGGTGGCGGGGGTGGACGGGCAAGCGGTTGCAGTGCTCGGCCACCCGGCGCAGGGCGTCGATGTCGGTGATGTCCAACCGGGGGTCGACTCCCTGGCTGAACAGGTTCATGGCCAAGGTCACGAGGTCGACGTTGCCGGTGCGCTCGCCGTTGCCGAACAGCGTGCCCTCGACGCGATCGGCGCCCGCCATCACCGCGAGCTCGGCCGCCGCCACCGCGGTGCCCCGGTCGTTGTGCGGGTGGAGGCTCAGCGCGATCCGGTCGCGGCCGGGCATGTTCAGGTGGAACCACTCGATGACGTCGGCGTAGACGTTGGGCGTGTACATCTCGACCGTGGCGGGCAGGTTGATGATCAGCCGCTCGTCGGGGGTCGGCTCGATGACGTCCATGACGGCGGCGCAGATCTCGACGGCGAACTCGGGCTCGGTACCGGTGAAGCTCTCGGGCGAGTACTCGTAGGAGATCACGCTCGAGCCCATGGTCTGCTCGAGCTTGCGGCACAAGCGGGCGGCGTTGACGGCGATGTCGGTGATGCCGGCCCGGTCGAGACCGAACACGACCCGGCGTTGCAGGACCGAGGTCGAGTTGTAGAAGTGGACGATGGCCCGGGGCACGCCCCGCAGGCACTCATAGGTCCGCTCGATGAGGTCTTGGCGGCACTGCACCAGCACCTGGATGGTCACGTCGTCGGGGATCAGGTCCTCGTCGATGAGGGCGCGCCCGAAGTCGTAGTCGGGCTGGCTGGCCGAGGGGAAGCCGACCTCGATCTCCTTGAAGCCCATCGTCACCAGTGCGTCGAACATCCGGCGCTTGCGCTCGATGTCCATCGGGTCGATGAGGGCCTGGTTGCCGTCACGAAGGTCGACGCTGCACCAGATCGGCGCCGTCGCGATGCGCTTCGAGGGCCACGTGCGGTGGCGCAGGTCGTAGGCGAGCGGGATGAACGGGTCGTACTTCCCGAACGGCATCGGCTTCGGGGTGGTGGGCGGCGGTGGCATCGGTTCACCTCGGCTAGCGGCGGAGTCAGGATCGGTGTCGGAAAAAGCAAGAACCCCCTGGCCGAGGCGGCGCAGGAGGTTCGGCGAGCACGGTGGTGTGCTCGCCTAGGTCAGAAGGAGGAGTCCCGAGTTCGGATTCATCGACTCAGACCATCGCAGACGGCAGCGGTGGCTGTCAACCCGCTTCGCTGGTCAGCGTCGGGAGCCACGCGGGGCGGTGCGCCTCGAACCCGGTGATCTCGGCCTCGTGGGTCATCGTGATCCCTACGTCGTCGAGCCCTTCGAGGAAGCGGTGCTGGGTCGGTGCCTCGAGCGGGAACGACTCGACGATGCCGAGCGCGGGCACCTCGACCACGAGGCGCTCGACGTCGACCACGACCTGGAGGTTCGGATCGGCCTCGACGGCATCGAGGAGCCGGTCGACCACGGCGGCCGGCAGCACCACCGGCACGAGCCCGTTCTTGGTGCAGTTGTTGCGAAAGATGTCGGCGAAGCGGGGCGAGATGACCGCCTCGAAGCCGTAGTCCATGATCGCCCACACGGCGTGCTCGCGCGACGAGCCCGTGCCGAAGTTGGCTCCGGCCAGCAGGATCGTGGCGCCTGCGTAGGCCTCGTCGTTCAGGACGAACGACCGGTCGTCGCGCCACTCTGAGAACAGCCCCTTGCCGAAGCCGGTGCGCTCGACCTTCTTCAGCCAGTCGCTCGGGATGATCTGATCGGTGTCGACGTCGGAGCGGCGCAGGGGGACGACGCTGCCGGTGATGGCGCGGACGGCTTTCATGCGAGGTCCTCCGGGATGGCGAAGTGGCCGGCGACGGCAGTGGCGGCGGCGGTGGCTGGTGAGACCAGGTGGGTGCGGCCCCCCCGTCCTTGGCGGCCCTCGAAGTTTCGGTTCGAGGTGCTGGCCGAGCGCTCGCCGGGGGCGAGCTTGTCGGGGTTCATGGCCAGGCACATCGAGCAGCCCGGCTCGCGCCAGTCGGCCCCTGCGGCCCGGAAGATCGCGTCGAGGCCCTCGGCCTCGGCCTCGGCCTTGACGGCATGGCTGCCCGGAACCACGAGGACCCGGGGCACGGTGACCTGCCGGCCGGCCAGCACGGCGGCAGCGGCGCGAAGGTCCTCGATGCGGCTGTTGGTGCATGAGCCGATGAACACCGTGTCGACCGCGATGTCGCGCACGGGCGTGCCCGCGGTGAGGCCCATGTAGACCAACGCCCGCTCGGCGGCCTCGCGCTGACTGGGGTCGGTCATCGATGCCGGGTCAGGGACGGCGTCGTCGATGCCGATCACCTGGCCGGGGTTGGTGCCCCAGGTGACCTGGGGGTGCAGCGTCGTGGCGTCGATCACGACCTCGGCGTCGAACACGGCGCCGTTGTCGGTGCGCAGCGTGCGCCAGTCGGCCACGGCCGCCTCCCACTGCTCGCCGTGGGGGGCGTGGTCGCGCCCGTCGAGATAGGCGAAGGTCGTGTCGTCCGGAGCGATCAAGCCGGCCTTGGCGCCGGCCTCGATCGACATGTTGCAGACCGTCATCCGGCCTTCCATCGAGAGCGAGCGGATGGCCGACCCGCGGTACTCGATCACGTAGCCGATGCCACCGCCTGTGCCGAGGCGCCCGATGATGGCGAGCACGACGTCCTTGGCCGTGACCCCTGCGGGCACCTCGCCCTCGACGGTCACCGCCATCCACTTCGGCCGCGACTGGGGGAGCGTCTGGGTGGCCAGGACGTGCTCGACCTCGCTGGTGCCGATGCCGAAGGCCAGTGCCCCGAAGGCCCCATGAGTGGAGGTGTGGCTGTCGCCGCACACCACGGTCATGCCCGGCAGGGTCAGGCCCTGCTCGGGTCCGATGACGTGCACGATGCCCTGGCCCGGCGAGCCCATGGGGTGCAAGGTGATCCCGAACTCAGTCGTGTTGCGCCGCAGGACGTCGATCTGCTGGCGCGACACCGGGTCGGCGATGGGGAGGTGGATGTCCTGCGTGGGGACGTTGTGGTCCTCGGTGGCCACGGTCAGGTCGGGGCGGCGGACACCTCGCCCGCTCAGCCGCAGTCCGTCGAAGGCCTGGGGCGAGGTGACCTCGTGCACGAGGTGGAGGTCGATGTAGAGCAGGTCGGTCTCGCCGGCACCGGCACCGGCGTGCACGACGTGGCGGTCCCAGACCTTTTCGGCCAGCGTGGTGGGCATTGGAGGGCGACCTCGGCTCGTCTCGTTCAATGAGATAACATTCCCGACTTGTGGAACGAAGTGTAGGAGCACCAGGGGTCCTCGACAAGGCCGTGATGGTGCTCGACGCGCTCGAAGGCGGTCCGTGCTCGTTGGCCGAGCTCGTCACCGCCACCGGCCTGGCCCGGGCGACGGCGCACCGAGTGGCGACGGCGCTCGAGGATCAGGGGTTGGTCCGCCGCAACACCGATGGCCGCTTCGCGCTCGGCCTGCGGCTGATGGCGCTTGGTCGGGCCGCCCGGGATCAGCTCCCGCTGGCCGATGTGGCCCGCCCGACGCTGGAGGCTCTGCGGGCGAGCACCGGCGAGTCAGTGCAGCTGTTCGTGCGTGAGGGCGGGCGGCGGCGGTGCGTGGCGTCGTTGGAGTCGCCGCACGGGCTGCGGTGGATCGTTCCCTTGGGGGCGTTGCTCCCCCTCGATCGGGGCTCGGCCGGCCGGGTGCTGGCCTTGGTCGGCCAGGCCGGTGGGTCGACGACGGTGCACCGCCCCGGGGCGCCGGGATGGGTCGAGAGCGTCGAGGAGCGTGAACGGGGCGTGGCGTCCGTCAGCGCTCCGGTACACGATCCCTCGGGTTCGGTGGTCGCCGCCATCAGCGTGAGCGGGCCGATCGATCGTCTTTCGGACCGTCCGGGCACCCGGTACGGCGATGCCGTCGTGCGCGCCGCCGACCTCATCGACGGAGCGCTGCGCAACCGTTGATTGGCCGTGCCGCGCGCCAGGCCCTGGGCTCAGGCGCCGGGCCGCACCTGTGTGCGCGCTCGCTCGGCGACGCTGGTGCACGCGGCGACGAACGTGGGCACGAAGCGCTCGGGCTCGTTGGCGCACACCCCGTGGTCACCGTCGATCCGATAGGCCACCGCCCCGGGGATGGCCTCGAACAGGCGGACCTGGCGGCGCACCGGCACCACCGTGTCGCGCATCGTCACGACGACCGCGGTCGGCACGTCGACCGAACTGATCCACTGACGCGAGCTGAACCGCCCGATGGCCTGGCCCGCCTCGAGCATTGCCGTCCAGTCGTGGAGCTGGATCTGCTCGACGGCCCACGACTCGTAGCCCTTGGCCTCGCGTCGCCGCTCGACGAACTGGTCGCTCAGCCAGCGGCGGGCCTGCTGCGGGGTGACCCGTGCAGCAGCCGCCAAGCCACCCATCCCCATCGTTGCGATGCGCTCCTCACGACTGCCGGCGAACGACCGGGCGGTGGCGCACAGCACCATGCCCTGCACGAGCTCAGGGTGCTGGCGCCACACGAGCTGCGCGATCGGGCCACCCATCGAGTACCCGGCCACGATGGCCCGGTTGCGCCCGAGCACCTCGAGCAGCGCGGCCACGTCGTCGGCGCAATCCTCCAACCGGAACGGCCGCTTGGCTCGGATGCCCTGGCCGTGGCCCCGGTGGTCGAGGGCCAAGACGTGGAACCGGCGGCCGAGGGGTGCAAACGAGCTGAACCAGTTGAGGTCGGCCGTCACGGTCCAGCCGTGGAGCAGCACGACGGTGGGCGCCCCTGGGGGACCGACCACCTCGCGCACGAACGTCGTGCCTCTGCCCGGGAGCTCGATGAGTCGTCCCGGGGGGAGCGGCGGGGCGCCGACCTCAGGCATCCATGCCGTGTCCTAGACCGCCTCTACGGCGAGCACTCGAACCGTCAGCATGCCGCCCGGCGCCTTGTACTGAACGGTGTCACCGGCACGCGCGCCGACCAACGACGACCCGAGCGGGGAGCCGGGGGAGATGACGTCCAACTCGACGTGGCGCTCTTCGATGTGACCGATCAGGTACCGCTCGGCATCGTCGTCGGAGTCGCCCTCGTAAGCGATCGTGACGACCGAGCCGGCGCCGGCCACGCCGTCTTCGGCGGCCTCGACGATGATCGTTTCGTTCAGGATCGACTCGAGCTGACGGATCCGCCCCTCCATCATCCCCTGCTGCTCCTTGGCGGCGTGGTAGTCGCCGTTCTCGGAGAGGTCGCCCAGCTCGCGAGCCCGCTCGATGAGGCGGGCGATGTCGATACGGCCGCGCGTGGTCAGCTCTTCGTGCTCGGCCGTCAATCGGTCGTACGCCCCCCGCGAGAGCTGATGCGCGTTCGTCATGGAGAGCAAGCTACCGCCGCTGGGTTGACGGGCGCCGTGCAGATCGGGGAGCATGGTTTCGATGCCTACGCCGCCCGCTCAGGTCGCGATCATCCCCTAGCGCACGCCGACCAAGCCGGCGTGCGCTCCTCAGCCGTCCCCAGTCGGGGGCGGCTTCGTCATTTCTCGGGAAGGTGCAACAACCCCACATGAGCCATCGGATCGCGGTCATCGGTGGAGACGGCATCGGCCCCGAGGTGGTGGCCGAGGCCCTGAAGGCGCTGCGCGCCGCAGGGGTCGAGCTCGATGCCACCTCCTACGACCTCGGCGGATCGCGCTACCTCCGCACCGGCGAGGTCCTGCCCGACGGCGTGCTCGACGAGCTGCGGGGCTTCGAGGCCATCCTGCTCGGCGCCGTGGGGACCCCCGAGGTGCCGCCCGGCGTCATCGAGCGGGGTCTGCTGCTCAAGCTCCGCTTCGAGCTCGACCTGTACGTGAACCTCCGGCCCTTCGTCGCGCCGGGCCACGACTTCCTCGTCATTCGCGAGAACACCGAGGGCACCTACGCCGGCGAGGGCGGCTTCTTGCGAAAGGGCACCCCGCACGAGGTGGCCACCCAGGGCTCGGTCAACACCCGCATGGGCGTCGAGCGCGCCATCCG
>JBBRTJ010000135.1:0-6868 GCA_038244535.1 Acidimicrobiales bacterium | reverse complement strand
GTCCACGATCGGTCTCCTCGTTGGGTGGGTCCCGGGGTCGGACGGCGGCATCCTCGCGGATGACTGCTCACCTGGACCAACCAGGGTCGAGCTCCCGGGTCGCGACGACCGCGGCGATCAGCGGTGCTCGACCTCGAGCGACTCGATCTCGAGCCCACCCGTGGACGGAGGCGGCGGGGTCGTCATGCCCCGACGGATCCGCGCCGCAACCCCCCGCGCCCGCCGCGGCCAGGACGCGAAGCCCTGCGCCAGGCCGCCGGGCAGCTTCACAGCCACGACGATCAGCGCCACGCCGGTGAAGAGCTGCTGGTAGTACGAGGCGACGTTCGATCCTCGGCTCGTCACCTCGGCAAAGACGCCTGATGGTGTGAGGAGACCGGCCAGCAGCGCCCCGCCCACCGAGGCGATGCCCCCGACGTAGGCGAGCGTCAGGATCGCCAGGCCCCGCACCGACTCGAACCCCACGGCCGAGTAGTCGACGTAGAGGTACCCGAGCAGGACACCGGTCACCGACGACAAGAACGCGGCCAGCCCTGCCCCGAGGAGCTTGGTGCGCACCACGTCGATCCCGGCCGACGCGGCGGCGCGTTCGTTGGCCCGCACGGCGAGGAACCTTCGGCCTGTAGCACTGGCCCGAAGGTTGCGGACCAGGACCACGCAGAGCATCACGACCACCACCACGAACGCACCAAAAGCCTTGCGCGGGTAGTTCGCTCCGCTCACGCCGAAGTCGATGCCGAAGATCACGAGCGGTGGTGCATGCGCGACGCCGAAGGGCCCGACGAAGTCGTTGTTGCGGAACAGCAGCTGCTCAATCGCGACGGCGAAGGCGAGCGTGACCACGGCCAGTTGCACGCCTCGGATCCGGACCGCGGGGAACCCGACGAGCACACCGATCGAGGTGGTGACGGCGATCGCCGCAAGGGGAGCGAAGGGGAACGGCCACCCGACCTGGACGCCGAAGCGGGCCAGCAAGAACGCAGCCGTGCCTGCGAAGGCGAACTCGGCCAGCGAGACCTGCCCGATCAGCCCGGCGATCACCACCATGGCCAGCATCAGACCGCTGATGACGAGCGATTGGATGAGCGCGAGGCGCAGACCTGATTCGGCCGTGAGCATGGCGAACATCGCCACCGCCGCGATGGCGGCGATGGTCCACGGGCGCGGCGCGCGCGGCGCGTACGGCTGGGCCGCCTCCATCAGCGCTCCCCGCCGGGGGAGCGTGTTGCCGGTGACCACGAGCATGACCACGATGACGAGGAACGGCAGCGCGCTGTCGAAGCCAGAGTCGAGCAGGCGGGGCACGGCACCGATCACCTTGAGGTGCACCGCGAGGCCCTCGAACATGCCCAGGGCGATGCCCGCGAGGGCCGTGATCGGGAACGACCGGAGCTGACCGGCGAGGGCGGCGGCCAGCGCGGGGACGACGTAGAAGGTGTAGTTGAAGGGGTTGACGCCGGCGATGGGCGTGATGAGGATGCCGGCAATGGCGGCCACGACGGCGGCCAGCATCCAGTTCATGGCGGCGAGCGCACCCGGCGACAGACCGAGCAGGAGCGCGCCCTTCTCGCTCTCGGCCGCGGCCCGAGTGGCCAGCCCGAAGCGCGCGTAGCGGTACGTGATCGTGAGCCCGCCGGCCATCATCATCACCAGCACGGCCAGCCACAGGCGGTCGGCGGGCACCGCACCCCCGAACACGTGGATGAGGTTGTCACCGAGGATGCTGTCCGGGCGGATGACCTCCATGCCGAACTGGATGACTGCGAGCATCTGCAGCACCTGGGTGAGGCCCACGGCGGCGATGACCTTGGTGACCGCCGGACGGTTCCGCAGCGGATGGAAGATCGCCAGGTGCGAGACCAGTCCGATGAAGGCAGCGACGACGATCGACAGCACGAACGCAGGAGCGGCCGCCACCTCGTCACCGAGGCTGAAGCGGTTGGGGAACACGACCCACGGCAGGACCAGGTCACCCTTCTGACGCAGCGTGACGTACACCATGGCCGGGTACATCGCCATGGCCCCGGCGGCGTAGTTGACGACCCCCGAGCCCCGGAACCCGAGCACGAGCCCGAGCGCGATGGCGGCATACACCGCGCCCGTGCCGATGCCGAGCACCAGGTAGAGGAAGATCTCGCTCACCGTGGTGGCCTAGCTGCCGGGCTCGTGAGGTATGAAACCATGCCGAGGTGAGACGTTGTGTCGCAGTCGCGGCGCTCGCTCAGAGCGCGGCTTCGCCCAGGTAGCTGACCTCGAGCAGGTCACGACGTTGCGCCAGCTCGGCGGCGTTGCCCGAGATGACGACCCGGCCGTGGTTGAGCACGTAGGCCCGGTCGGCGATCTCGAGCGCCATGTACACGTGCTGCTCGACGATGAGCACGCCGGTGCCCGTCTCGTCGGCGATCTGGCGCACGATGGGGAGCAACCGCTCCACGATGACCGGGGCGAGGCCGAGGCTCATCTCGTCGACGAGCAGGAGCTTGGGCTGCGACACGAGCGCACGGGCCATCGCCAGCATCTGCTGCTCGCCGCCCGACAGCAAGCCGGCCTTGCGGTTCCTCAGCGGGGCGAGCGCAGGGAACATCTCCATGGCGCGGTTCATCGCCGCGGCCCGACCAGATCGGGCGGTGTTCAGGCCCAGGCGGATGTTCTCCTGCACCGTCAGGTCGAAGAAGAGCGAGCGGTCCTCGGCGACGTGGGCGACCCCCCGCCGGGCGACGCGGTAAGGCCGGCCACCCACGACGGACTCGCCGAGCACCACCACCGAGCCTTCGACCGGGCGCAGGATGCCCGAGATCGTGAGCAACGTCGTCGTCTTGCCCGCGCCGTTGGGCCCGAGGAGAGCGACGACCTCTCCGGGGTTGACGACAAGGTTGAGGTCGCGCACGACCGGCACTCCGCCGTAGCCCGCGTGCAGGCCGGTGAGCTCTACCAGTGCATCGGTCACGCCAGTTCCCCTTCGGGCTCGAGTTGCTGATGGCCGGTGGCCTCGTCGTGGTGCATGTGCGCCGAGCCCTCCTTGGCCTGCGCCTCGCCGGCGGACTCGCCGAGGTAGGCGGTGATCACTGCGGGGTTCGAACGGATCTCCGCCGGCGTGCCCTCGGCGATGATGACGCCGAAGTCGAGCACGTAGATGTAGTCGCACACGTTGAGCACCAAGCCCATGTCGTGGTCGATCAGGAACACGCTGATGCCATGGGTGAGGAAGTCGCGCAGGTGAGAGCCCAGGATCTGGCTCTCGGCGGTGTCGAGGCCGGCGGCGGGCTCGTCGAGCAGCAGCAGCTTCGGCTTGGCCGCCAGCGCACGTGACACGCCCACGAGCTTGCGCTGGCCGTGCGACAGGTCCTGAGGCAACCGATCGCCGAGGTCACCGAGGCGCAGCACCTCGAGAGCCCAGTTGACCTGCTCGTCGAGGACGGTCTTTCGGGTCGGCCAGAAGATGTCCTTGATGAACGAGTGCCAGCGGGGCCGCTCAGCTGCCACCAGGAGGTTGTCACGCACCGTCAGGTCCTCGAACAGCTCGAGTGACTGGAAGGTCCGGGTGAGGCCACGGTGGGCCCGCTGGTGGGGGGCTAGGTCGTTGATGACCTCGTCATCGAAGCGGATGGTGCCCGACGAGGGCTTCGTGAAGCCGGTGATGGCGTCGATGAAGGTGGTCTTGCCGGCGCCGTTGGGCCCGATCAGGCCGACCAACTGACCCGCGTGCACCTCGAGGTCGATGTTGGCGTTGGCGTTGAGACCGCCGTAGGTGACGGTCAGACCATTGGTCTGGAGAAGGGCGGTCATGCGGGGACCTCCTGCGGGGCGACGGGGGCGCCGGGACCGGCGGTGGGCGGGGCGCCCTTCTTGGCACGGGCGCCGGCGATGCCTTGGGCGACGTTGGAGCGGATGAAGAGCCCGATGAGACCGCCGAGCAGCGGCATCCAGACTTTGCTGAAGCTGTCGTTGCGGAGCGGCCAGATGATGTAGCCGACGATGACGCCGATGACGAACGACGGCCCGAACTTCCTGAGGGCGAGCAACCACTCGTGACCGCGAGCCTTGACCAGCCAGTTTCCGGCGTGGCGCATCGCGGGCTGGAAGAACATGGCCAGGCCTTGCGGGTTGCGGATGGCGGTGACGATCAGGCCGATGCCGCCGAAGATGGCCGTGTAGTCCTCGAGCTGCGCGCCCTTGAACCAGAAGTTGTTGATCGTGACGACCAAGCCCGATGCGACCAGCATGCCGCCGACGACGGCACCGTTGATCGACGTGATCCCACCGAGGTAGGCGAAGGCCAGTAGCGCCAGCCCGAAGCCGTAGATGAAGCTGGCCGAGGACACCGAACCCTGCTGGAAGCCGAGCATCGCCCCGGCCACCCCGGCGACGGCGGCGCTGATGCCGAAGGCCAGGATCTTGGTGCGGGCCACGCTCACGCCGGCAGCCGCTGCAGCTCGCTCGTTGGCTCGCACCGACAGGAACCGGCGCCCGGTGCCACTGGTGCGGATGTTGACCACCAGCAGCACCAACAAGGCCAGCACCACGACGCAGAAGATGATGAAGTTCGGGTTGTCGCTGGTGCCCTTGCCGCTGGCCGGCCCGATGTCGAACCCGAAGAACGTCGGGCTGTTGATGACGCCAGGGACGCCGGCGCGAAGCCCCGTCAGCTTGTCGTTCTCGAAGTAGAGGCTCTGTATGGCGATGGCCGCGGCAATGGTGACCACCGCCAGCTGGACGCCTCTGATGCGCAAGGCCGGTAGCGCGAAGAGCAGACCGACGACCACCGCCGCCACCACACCGATCGCCATGGCGATCGGCCATGGCAACCCCGGACCGCTCACGGTGCCCAGACCCGAGATCTCGGCGACCTTGCTGCCGCTCGACATCATCCGCGACATGACGAAGCCGGTCACGCCGGCCAGCGAGAGCTGAGCCAGCGAGATCTGCCCGACGTAGCCGGTGAGCAGCACGTAGGACAGCATCAGCATGATCGAGATCAGCGAGGTGCTGAGGGCGAACGAGAACTCGGCCTCGAAGATGAAGCCCAGTGCGATGGCCACGCCTGACCAGATGATGAGGTGCGGGAAGACCCGTACCGGTTGTGGCGCGAGGGGGAGCCGCTTCTCCTCGACCGTGCCTCGAATCGGGAGCTTCTTGCCCCGGACGAAGAGCACGATCACGATGGCGATGAGCGGGATCGCGTCCTGGGCTCCGTTGCGGAGCCACTCGGGGAACCACGGGGCGTTCTCCTTGATGACGAGCCAGCCCGCCACGAACGACCCCACCATGCCCAGCCCCAGGCCGCCGAACACGGCCAGCATCACCGAGGCCAAGCCGCCGACCAGGGCGGCGCCGAGGGCGGGAACGACGAGGGAGGTGAGGCCGATGGGCGTGAGCGTGCCCTGCACCGGTCCCACGAAGACTGCTGCCATGCCAGCCACCACCGAGGCGATGACCCAGTTGATCGAGGCGAGGAGGTCGGGCGAGTAGCCGAGGAGCACGGCGCCCTTTTCGTTGCTTGCGGCGGCACGGGTGGCCAGTCCGAAGCGGGTGTACTGGTAGACGAACCACAGGGCGGTCCCGACGAGGATCGCCCCCGCCGCCAGGATCAGGTAGTTCTCGCCGAGGTCGTGGCCGAGGTTCAAGAAGTTGCGGATGGACTCTTCGGGCAGCACCTTGATGGGCTGGCGGAACGAGCTTCCGAAGTTGTAGAGCGCGACGCCCTGCAGGTAGATGGTGATGCCGAGTGCGCCCACGACCTTGCCGAGCGGCGCCGCGTTGCGCAGCGGCCGGAACACCAAGAAGTGCGCCATGAGTCCGATCAGGACGGCGTTCAGGAAGCCGATGATCAACGCGCCGGCCATGCCGAACCCGCCGTCCACCAAGTGGATGGTCACTGGCATCTGGACGAACGGCAGGATGTTCACCCACGGCAGTTGGATCGACCCCACCGTGTAGGCCTCGTCGAACTGGAAGGCGGTGTACATCGCCATGGCCCCGACAGCGAAGTTGATGACGCCAGAGCCCTTGTAGGACACGACGATGCTGGCCCCGAGCATGGCGTACAGCGAGCCGATGCCCAAGCCCAGCATTAAGAAGAAGATGATGTCGTTGACGACCATCCGATCCCCCCAGGATCACGAAGCAGTGAGTGAGTGGCCGCCCTCGGGCGGCCTGCGAGCGGTGACGTACAAGCGGGCATCAGGCCCGCGGATACCGAGAGGGGGCGGTCCGGTTGGACCGCCCCCTCAGAGCGGTGGGGTGCTACCGAGGCGTCAGGGCCCGGGCTTGAGCTCGGTGCCGGAGACGAGGTCGGTCCCGTCCCACACTTCTTCGATGGTCTTGAACGTGGCGCCGTCCCACTGCGTGATGGCGATCGCCTTGGCGCAGATGGCGACGTAGGGCTTGGGAGCATCAGCACACCCGAAGGGCACGGCGAAGAAGGCGTGCGTGTTGGTCGTCGCGGCCATCCAGTCCTGGAAGTTCTTCGGATCGATCGCCTTGCCCGTGGCCACCATCTGGTTCATCTGATCCCAGATGGTCATGAACATGTAGAAGCCCTGGGTGGCGAAGCCCTTGTTGATGTCGGCGTCGGACACCTTGTACTGCTTCATCTTGTCGAGGTAGGTCTGGGACTCGAGCTTCAGACGGGCCGTGGGCGCCGACTCGGGCTGCAGTGCGCTGCCACCGGCCGTGCCCTGGAAGTAGATGCCCTTGGCCAGCTCGCCGGCGGCCTTCAACTTGGCGACGTCGATGCAGGCACCCGACAGGACCAGCGGGGTCTTGGCCGGGGTCCAGCCCAGGCGACCCAGCGTGGAGATCATGTTGAAGCAGTCCGCACCCTGAGCCGAAAAGACGATGGCGTCAGGCTTGAAGTTGAGCACCTGGG
>JBBRTJ010000134.1:0-6986 GCA_038244535.1 Acidimicrobiales bacterium | reverse complement strand
TACGACCATTCTCGACGTTGGGCCTGACGGCGGTCCACGGGCGAGTCCATTGACGCTACGAGAGCGTCACCGCCGGGTCTTCCCCCGGGGCCAGTGGTCTTTCCCACCGTCAGCAGTCTTTGCCGCTGTCATCCCCCGCTTCTGTTGCCGGGCTGCGGTGGATCGGCCCCGTGCGGCCTTGCGGCTCACGATGTCTCTCGGTCACCTGACTAGATCAGGCGGCGAGAGCGAACTGCTCGTTGGCGGTTCTTGTTGGTGCCCCGTTTAGCGAGTCTGAGCAACTCGGGTCGCACGTACGTCCCACAGACCTGATGTCGAAACCGATCAGCCCCTTGGTTCGTGTTGCACCCCGGACTCTACTGGCCCGCCCTCTGGCATCAACGGGTCAGATGCGCCCGAGGACCTTGTCGGGGACCAGCACGATGACAACCCGGCCCACCGCCTCGAGGCCGGCGTCGATGTCGTGTTGCAGCGAAGCCTGATCCGATGGGCCGAGCGACGCATGAAGGCGGGCCGTCAGTTGGTGCAGCTCGGGTCCCTGGTCGATGATGGTCACCGGGCCGGAGACCGACAGGAACCGGCGGTCATCGGCCACCGCGGCGAGCGCTCGTCCGAGCCGACGCAGGTTGGCCACCTTCGCGGCGGCGTTGCGGGTGGAGACGATCAGGTCGGTGCCATCCCAGTGGTAGGCGACCATCGAGCTCTGCGGTGAGCCGTCCACCCGGGTGGTGCACAGCAGTGCCCAGATGTGCGTGCGCAGGTAGTCGTCCTGCTCGGCCGACACGACGGGTGGCACCACGGGCTCGTCCATCGCCGCATCGTGCCCCCCCATCGGTCACGAGACCAAGATGACGAGGGGAACGGCTACTCGCGGCCCTTGCGCTGGCGGCCGAGGTGCACGTCCGCCTCGCGTTTGGCGTCGCGCTCGGCCAGGGCCTGACGTTGGTCGCCGTGGGTGCGGCCCTTGGCCAGCGCGAGCTCGAGCTTGGCCCGACCGTCGGAGAAGTAGAGGCTGAGCGGGATGAGTGAGAGTCGCTCCTGGTCGACGCGGGCCTTGATCTTGGTGATCTCGTCGCGGTGCAGCAGCAGCTTGCGACCCCGTCCCGGTTCGTGGGCGCCGAAGCCGTGGGCGAACGAGTACGGCGCGATGTGCAGCCCGTCGAGCCACATCTCGCCGTTGATCACCTTGGCGTAGGCATCGCCGAGCTGGACGTGCCCGGCCCGCAGGCTCTTGACCTCGCTGCCGTGCAGCACGATGCCCGCCTCGACCACGTCGAGGATGGCGTAGTTGTGGCGCGCCTTTCGGTTGCTGGCGATGATCTTGGTGCCCGACGGTGCCATGGGGCCGCAAGGCTACCCAGGCGGGTCGGGCTTCGGTCCGCAGTTGCGCGCCTCGTACGGTGGCCGAGTCAGCGCGAAGGGGGACGGGATGAAGGTGCGGATCGGGGTTGCGGTCGGTGGGGCGCTCGCACCGCCTGTCGACGAGCTGGGCGAGTTGATCGACGGGCTCGAGCGACTGCGCTTCGACTCGATCTGGCTCCCCGAGACCCTCGTGGCGGGCACCTTCGACCCGATGGTCGGCCTCGGCTATGCCGCGGCCCGGGCATCGCGGCTGAAGCTCGGCATGCACCTCATCGTGCCCGGGAAGAACCCGCTGGGGCTGGCCCGGGCCATGGCCGAGCTCGACCAGTTGAGTGGCGGCCGGCTGCTGACCACCGCGGTCCTCGGGCTCGATCTGCCCGCCGAACGGGCCGCCCAGGGTCGCCCAACAGGCGACCGCGGCCGAGAGCTGGAGGCGGTGCTCGCCGTCATGCGCCGGCTGTGGGCGGGCGAGACCGTCACCGAGGAGGTGGCGGGAACGAGCCTGCTCGAGGCCAGCTTGCCGGTGCTGCCCCGCCAGCAGCCGCTCGAGATCTGGCTCGGCGGTGGCTCCGAGGCGGCCCTGCGCCGGGTCGGGCGTATCGGCGACGGCTGGCTCCCCGGGGTGGTGGGGCTCGAGCAGGCCGTCGCTCAACGCGCCGTCATCGACGACGAGGCGGCGGCCCACGGGCGCGAGATCTCCCGGGAGCACTTCGGCATGAACATCGCCTACTCGTTCGACCCGATCCCCCCCGAGGTGCTCGCTCCGGTGGCGGCGCGGGCCAAGGGCGTGGACCCCGCCTGGCTCGTTCCGGTGGGGCGGGCCGCGCTGCGGGACCGGATCGCAGCCTGGGTCGAGGCCGGGTTCACGAAGTTCGTGGTCCGTCCCGCGGTGGCACCGACCGACTGGCGCGCCGAGCTGGAACGCCTTGCCGATGCGGTCGTCGACCTCCAGACCTGACCCGATGATCGGCTCGTAGCATCGCCGTCGTGCTCCACCTCACCGAGACGACCTACGGCCAGATGATCGCCATCGCCTACGACGGGCTGCCCAACGAGGCGTGCGGGCTGCTCGCCGGCCGCCCGACCACGGGCACGGTCGAGGTCTTCTACCCGTGCCGGAACGTGGCCGAGAGCAGCCGGGTGTACACGATCGACCCCAAGGAGCACCTGCGGGCCGACCGCGATGCCGAGTCCCGTGGACTCGAGCTCATCGGTGTGATGCACAGTCACACCCACACCGAGGCCTACCCGAGCCCGACCGACGTGGCCCAGGCCCCCGACCCCGGATGGCACTACGTCATCGTCAGCCTCAAGCGCGAGGCGCCGGTGCTGCGCAGCTACCGGATCGAGGACGGCGCGATCGCCGAGGAGCCCGTCGACCTGCTGTCGCGCTGACGATCCCCGGTCCGGGGAGGCGCAACCAGGGTCGAACCCCTAGAATCCTGATCAAGGAAGTCGGCTTTCGCCGATCGGTTCGAACAGAGGTCAGGTCATGGTGATCAACGAGAGCGTGCTCGACCTGATCGGCAACACGCCGATGGTCGACGTGAGCGTCTTGAGCCCCAACCCGGGCGTGCGCATCGTGGCCAAGCTGGAGAGCCAGAACCCGTTCGGTTCGGTCAAGGACCGCATCGCCAAGTCGATGATCGAGACCGCTGAGAAGGAAGGCCGGCTCGTCGCCGGCCAGACGATCATCGAGCCGTCGTCGGGCAACACCGGGATCGCCCTGGCTGCCATCGCTCGCATCAAGGGCTACCCGATCAAGATCCTGATGCCCGAGAGCGTGAGCATCGAGCGCCGCCAGATGCTCGACGTGTTCGGCGCCGAGGTCATCCTCACCCCCGGCGGCGAGGGTTCCAACGGCGCCGTCAAGCGGGCCCAAGCGCTGGCCGCCGAGCACCCCGAGTGGTACTTCCCCTACCAGTACGGCAACGACGCCAACCCCATCGCCCACTACGAGGGCACCGGCCCCGAGATCTGGCGCGACTGCCCCGAGATCACCCACTTCGTGGCCGGTCTCGGCACGAGTGGCACGCTCATGGGTGTCGGCACCTACCTCAAGGAACGCAACCCCGACATCAAAGTCCTCGCCGTCGAGCCGCCGCTCGGCGAACTGGTCGAGGGCCTGCGCAACCTCGACGAGGGCTACATCCCGCCGGTGTTCGACCAGTGGCGCGGGCTCGAACTGCTCGATGGAAAGCGCATCGTGCGGCCCCGCGAGTCGATCGAGTGGACCCGGCGCATGGCCACCGAGGTCGGCATCTTCGCCGGGATCTCGGCCGGAGCCGCGCTGGCCGGCGCAGTCAAGGTGGCCGGCAAGATCGACGAGGGCACCATCGTGTTCATCGTCTGCGACGGTGGCTGGAAGTACCTCAGCACCGGGGCCTTCACCGACGACCTCGACGACGCCGAGCGCAACGCGGCCGCCATCATCTACTTCTGACGCCAACGCATGCGGCGTAGCCTCGCCCCCGTGGCTGAGCGGCCCATCGGGATGTTCGACAGCGGGTTCGGCGGCCTGACGGTCGCTCGCGCCGTGATCGACCTCCTTCCCGACGAGGACGTCGTCTACCTGGGCGACACCGGCCGCTACCCGTATGGTCCCCGACCGCAGGCCGAGGTGCGCGAGTTCGCTCACCAGATCGCCTGGAAGCTGGTCAAGGACCACGACGTGAAGGTGGTCGTGGTGGCCTGCAACACCGCCGCCGCGGCAGCCCTGGCCGATCTCGTCGACGAGCTGCCGGTGCCGGTCGTCAGCGTCATCGAGCCCGGGGTGCGGGCCGCGGTGCGCGTCACCAGCAGCGGGCGGGTCGGGGTGATCGGCACCGTTGGCACCATCGGCTCGGGCGCCTACCAGCGAGCAGTCGCCTCGACCGACGCCACGGTCCACCTCACGGCGACGGCGTGCCCGGGCTTCGTCGAGTTCGTCGAGCGGGGCGAGACGAGCGGCGAAGGCATCGCCATCCTGGCCGAGCGGCTGCTCGCCCCGGTCAAGGACGCCGACGTCGACACGTTGCTGCTCGGATGCACCCACTACCCGTACCTGGCCCGGGTGATCGGCGAGGTCATGGGGCGAGACGTGGTGCTGGTGTCGTCAGCGGACGAGACCGCCTTCGAGGTGCGGGCCCTGCTCGAGCGGCTCGGTCTGCAGCGGGTGCCGCGCTCGACCGGCGACGGCCCCGCCACCCATCGCTTCTTGTCGAGCGGCGACGTCGGGTGGTTCGCCGACCTCGGTCGGCGCCTGCTCGGCCCTGAGCTGTCACGCGCCGAGCTCGCCACCTTCGACTAGACCGCAGTGCCGTCGCACCTCGGCGTTGGGTCGATGCTCATCGCCGAGCGTGGTCGATCGACCCAACGCCCAGCCTTCCCACCACCCCAGGAGATCCCGATGCCCCGCCCCGATGGACGCGCCGCCGACGAGCTGCGCCCGATCACGTTCGAGCGTGACTACACCGAGATGGCGGCCGGCAGCGTGCTCGTCACCTTCGGCCGCACCCGGGTGCTGTGCACCGCGTCGATCGACGAGGACGTGCCGCGCTGGATGCGGGGCTCGGGGAAGGGCTGGGTCACGGCCGAGTACTCGATGCTGCCCGGCGCCTCGCCCGAGCGCATCGACCGGGAGGCCGCCAAGGGCAAGCAGAGCGGGCGCACCGTCGAGATCCAGCGCCTCATCGGCCGTTCGCTGCGCGCCGTGTGCGACATGCGCCGCCTCGGCGAGCGTCAGGTCATCGTCGATTGCGACGTGCTGCAGGCCGACGGCGGTACCCGCACGGCCAGCATCTGTGGTGGGTACCTTGCGCTCCACGACGCGCTGACGCGCCTCGTGCAGGCCGGTTCGATCAAGACCCATCCGCTCGTGGCTCACTGCGCCGCCATCAGCGTGGGCGTCGTCGACGGCACGCCCCTGCTCGACCTGCCCTACGTCGAAGACAGCAAGGCCGAGGTCGACATGAACGTGGTGATGACCTCGGACGGTCGCTTCATCGAGGTCCAGGGCACGGCCGAGGGCATGCCGTTCAGCCGATCTGAACTGGACGCGCTGCTCGGCCTGGCCGAGGTCGGTCTGCTCGAGATCATGGAGCTCCAAGCGCTGCTGCTGTCTGACGCGCCGAGCCCGCGAGCGATGGGTCGGTGACAGCCACGGTTCGCCGGCCGCCAGGGGGCCGCCCTCGGCTGGTGTGCGCGTCGGCCAACCCGCACAAGGTCGAGGAGATGGCGGCGATCCTCGGCGACGCCGTCGACCTGTTGCCCCGCCCTACCGGCGTGCCCGACGTGATCGAGGACGCCGACACCCTGGAGGCCAACGCCCGTCTGAAGGCGGCCGCACTGGCCGCCGCCACGGGACTGCCGGCGCTCGCCGACGACACCGGGCTGCAGGTTGACGCCCTCGGCGGCGAGCCAGGCGTGCACAGCGCGCGCTACGCCGGGGAGCCGCCGAGCGACGCCGCCAACGTGGTCAAGCTGCTGGCCGAGCTCGGTGACCTTCCCGCCATTGAGCGAAGGGCCCGGTTCCGCACGGTCGTCATGGTGCGCTGGCCCGACGGCCGCGAGGTCGCCGCCGAGGGCGTGGTCGAGGGTCACATCGCGCTGGCGGCGGCCGGATCGACGGGCTTCGGGTACGACCCGGTGTTCGTCCCCGATGACGACAACCCCGAAGGAAAGACGTTCGCTCAGCTGGGTCCGGCGGCCAAGCATGCCGTCAGTCACCGGGGCCGGGCGCTGCGGGCCCTCTTGGTCGCGCTGGCCGAGCGCTGACCGCTGAAACGTCCGGCCAGGACAGGGGCAGTGTGTTCCTGACTGGCGGGGCAGTCACCACCGCCTGACGGATCAGGCAGTCGACAGGCCAGCCACCACTCGGTACGGTCCGCCGCCCTGCCCGAACCCCCCTGCGGCCCAGACTGCCGGGACCCGACCCCCCGAAGGACTTCGATGGATCCTCGTCACGACCTGGCGCCCGAGGCGCTGCCCACCGCCAAGCTCGAGCAGTTCCTTCGCGAGCCGAGGCTGACGCCGTACGTCGTGGTCGACGTCGACGTCGTCGAGGCCCGTTACTGCCAACTGGCGGCGGCGCTGCCCTCGACCCGCATCCACTACGCGGTGAAGGCGAACCCAGGTCGTCCGGTCCTCGAGCGGCTCGTCGCCCTGGGGGCGGCGTTCGACGTGGCCAGCCCGGGCGAGATCGAGCAGTGCCTCGCCGCCGGCGCGGTGGCCGCCGACCTGTCGTATGGAAACACGGTCAAGAAGGCCCGCGACATCGCCGCCGCGCACGCCCTCGGTGTCGCGATGTTCACGGTGGACTGCCATGGCGAGCTCGACAAGGTCCTCGAGCACGCGCCGGGGGCAGCGGTGTGCGTTCGCCTCTTCCACGAGGGCGAGGGCGCCGACTGGCCCCTCTCGCGCAAGTTCGGCACGGGCAGCTCCGACGTGGTCGATCTGCTCGTGCGAGTGCTCGACAGCGGTGCGCCCGCGGGCGTGTCGTTTCACGTCGGCAGCCAGCAGCGCGATGTCGAGGCGTGGGACGCCGTCCTCGAGGCCACCGCGCAGTGCTTCGAGCGCGCCACCGCGCTGGTGGGCCGGACCGGGGTGCGACCGACGTTCGTCAACCTCGGCGGCGGCTTCCCCGC
>JBBRTJ010000133.1:0-7204 GCA_038244535.1 Acidimicrobiales bacterium | reverse complement strand
GCCAGATGGGGCCGGTTCCAGCCCCGGTTTGCTGAGCTGGCGGTTGCGGGTTGGCGATGGGTGGATCTGGGGCTCCTGGCGGCCAGATGTGGCCGGTTCCAGCCCCGGTTCGGGGTGCCAGGCGCGGTCAGACCATCAGACCGCTGGTACGTTCGCCCCGATGCCCATCGAGGCTGGCTCCGAGCCCCTTCCCCCCAGCACCGCGGCCGCCGACGTGCTCGCGTTGATGGGCCGTGCTGGGCTGATGCGCGGCGTGGTCGCCCAGGGTTCGGTCACCCGGGTGCTTTCCGGGCCGGCCCGCACGCTCCGCCTCGCATCGGGTCCGGGATCGTTCGAACCCGTCTACGAACTGCTGAGCAGTGACCTGAGTGGTGGCATCGTGGTCGTCGAGGCGGTCGGGGTGGCCGGCGCAGTGTGGGGCGAGATCCTGTCGTTCGCCGCGCTCGGATCCGGGGCGGTCGGTGCGGTGGTCGATGGCGCCACGCGCGACCACGAGGCCGTGGCCGAGCAGGGCTTCGGGTTGTGGGGCGCTCGGCACTCGGTCGTGGGCCCCAACGGACTGGCCCACGTCGTGGCCGTGGCCGCCGGTGCCGAGGTCGGCGGGGTGATGGTGGGCGAGGGCGACGTCGTGCTCGCAGACGCCGATGGGGTGGTCGTGCTCCCTGCTGGTGACGCCACCTTCCTGCTCGCGGCGGCCCGCCGCTACGCCGATGCCGAGGCCGATGTCGTCCGGCGCCTCGCCGCCGGCGTGCTCCTCACCGAGGCCTACAAGGTGAAGAAGGACGCGGTGGCCGCACTCGTCAGCGAGGCCCGCACCCGCTGACCTCGTCCGTGTCTGGCCGCCGGACGTGCGCCAGCGTCGGTCCCAGCGCAAGGCGGACCCAGGTGTGGGGGTCAGCCGCGGCCAGCCAGTGTGGTCCTGGTGACGCGCTGCCTGCGGGGGAGCAGACCACCGTGCTCGACAGCACGCGGTTGGAGCCGACGCCGAACGGCGACAGATCGGGCTGGTGGTGCACGACGGCACGGCCGCCGACGAGCACGCGCAAGACGATGTCGGCCTCGCCGGCCGCCTCGCCGTGCCGGCCGAGCACCAACTCGTCGCGCCAGCGAATGCAGGCGTCACCGCGCACTTCGATCGTCGTGCGGGCCATGAGTCGGCACCCGGCGACGAGCACGGTGGGCTCGGGCGCCCAGTCGAGTGATGCTCCCTCGTGGACGATGACCTCGTTCGTCAGCCGCGCCTCGTCGCCATCGGGCCCGGGCTGCACGAGCTGAGCGGCCACGCTGCGAATCGTCGCCGAGGCCCCGGTGAGCACCTCGATCGCGAGGTGGAGGCGGTCGCCGCCGAGCGGCCCGCCCGCTGCTTGTACGGCGTGCACGATGCCGCCGTGCTCCCGAAAGGCGAACGGGGCCGGCGCCATGACCTCGACGATGCCGCGCCGCCCGATGCGCAGCCGGGCGTCAGCCTCCACGGCCCCGCCAGGTCTCGTGCTGGGCTCGCACCCACTCGGCCACGTCGGGCGCCGATGGTTGCATCCGCAACGACTGCGTGATCACGGGCCGCGGACCTCGGACGCGACGGGCATCGCCCTCCATGACCGCAAGGTCGGCACCGACGTGCTCGGCAAGGTCGACCTTGTTGATGACGAGGAGGTCTGACCGCGTGACCCCAGGGCCGCCCTTGCGAGGGACCTTGTCACCGCCGGCCACGTCGACGACGAAGATCTGCACGTCGACCAGGGCGGAGGAGAAGATCGCGGTGAGGTTGTCGCCGCCGGACTCGACGAGCACGACGTCAAGGGGTCCCTCGGCCGCTTCGAGGCGCTCGACGGCATCGAGGTTGGCAGCGATGTCGTCCCGAATGGCGGTGTGGGGGCAGCCGCCCGTCTCGACGGCCACGATTCGGTCCAGGGGAAGGACTCCGTGACGCTTCAGGAAGTCGGCGTCCTCGGTCGTGTAGATGTCGTTGGTCACGACCCCGAGGCGAAGTTCAGCGGCCAGCGTTCGGCACAGCGCGGCGATGAGAGCGGTCTTGCCTGAGCCGACCGGGCCGCCGATGCCGATGCGAAGCGCGACGCGGGTCGGAGCGCCGCCGTGGCGAGCAACGACGGGCTGATGCCCGTGCGCCGCGCTCGGGGCGGGTGAGGCCCCTCCGTGGTCAGGGACGTCATGATGCAAAGAGGCGGGCCTCCGCTCGGGCGTGGCGCTCGGCGGCGAGCTCCACGAGGGTGGATGACGGGCCGGGCAGCGCAGCCAGGTCGCCGATCGAGGCGATGGTTGCCGTTCCGACGATCGCGTCGATGTCGGACGCCAGCAGGATCACGAGGCCGTGGACCGACCGGGGGTCGAGCCCGAGCAACCGCACGGCCGCGGTGGCCGGCCCGGTCACGCACTGGTAGGCGACCACGGCCGCCACCCCTGCGGCGTCGAGCCCGGCCACATGTCCGACGACGCCCTGGGCGACGGCGAGCGGAAGGTCGGGCTCGACGGCGATGACCTGGGCGAGGAGCGGGTCGTCAGGCCAGATGACGGCGGCCGTGCGCAGGAGTTGGCGCCCGAGGTTGCGGTTGACGAGCCGCAGCGTCGGCGATGCGCACCGCGCCTCGGCCTCCTCCACGATTGACGTGACACCCTCGGTTCGGGAGCTCGTGGTGTCGACCAGAAGGGCGGCGGTCGCCGCCGCGATGCATGCGTCGACGAGGCCGGTGGTGTGCAGGCGGCCGGCCAGGTAGGCGTGCAGGTCGTCGATGCCGGTGACGCGCCCATCGGTGACGGCCGCCTCGACCCCACCGGAGTGGGCGTGGCCACCCGAGGGGAAGCGTCCGTCGGCAAGGGCAAGCAGCGCGACGGTGGCGACGGTCGCAATCATCGGAGGGGTGCTGTCACGGAGGCCATGTCAGAACAGGAAGTAGCGCTGCGCCATGGGGAGCACCACCGCCGGCCGCTCCTCGATCCGCTCGCCGTCCACGAACACGGCAAACGTGTCGGGATGCACCGTGATGCGGGGCAACGCTCCGTTCTGAGGGAGGTCTCCCTTGCCCAGGCCGCGGGTGTCGGCCACCGCCACGAGCGCCCGCTCGACGGCCACGCGATCGGCGAGGTGATCCTCGATCGCGGCGGGCGCCACGAAGGCCACGGAGATGGACGCAGGGGCCCGGCCGAACGCACCGAACATCGGCCTCGGCAGCACCGGACCGGGCGTGGGGATCGACGCGTTGGCATCGCCCATCGCGGCCCAGGCGATCATCCCGCCCTTGACCACCAGGTGAGGCCGCACGCCGAAGAACTTCGGCTCCCACAGCACGAGGTCGGCGAGCTTGCCGGGCTCGATCGAGCCGATCTCGCCATCGAGCCCATGGGCCACTGCCGGGCAGATCGTGTACTTGGCCACGTACCGGCGGGCCCGGTTGTTGTCGGCCCGGCCATCGCCAGGGAGCGAGCCCCGCCGATCCTTCATGACGTGCGCGGTCTGCCAGGTGCGCAGGATCACCTCGCCGACGCGACCCATGGCCTGGCTGTCCGAGCCGATCATCGAGATGGCGCCGAGGTCATGCAGCACGTCCTCGGCCGCCATCGTCGACGGACGGATGCGGCTCTCGGCGAAGGCCAGGTCCTCGGGCACCGCCGGGTTCAGGTGGTGGCACACCATGAGCATGTCGAGGTGCTCGTCGATGGTGTTGATCGTGTGTGGCCTGGTCGGGTTGGTCGACGATGGGAGCACGTGGGCCTCACCGGCCACCGTGATGATGTCGGGGGCGTGGCCGCCGCCGGCACCCTCGGTGTGGTAGGCGTGGATCGCTCGGCCCCGGATGGCGGCCAGCGTCGACTCGACGAACCCCGCCTCGTTCAGCGTGTCGGTGTGCAGCGCCGCCATCACCCCGGCCTCGTCGCACACCGTGAGGCATGCGTCGATGGCAGCCGGGGTGGAGCCCCAGTCCTCGTGCAGCTTGAACCCTGACGCCCCCGCCCGGAGCTGCTCCCACATCGACTCGTGCGAGGTGGTGTTCCCCTTGCCGAGCAGAGCCACGTTCACCGGCCAGGCGTCAAGCGACTCGAGCATCCGGGCCAGATGCCACGCGCCGGGCGTGACGGTCGTGGCCTTGGTGCCCTCCGCCGGCCCGGTGCCACCGCCGATCAAGGTGGTGATGCCCGAGGCGAGGGCCTCCTCGATGATCTGCGGGCAGATGAGGTGCACGTGGCAGTCGACGGCACCGGCGGTGAGGATGCGACCGTTGCCGGCGATCACCTCGGTGCCGGGCCCGATCACGAGGCGCGGGTCGACGCCGTCCATGGTGTCGGGGTTGCCGGCCTTGCCGAGGGCGACGATGCGGCCGTCACGGAGGCCGACATCGGCCTTCACCACGCCCCAGTGGTCCAGCACGATCGCTCCGGTGATGACGGTGTCGAGCGCTCCATCGGCCCGAGTGGCAGCCGACTGGCCCATCGACTCGCGGATCACCTTGCCGCCCCCGAAGACCACCTCGTCGCCGCCCGCGCACCGGTCCTCGGTGATCTCGATGAGCAGGTTGGTGTCGGCGAGGCGGATGCAGTCGCCGACCGTTGGGCCGTACAGGGCGGCGTAACGGGTGCGCTCGAGGTCCATCAGTCCACCGCTCCGTTCGTCTCGCCTCGGAAGCCCCGCAGCACGCGCGCTCCGCCGAAGGCCACGGCTTCGACTGTCAGCTCGATCCCTGGTTCGAAGCGGACGCTCGTGCCCGCGGGGACGTGCAACCGGCGACCCCGGGCGGCTCCGCGGTCCATGGCCAGCGCAGGGTTGGCCTCGGCGAGGTGGAAGTGGGAGCCGACCTGCACGGGGCGGTCCCCGGTGTTGACGATCGTCATCGTGATGACGTCGGCCCCGGCCATGACCGTGACCACGCCCTCACCGAGCAGCATCTCGCCAGGGACGGCGCCCGGGGGCAGCCCGTCAACCACCGGTCGGGGAGAGGCCGTGCTCATCGGATCGGGTGGTGCACGGTCACGAGCTTGGTGCCATCGGGGAACGTGGCTTCCACCTGCACCTCCTCGATCATCTCCGGCACTCCGGTCATGACCTGGTCGCGTGACAGGACGCGCTTGCCGGCATCCATGAGCTCGGCGACCGACCGGCCGTCGCGCGCCCCTTCGAGCACGAACGAGGTGATGATGGCGACGGACTCGGGGTAGTTCAGCACGACCCCGCGGGCCAGCCGATCACGGGCCACGATCGCCGCCAGCGAGATCATCAGGCGGTCCTGCTCGTGCGGTGTCAGGCGCACGGCGACGTCGCTTCGAGGCGCTCTTCCATCGCCGGCCATGATGGCCGACGATGGGCGCTCGCAACGCCTCCCCAGGGTTTCGGCATCGTGAATCCTCGGCTCGACCGGCATCGCCAGCGGTGGTCCCGTGGTCTGACCATCAGTCCAGTGGTGCTACCGTCGCCTGCGATGCGGATCTCACGGATGAACCATGCGGTGCTGTACGTGCGTGATGCGCGCCGCTCGTCAGCCTTCTACCGAGAGGTCCTCGGCTTCGAGTCCGTCACCGCCGATCCCGGTGGGGCGTACGTGTTCCTGCGGGCGAGCGCGTCCGACAACCACCATGACCTCGCTCTCTTCACCGTGGGTGAGGCGGCCGGCGCCCCGACGCCCCCGCGCACCGTGGGCCTCTACCACCTCGCGTGGGAGGTCCCCACTCTGGCCGAGCTCGACGAGGCTCGACGCCGCCTGGCCGCAGCGGGCGCCCTTGTGGGCGCCTCCGACCACGGGGTCAACAAGAGCCTCTACGCCAAGGATCCCGACGGGCTCGAGTTCGAGGTGATGTGGCTGGTACCGCCGGCCGACTGGGGCACCGACGAGAACGAAGCGATCATCCGACCGCTCGACATCGCCGCCGACATCGCTCGCTACGGCTCCGACACCACGGCCCCCGGCCGCACCCCCGCAGCGGCGCTGCCCCGATGACGCCGACCTTCGCGCCGGTCAGCCGGCGCACGATCTCCGAGGAGGTGCGGGTTCGGATCATCGCCTCGATCCACGACGGCCAGCTCGCCCCGGGCAGCGCGCTGCCGTCCGAGCGATCGATGTGCGACGACTTCGGCGTGGCCCGCACGTCGGTGCGCGAGGCCATCCAGGGCCTGGTGAGCGTGGGCATCGTCGAGCGGCGGGCCAACCGTGCCTACGTCGCCGAGCAGCTTCCCGACCTCGACTTCGAGCCCGACAGCGACGGCGACGACGAGCGCAAGCTGCGCGTGCGTCAGCTGTTCGAGGTCCGGCGCCTCATCGAGGTCCCGACCGCCGAGCTGGCGGCCGCCCGCGCCACGGCCGAGCAGCGCGACGAGCTGCGCCTCCTGGCCGCCGCCTTCAAGCCCGCCATGGCTCTCGACGAGTTCCGCGTGCTCGACCGCCAGTTCCACGCCGCGGTGGCGCGGGCGGCCGACAACCCGATGCTGGCCGAGGTCGAGCTCAAGGTGCTCGAAGCGCTCTTCACCTCGACGGCGTTCGACTCGTTGCTCTTCGCGCAGCCCAATGCCGCGGCCGTGGCCCGAATCGTCAAGGAGTCCGGTCAGGCGCACCGAGCAATCACTCGGGGCATCGTGGCGGGCGACTCCGCCGCGACGGGCGACGCGGCCCGCGCCCACCTCGACCAGGTCGAGGAGCGCATGCTCCGGCAACTCCGATGAACCCCCCCAGCCCTGACGGTCCCGCGGCGGGCACGACCGCCGCCGGCGATCGCTACGTCCACTTCTTCGACGAGTCGTTGTTCGACGAGACGGACCGTGTCGGCTTCCGCCGTCGGGTCATCGATGGCGAGAACCTGCAGCTGTGGTTCTGGCGCATCGCCGGCGGCGCGACCGGTTCGGTGCTGCACAAGCACGACGGCAACGAGCAGATCGGCATCGTCGTGCGGGGCGCGCTCGACTTCCGCATCGGCGATCCATCGTCGCCAGAACGGCGCGTGCTGCGCCCCGGCGATGTGTACCTCGCACCGCTCGGCGTGTGGCACGGCGACAGCATCTTCATCGGCGACGACGAGCTCGGAGAGTGCTGGATCATGGATGTGTTCGCCCCTCCCCGCCGCGACGTCGATCGGCCCGGCGAGGTGGCGCGGGCCTCAGCGGCGCTGCTGGCTGCGCCCAACGAGGCCGGCGGCAACGGGTCGGGTGCCCGATGAGCCGATCGTGGCGCCTGGCTGTCGACATCGGTGGCACCTTCACCGACGCGGT
>JBBRTJ010000132.1:0-7391 GCA_038244535.1 Acidimicrobiales bacterium | reverse complement strand
CGGTGTCGAACCCGGCGGTGTCAACGCCGACGCCGCGCTCACCGCTGATCTCCTCGGTCAGCTCGAGCGGGAAGCCGAACGTGTCGTGCAGCTTGAAGGCAGCCGAACCGGTGACGGTGCCTCCCCGGCCAACGGTGACCAGCTCGGCGTCGAGCAGGCCGAGCCCGTGCTTGAGGGTCCGCCGGAAGCGCTCCTCTTCACGGGTGATGACGCCGGTGAGGAAGTCGCGCTGCTTCACGAGGTCGGGGTAGGCGACGCCCATCGTGTCGATCGCCTGCTCGACCAGACCGGGGAGCACGAGGTGGTCGGCGCCGAGCAGGTACGCGTGGCGCACGGCCCGGCGCAGGATCCGGCGCAGCACGTAGCCGCGGCCCTCGTTGGAGGGGAACACCCCGTCGGCCACGAGCATGGTGCCGGCGCGAGCGTGCTCGGCCAGGACCCGAAGGCTGAAGCTGGCGCGATCGTCGTAATCGCCCGGGACGTAGCGGGCACCGGTGGTGGATGCTGCCGCCTCGACCAGCGGCAGGAGCACGTCGGTCTCCCAGACGGACTCGACGCCCTGGACCAGGGCCAGGATGCGCTCGAGACCGGCACCGGTGTCGATGGACGGCTTGGGCAGCGGGGTGCGGGTGCCGTCGGGCGCCTGGTTGTACTGCATGAAGACCAGGTTCCAGAACTCCATGAAGCGGTCGCCCTGCGGGTCGTGGAGCGGGCCGCCGTCGGGACCGAAGCCCGGTCCACGGTCGAGGTGGATCTCGCTGCACGGCCCGCACGGGCCGGTGTCACCCATCTGCCAGAAGTTGTCGGCGTCGCCCAGGCGCTGGATCCGCTCCATGGGCACACCGACGACGTCGTGCCAGATCTGCTCGGCCTCGTCGTCGCTCTCGTGCACGGTGATCCAGAGGCGATCGCCGTCGAAGCCGAACACCTCGGTGACGAGCTCCCAGCTCCACGGGATGGCATCGGCCTTGAAGTAGTCGCCGAAGCTGAAGTTGCCCAGCATCTCGAAGAACACCAAGTGGCGCGTGGTGCGGCCGACCTCGTCGAGGTCGTTGTGCTTGCCCCCCGCCCGGGCACACTTCTGCACGCTGGTGGCGCGGCGGTAAGGGGCCGTCTCGTCACCGGTGAAGTACGGCTTGAACGGCACCATGCCCGCCACCGTGAACAGCACGGTGGGGTCGTGCGGGATCAGGCTGGCGGACGGCACCACGCTGTGGTCCCGGCTGGAGAAGAACCCCGTGAACGCGGCGCGCAACTGGTCGGCGGAGAGCGGAGTGGGCGACATGGTCGGCCCAGCTTACCGAGCATGCTCGGAGGGTCTTTGGAGTTCATGGCCCATCGCCGGCCAGGGCGAGCCCAGGTCCAACGCCAGTTGCCATGTCGCCTCTCGTCGAGTCGGTGCTGGCTAGTGGCTGAGCGTCACCTGGTGGTGACGGTGTCGAGTGGGCGGGTCAGTCCTGACCCTCAGATGCTGCGGGGACGGCCACGGCGGCGGGGGCCGGTGGGACGGTCGCGCCACGAGATCGCTTCGGTCTCGATGACCTCGATCGCCACGATCCGATCGTGCGGTGCTTCGGCCCGGCGGAGCCCAACGACGTCATCGTGCTCGTCGAGCATCGCCCGGAGCTCGGTCTCCTTGCGCTGGGCCTCGAGGCGCCCCTCGCGCACGGCGTCGACCACCGACCGCCCCTTGTCGCGGGCGGCGTTGGCGGCCCGGCCGGCCACGTTGACCGGGGTGTAGCGCTCGGCCATCACGCGCGCCTTGCGGCGGGCGAAGGCAGCCCCTCCCACGCCGGCGGCGGCTCCAGCCACGAACCACGTCACCCGCTTCATCATCGACCCCGTCCCTTCCGCTTGCCACGACCCCGGCCGTCGTCGCGCGACGGCTCGCCGGAGCGGAGCTCGCGGGCCGTGCGGCGGGTACCACTGGCCAGCGCCACGGTCTTGATGACGGGGGTCGAGAACGCCGCCCTCGTCAGCCTCGATGTGCCCTGCAACCGGCTCGAGATGGCCTCGGCCGAGCCGATCACGCGGTCGAAGCGCTCGAGGTCGTCGCGGGCCTCGTGGACGGACTCGCGCATCTCGTCCAGGAGCGGCTGGCTCGTGGCGGCCAGGTCGTGCACCGCTCGGTCGATGTCGGCGATGGCACCACGCACCTCGTGCAGCGACTGCAGCACCCGCATCAGCACGGCGACCAGCGCGGCGAACCCGATCGCACACAGCGTCGTGGCCATCACCAGCGCCAGGTCGGTAGCGGTCATTCCCGTTCCTCCATCCGGCGGCGAACCTCCTGCTCGAACCCATGGGCTGTGGGCTCGTAGTAGCGCCGATCGGCAACCTCGGCCGGTCGGTACGACTGGGCGACCCATCCCCTCGGGTCGTCGTGAGGGTACTCGTAGCCCGCCCCGTGACCCAGAACCGAGGCGCCGCCATAGTGCGCGTCACGCAGGTGGACCGGCACCTCGCCGGCGGCGAGCGAGCGCACGTCCTCGCGAGCGGCCCAGATGCCAAGGGCCGATCGGTTCGACTTCGGCGCGGTGGCGAGGTGGACGACGGCCTGGGCCAGGGTGAGCTGCGCTTCGGGGAGGCCGACGAAGTCGACGGCTTGCGCAGCAGCGGTGGCAACGACCAGTGCCATCGGGTCGGCCATCCCGACGTCCTCGGACGCGAGGATGACCAGCCGGCGGGCCACGAAGCGCACGTCCTCACCCGCTTCGAGCATCCGGGCCAGCCAGTAGAGGCCGGCGTCGGGATCGGACCCTCGGATCGACTTGATGAACGCGCTGATGACGTCGTAGTGCTCGTCGCGCCCGTACCGCAGGGCGTTGACGTTGAGGGCCGCCTCGGCGTCGGCCAGCGTGACGTGGGGACCCCCACCGGAAGCGCTCGGGCGCCCACCGGCCAGCGCCACCGCCACTTCGAGCGAGGTCAGGAGCTGGCGGCCATCGCCGGCGGCCCGCCCGGTCAAGTGGGCGACCGCATCGGGATCGGCGGTGGCGCCCTCGGCAGTGAGGCCCCGCTCTGCCAGCGCAGCGAGCGCTACTTCGTCGAGCGGTTGGAGGCGGAACAGCGTCGAGCGTGATCGCAGCGGCGGGTTGACCTCGAAGAACGGGTTCTCGGTGGTGGCGCCGATGAGCACGAGAAGCCCGTCTTCGACGCTGGGCAGCAGCGCGTCCTGCTGGGCCTTGTTGAAGCGATGGATCTCGTCGAGGAACAGGATCGTGCGCTGGCCCTGCGCCCCCAGCTGGCGGCGGGCCTCGTCGATGACCTCACGCACGTCCTTGACCCCCGCGGTCACCGCCGACAGGGCAACGAACCGCTGCTTGGTGGCGTCGGCCACCAAGCGCGCCAACGTGGTCTTGCCCGTGCCCGGCGGTCCCCAGAAGATCACCGACGACAACCGGTCGCGCTCGATGAGCGTCCGCAGCGGGCGCCCTGGAGCCAGGAGGTGGTCCTGACCGACGACCTCGTCGAGGGTGCGCGGCCGCAACCGAGCCGCCAGCGGAGCCTGGGCTCTCAGGCGCTCCGCGGCCGCCGCCTCGAACAGGCTCACCGCGGCCCGGCTCGCATCAGGCCTTCGGCGGCAGCGTGCGCAGGCCGAGGTCGCGCAACTGGCGCTCGTCGACCGGAGTGGGCGAACCCGTCATCGGGTCGAGGCCCGACTGGGTCTTGGGGAACGCGATCACCTCGCGAATGTTCTCCTCGCCCGCCAGGATCGCCACCAGGCGGTCGATGCCGAAGGCGAAGCCGCCGTGAGGAGGCGCCCCGTACGTGAACGGCGTGAGGAAGAAGCCGAAGCGACGGTTGGCCTCGTCCGCGCTGATGCCGAGCAAGTCGAACACCCGCTGCTGCAGCTCGGGCTCGTGGATCCGGATCGAGCCCGAACCGAGCTCCCAACCGTTGAGCACCAGGTCGTAGGCCTGCGACCGAACCGACATGGGGTCGGACTCGAGCCGATCGACGTCCTCGTCGTGAGGGCGGGTGAAGGGGTGGTGGCCGGGCTTCGGACGACCCTCGTCGGACACGCCGACGAACATCGGGAAGTCGACGACCCACACGTACTGGTAGGGCCCATGGTGCACCGGCGGGCGGCCGAGGTCGTTGCGGAGCTGGCCGAGCACCTCACACGTGGTCGCCCACTCGTCGGCCACGATCAGCAGCAGATCGCCTTCGACGGCACCCATGGCCGTGACCAGCGCCGACTGCTCGCCCGCGGACAGGAACTTCACGACGGGCGACTCGAGGGCCCCGCCGGCGGCGACACGCATCCACACGAGGCCCTTGGCCCCGACCGACTTGGCCCGGTCGGTCAGCGCGTCGAGGCGGTTGCGGCCGAACTCGGCCGACGCCCCGGGCACGCGGATGCCCTTGATGCACGACGCCTGAAAGGCCTTGAACCCCGTGCCCGCGAAGACCTCGGTGAGCTCGATGAGCTCGAGGCCGAAGCGCAGGTCGGGCTTGTCGGCGCCGAAGCGGTTCATCGCCTCGTGCCAGGTCATGCGCTGGATCGGGCCAGGACGCTCGCCCAGCACGGCCTCGGCGGCGTCGAGGACGGCTTCGCCGATGGCGTCGAGCACGTCGTCCTGATCGGCGAAGGACATCTCGGCGTCGAGCTGCATGAACTCGTACTGGCGGTCAGCCCGGAGGTCCTCGTCACGCAGGCAGCGGGCGATCTGGAAGTAACGGTCGGTGCCGCCCACCATCAGCAGCTGCTTGAACAGCTGCGGGCTCTGCGGCAGCGCGTAGAACGAGCCCGGCGCCTGACGCGATGGCACCAGGAACTCGCGGGCTCCCTCAGGGGTGGAGGGCATGAGCATCGGGGTCTCGACCTCGACGAACTCCTGGCGCTCCATGGCCTTGCGGATGGCCGAGTTGACCTTGGCCCTCACCCGCAGGTTGCGTTGCATGCGCTCGCGCCGAAGGTCGAGGTAGCGGAACTTGAGCCGCAGCATCTCGTCGACACCATCGGCGCGGGAGTCAATCGGGAACGGCGGGGGCGCAGCAGCCGACAGCACCTCGACCACGCACTCGCCGACCTCGACCTCGCCGGTGGCGAGGTTGGGGTTGACCGTGCCCTCCGGCCGGGGCCTCACGACGCCGGTGATGCGCACGACGAACTCGCTGCGCAACTCGGCGGCGCCGTCGACCACGCACTGCACGAGGCCGGTGTGGTCGCGCAGGTCGATGAAGGCGAGGTGCTCGCCATGCTCGCGCCGGCGCGCCACCCAGCCGCACAGGGCCACGGAGCGGCCGATGTCAGCCCCCGTCAGTCGGCCGCAGTAGTCGGTGCGCATGCTCATGAGATCAGGTTCCTCAACTCGTCGGTGATGTCGTCTCGGGCGATGGCCCGCTGGTCGCCGCCACCGCGCAACGGCCGCAGCACGACCGTGCCGGCCGCTACCTCGTCAGCGCCCACGATGATGGCCAGCGCCGCGCCCGAGCGGTCGGCGGCCTTCATCTGGCTCTTCATCGAGCGGCCGTCAAAAGCGCGATCGGCCCGGAGCCCGGCGGCCCGCAGCTGATGGGTGATGGCGAGCGCCTCGAACCCGCCGGCGGTGTCGACCACGAACACGTCGACGGCCGCGCTGGGCGCGGGGAACACGCCTTCGGCGTCACAGGCCAGCAGCGTGCGGTCGACGCCGAGGGCGAAGCCGATGCCAGGGGTGGCCGGGCCGCCGAGGTCCTCGACGAGGCCGTCGTAGCGGCCGCCACCACCGACCGCGTTCTGGGCTGCGTCCAGCGCGATGGCGGCGAACTCGAACGTGGTGCGTCGGTAGTAGTCGAGGCCCCGCACCAGCCGGGGGGCCATGTCGTAGGGCACGTCGAGGGCTTCGAGGCCCTGCCGCACGACGGCGAGGTGCTCGGCGGAGGCGGCCGACAGATAGGGCTCGATGGTCGGCGCGCCAGCCAGCACCTCGGCATCGTCGACCCGCTTCGAGTCGAGCACCCGTAACGGGTTGCGCTCGAGGGTCTGGCGGGATTCGGGCGAGAGCCGATCGATGCGATCGCGCAGGTACGCGTCGAGCGCGGCGACGTAGCGACCGCGGTCGCCGGCGTCGCCGAGCGAGTTGAGCAGCAGGGTGACCTGGCGCAGGCCGAGCGCCTCGAAGAACCGCCACGCCATGGCGATGAGCTCGACGTCGGCGAGAGGATCCTCGACGCCGAGCAGCTCGGCCCCGACCTGGTCGAATTGGCGGTAGCGCCCCTTCTGGGCCTTCTCGTAGCGGAAGTTCGAGCCGGCGTACCAGGCCTTCCAGGGCAGCAGAGGCCGGTGCTCGACGAAGGCCCGCACGACGCCCGCCGTCATCTCGGGTCGCAACGCCACTCGCCGGCCGCCCTTGTCGACGAAGTCGTACATCTCCTTGGTGACGACGTCGGTGGCCTCGCCGAGACGTAGGAAGACGTTGAGGTCCTCGAACATCGGCGGGATCACCTGGCCGTAGCCAGCAGCCTCGGCCACCTGCGCGAACACGGCCACGAGCGCCCGCCAGCGCCCGCTGTCGGGGGCCAGGATGTCGCGTGTGCCGGGAGGCGCTTGGAACTCGGGCATGGGGTGGCGAGGCTACCGGAGGCCCCCGCTCGCCCCGGCCCGATAGGCGCCGTTCGGGCTGATGCGACCAGTGGCCCGACGTCGACAGGACAGCGCACAGCAAGGGTTGGGCCAAGGATCATCCGAACAGGACCTCTGGCCCTGCCGAAGTCGCCGAGCCGTCCCGATCCTGCCTCGTGAGAGCCGTGGCGCGTCACCGCGGCCCGAGCGGTTCAGGGAGCACGCACATGCGCGCAGATCGTGGTCGGGCAAAGCGGTGGCGTGGCCGACCTGATCCACCCGCCGACGCCTCCCTTCGGCGGCGGGGGCTACCCAGCGGCGGCTACTCCGGCTACGGCGGCGGCGGCAGCTTCGTGCTCGCGGCCTCTTCCGGGGTGCTGATGGCCGCCGGTGGTGGCGGGGCAGCGATGACTACAACCCCGAGGCCTCTGGCCAAGCCGTGCCGCAGGCCGCTCGGGGCGGCGCGAGAGCCGGTGCCTCGGCGGTCGCCGACGATCTGCGCATCGACCGCGACACCCGAGTCCTGTCTGGCTCAGGACGGGTGATCCCAGGCCTGTTTACGGCGGGCGAGGTCACCGGCGGCGTGATCGGCGACGTCTAGGTCGGCAGCGGCAACTCGCTGTCGAACGCCGCCACCTTCGGCCGCATCGCAGGACGAGCCGCCGGGGCGCTGATCACAGCATCCGACGGTCAGCCGCCCAACGGGTGAGCTCGTATCGGTTCGACAGCTGCAGCTTGCGCAGCACGGCCGACACATGGGTCTCGATGGTCTTCACACTGAGGATGAGCTCCGATGCCACTTCCTTGTAGGTGTAGCCCCGAGCGATGAGACGCAACACCT
>JBBRTJ010000131.1:0-7475 GCA_038244535.1 Acidimicrobiales bacterium | reverse complement strand
GGGGAGGTTGCGGAACGGGACGCCGGGATCGACGTGGTGGGCGAGGTGCCAGCCGGTGCGGTAGGGCACCATCCAGAACCGGGCCAGGAGCGACTGGTGCACCACGTGGGTGGTGAGCCGCTTGTCATCCGACCGGGTCATGCCGCCGTGCTCGGCGATGGCGCGCAGGCGGTTGAGCACCCGCCACTCGCTCAGGAACGGAAGCAGCCACAGCAGCAGGTAGAGCTGCGGCCAGCCAGCGAGGGTGAACCCAGCGAGGATCACGACCTGGGCGACCACGATCGGCAGCGCCTCGGCGCGCGTCACCGGGTTGCGCAACCCCCGCCCGAGGCCCTTGAGGTTCTTCCAACCGCTCTCGAGAAACGCGTCACGGCGCAGCTTGCGCCACAGCGAGGCGCGGGTGATCGGGTACCCGCTGTAGAGGCCGAGGTCGGGCTCGTTCGGTCCCATCTCGTCACGGTGATGGGCCATGTGGCCCCGGCGATACAACACGATGGGCGTGAACGACGGGGCGGCGAGCAGCCACTTGCCCACCACGTCGTTGACCCGTCGGTTCGAGAACAGCAGTCGATGAGCGGCCTCGTGGCCGAGGATGGCGAGCAGCACGAACGAACGCCCGGCGAGCAGGAACGCCACCAGCCAGCCCACGGGATGGCCCCACCATGCGGCGATCACGATCGGGGCCAGCACCTGCGCCCAGCAGCCGGCCACGGTGAGCGCATTGCGAGCATCGGGGATGCGGCGCAGCTCGTCGCGCAACGCTCCGATGGGGCGGCCCGTCTCGGCGAGCTCACCGGAGGGCAGGACCGCGGGCAGGAGCTCCAACGGTGGCAGCATCGTGGTCACCATGGCTCGATCATACAGTTTTTCGACGTTTGACGTTGGAGTGTGACATGACGGTGATCGCACTCGACCAGCCCGACGAGCGGCCCCTCACCGCCCGCTCGGTGCTGCTGTCCACGCTCCTCGGCACCGAGCAGTCATGGCTGCCCACACGCCGCCTGGTACGAGCCGCAGCGCTGTTCGGCATCGCCGACGGGGCTTCCCGGACCGCGCTGTCCCGGATGACGAGCCGCGGCGAGGTCGTGGCCCACGGCGAGGGCTACGCGCTCACAGGCAGCCTCCTGGCCCGTCAGGCCCGACAGAGCGCTGGTCGCCATCCCACGACACGCGACTGGGACGGCTCGTGGGTCATCGGTCTGGTGACAGGCGAGGGCCGCACCGCCCAAGAGCGCAGCGAGCTCCGCCACGCCATGCGGGGCCTCGGGATCGCCGAGCGGCGCGAAGGGGTGTGGTGCCGGCCCGACAACCTGGTCCACGGGTCCTTCTCGCTCGACGAGCGCTGCACGTGGTGGAGGGGACGGCCCGATGACGAGCCACGCTCGGTTGCTGCCGACCTGTGGGACCTGGGCGGTTGGGCCCGTCGATCGCTCGCGCTGCGAGCCGAGATGGCCGACCTCGGCATTGCGCTGCGGGCCGACGATCCTGGGGCGCTCGCCCCTGGCTTCGTCGTCTCGGCCGCCGTGCTGCGTCACCTCCAGCGTGACCCGCTCCTGCCTCGGTCACTGCTCCCGCGGTCGTGGCCGGGGGCAGCCCTGCGTCGCGACTACGACCGGTTCGACCGGGCCTACCGGCGCGTGCTGGCGACGTGGTGGTCGATCGACGACTGACGATCAGCGGCCACGGGCCTCGAAATGCACGATGATCGACTTCGAGGTCGGCGTACCGCTGCGATCGGCGACGCTGTCGAGCGCAACGAGCGCGTTCGCCTCTGGGAAGTACGCGGCGCAGCACCCGAGCGCGGTCGGGTAGGCGACCAACCGGAACCCGGTGATGCGTCCGACCTCGCGACCGTCGTGCTCGCTCACCACGTCGACGATGTCACCGTCGGCGAAGCCGAGGGCCATGAGGTCGTCGAGGTGCACGAACACGACCTCGCGACCGTGGCGAACCCCCCGGTATCGGTCATCGAGGCCATAGATCGTGGTGTTGTACTGATCGTGGCTGCGCAGCGTCTGCATGAGCAAACGCCCAGCTGGCACGTCGAGCACCACGAGGTCGTTGACCGTGAACCGGGCCTTGCCGCTCGAGGTCGGGAAGCGGCGCTCATCGCGCACGGGGTGGTGCAGCGCGAAGCCCCCGCGGGCATCGATGCGCTCCTCGAAGCGCTCGAAGCCGGGGATCACGGCCTCGATGTGGGAGCGGATCACCCGGTAGTCGCCTGCGAGGCCCGCCCAGTCGACCGGTGTCGTGGGACCGAGCAGCGCGGCTCCGATGGCGCACACGATGGCCACTTCGCTACGCAGATCAGGGGCCGCTGGCGTCAGCCCTCCCGAGGATGCGTGCACCATGCTCATCGAATCCTCGACGGTGATCCGTTGGCGCCCGCCCACCTGCTCGTCGACCTCCGTGCGCCCGAGGCACGGCAAGATCAACGCCTCGTCACCAGTGACGACGTGGCTTCGGTTGAGCTTGGTGGACACGTGCACCGTGAGCCCCACCGAGGCAAGAGCAGCTTCGGTGCGAGCGGTGTCAGGGGCGGCGCCGACGAAGTTGCCCCCCATCGCCACGAGCACGTCGACCTCGCCGCGCTCCATCGCCCGGATGCTCTCGACGACGTCGAACCCGGGCTCGCGAGGAGGAGCGAAGCCGAAGCGGGACTCGAGGGCGTCGAGGAAGGCCGGCGTCGGCTGCTCGAAGATGCCCATGGTGCGGTCGCCCTGCACGTTGCTGTGACCTCGCACGGGGCACAGCCCCGCTCCCGGCAGGCCGATGGCACCGCGCAGCAGGAGCAGGTTGACCACCTCGCGGATCGTGGCCACCGCGTTGCGGTGCTGGGTGAGCCCCATCGCCCAGCAGACCACGATGCGATCGACCCCAGCCACCATCGCCGCCGCCGCCTCGATGGCGGCCCGGGGCAGACCCGTGGCCCGGTCGACCGCTCCCCAGTCGAGGTCGCGGGCGGTGGCGGCGAACGCTTCGAAGCCCTCGGTCGACTCGTCGACGAAGCCCCGATCGACGACCGGCTCACCGGCATCGTGACGGGCGATCAGGAGGTGGTTGAGCGCCTGGAAGAGCGCGAGGTCGCCGTTGACCCTGATCTGGAGGAACAGGTCGGCGAGGGCCGTGCCGTGACCGACCACTCCCCGAGGTCGCTGCGGATCCTTGAAGCGGAGCAGACCCGCCTCGGGCAGGGGGTTGACGGCGATGATGCGCGCACCGCGCCGCTTGGCCGCCTCGAGCGACGACAGCATCCTCGGGTGGTTCGTGCCGGGGTTCTGACCGCACACGATGATGAGCTCGGCATGCTCGACGTCGTCGAGCGACACGGTGCCCTTACCGACGCCGATCGTGTCGCCGAGCGCAACGCTGGTCGACTCGTGGCACAGGTTCGAGCAGTCCGGCAGGTTGTTGGTCCCATAGGCCCGCACAAGGAGCTGGTAGGCGAACGCGGCCTCGTTGCTGGTGCGACCCGACGTGTAGAAGGTCGCCCGATCCGGCGACGAGCACGCCTTCAGGCGGTTGGCCAGCACGTCGATCGCCTCGGCCCACGAGACCGCTTCGTAGTGAGTGGCCCCGGAGCGCTTCCACATGGGCTCCGTGAGACGACCCTGCTGACCGAGCCAGTGCTCGTTGCGGCGGCGTAGGTCGTCGAGGTCGTGCTCGGCGAAGAAGGCCGTGGTGACCCGGCGGGTCGTGGCCTCCTCGGCCACCGCCTTCATGCCGTTCTCACAGAACTCGAGGTGACGCCGATCGGCGGCCTCGGGCCACGCGCAACCAGGGCAGTCGAACCCGTCGACCTGGTTGAGGTGGCGAAGGACGTCAACCGATCGCCTGACCCCCATCTGGCGCAGGGCGATTCGCGCGCCGGCCAGCACGCCGCCCACACCGGCAGCGACCGCGTCCGGCGGTCCGATCTCGAGCTCAGGGGCGGCGATTGGCGCACCATACCGATCGGGGATTGGTGCATCGTCACCACGACAGCCCGACTGGAACACCACTACTGTTTGCCGCTCGGCTGTTCCGGACCTCCGGAGGAGCCGTGCACTCCAACCGGGCGACGCCATTCCTCAAGCGATCGATGAAGTGGGCAGTGACGCCCAGGCGACCGATCGTGACTCCTTCTCCGCCGTCCGGCCTCGTCATCACGACTCTGATGGAAGGGCCATGCCATGAAGGAGATCACTCGCCGCCGTTTTCTCGGCGCGACTGCTGCCGCCGCAGGTGGCGCCGCGCTGGCGACCACCGCACTCAGTTCGGTGGCCAGCGCCACCTCGAACCCACCCACGCTCGACCTCGTCGTGCCCACCGTGCACAAGACCAACGGCCTGGTCGTGACGCTGGGCTGCACGACGAGTGCCATCGTCGGCCTCGTCGCATGGCGCACCAGCGATCCCTCGACCACCTTCACCTCGACGATGGTGGCGACGAAACCGGGACCCTCGGGCACGACGAACACGGCCCGGGTGTCGTTCGACCCGGCGCTGCGCGTCGGGCTCGACGGTGTCGGGTGGACGTACCAGCCGATGGTCCAACCCTCGAACCTGAGCCAGAGTCCCTGTCCAGCAGGACCTCCCCTGTCGATCCCGGCCCGACCCGTGCCGGGCGACCCCTCGACCATCTCGTTCAACTACGCGTGCTGCACCTCCAACATCGGCGGCGTGGGCCTCACCGCAGTCGAGCCGAATGGGCAGTTCATGGCCTGGCTCGGTGACCTCGCCTACATCGACAACCCGCTCAAGCACACGCAGGACTACCCGACGTACTCAGCTACCTTCCGTGCTGGGCTCATCTCCCCCGGCTTCGCGAACGTGCTGTCACGGATGCCCTTCTACGGCATGCAGGACGATCACGACTACGGCGTGGATGGCGCCGTGACCGACCCGTTGTACCCGGTCGGCTTCCCCACCTCGACGCCGATCACGAACAAGACGTGGCGCAGCTACACCGCTCAGGCCTACGCCGACCTCGTCCCGAACGCGGCGTATCCGAACGACTCGTACCAGGACTGGCAGATCGGCGAGGTCCACTTCCTGCTGCTCGACAGCCGCCGGTACCGCGAGGACAAGGTGAGCAGCAACGTGTACCCGATGGGCTACCGCAGCCAGCTCGGCGTGCAGCAGTGGGCCTGGGTGCAGTCAACGATGCTGGCGTCGACGGCCCGAGCCTTCGTGCTCTTCTTCCCGATGACACCCACCTGGGACACCGGCCAAGCGGGAGCCAGCCAGTGCACCCTCGGGGAGAGGACGGCGATGTTCAGCTTCTTCGGCACCCTCCCTCAACCGGTGTTCATCTGCTCCGGTGACCGCCACGCTGGTGCCATCGGCCAGTTCGGCAACGTGACCGAGATGCTGGCCGCACCAACGGGCACGGCCACGCGTCACACCATCCCCGACTTCCCGGGAACGGTGTGGGCCAACGCCACGGCTACCACGGCACCAAGCACGTCGCAATCGCTCATGGGCCGCGTCACGATCGACACCACCTCCACCCCCGGAACGGCGCGCTTCGACATGCTCCGCGTCGCACCGGGCAAGGGCACGGTCCCCCAGGGGACGGTGCTGTACAGCCACGTGGTGCCCATCCCGTAGCGGGCTCAGCCGAGGGGACCGCCAGCCCACCAGCGCTCGAACATCGGGGTGAGCGCGGCATCGACGAGCTCGACGATCAGCCCGCTCGGCGGGGCCACGTAGGTGAACATCCCGAAGCCCTCCTCGGGGCGGCGCGAGGCGGCGACGAGCGCCCAGCCACCGTCGATCAGCCGCTGGGTCTCGCCGGCCACGTCATCGGTCCACACACCGAGGTGGTGCAGCCCGGGGGCACCAGTGGCGTCCCACACCGAGCCCGAGGCGCCCTGAAGCAGCTCGAGGTGGATGGGCCCCTCGGCTGAGTAGGTGAACCGAAGCGGGACGGCCTGAGCGCCACCCGCTTCGGTCCACACGAGCTGCTCGCGCTCTTGGACGACGCACCAGGTCACGCCGAGCGACGCGCCCAGCTCCTCCATGGCCGCGTCGAGGTCAAGGACGCGGATCCCGGTGTGGTAAGTACGGCTGAGATCGATCACAGCTCGCTGTCTAGATCACGTGAGCGGGCGGGTTGAAGCCCACGGCGCCCGATAGCTTGCAGTCTGCAACTGACAAGGGGGGGGTCTGATGGACGTGACACGGGGCGGGCCTGAGGGGGCGTCACACGCCGTTTCCGCCATCGACCCGGCGGTCCTGGCCCGGCGCTGGTGGATCATGGTCGTGCTGTGCACGAGCCTGATGATCATCATCGTCGGGAACACCTCGCTCAACGTCGCCCTCCCCACCCTGGCGCGCGAACTCGATGCCTCCGCCACGCAGCTGCAGTGGATGGTCGACGCGTACGGCCTCATCTTCGCCGGGTTGCTGTTCACCGCCGGCACCTTGGGGGACCGGTTCGGCCGCAAGGGTGCACTGCAGATCGGGCTCCTGATCTTCATGGCCGGTTCGCTGCTGGCGGCGTTCCAGGGGTCGGCCGAAGGGGTCATCACCGGGCGCGCCGTCATGGGCATCGGGGCCGCCTTCGTCATGCCGTCCACGCTGTCGATCCTGGCCAACGTGTTCCCTCCTCACGAGCGGGTGCGGGCCATCGCCATCTGGGCCGGCATCGCCGGTGGGGGCGCCGCCATCGGCCCCATCGCCAGCGGCTTCCTTCTCCAGCACTTCTCGTGGGGCTCGGTGTTCCTGGTGAACATCCCCATCATCATCGGGGCCCTCGTGGCCGGCAAGATCCTGCTGCCCACCTCACGCGACCCCGAGCAGGCCCGGCTCGACGTGATCGGCGCCGCCCTGTCGTTCGCCGGCATCGTCGCCCTCGTGTACGCCATCATCGAAGCGCCGGGCAACGGCTGGGCCAGCACCGAGACGATCGTGCTGTTCTCGCTGGCCGCCATCCTGCTCACAGCCTTCATCGCCTGGGAGCGTCGGGCCAAGGACCCGATGCTCAACCTGCACCTGTTCCGAGACCGTCGGTTCAGCGTGGCCGCGGGCGCCATCACCTTGGTGTTCTTCACCATGTTCGGCGTGTTCTTCCTCATCACCCAGTACTTCCAAGGCGTGCTCGGCTACAGCGCTTGGACGGCAGGTCTCAGCCAAGGCCCGATCGCCCTGATGATCATGTTCGTGGCGCCCCAGACCCCCAAGCTGGCCAACCGCTTCGGCAACAACGTGGTGGTGGCGGCCGGGCTCGGCTGCGTGAGCGTCGCACTCATCTACCTGTCGCGCTGGGGCGTCGACGCCCACTACTGGCAGCTCCTGCCCGGAATGCTCGTTCTGGCCAGTGGCATGGGGCTCACGATGTCGCCGCTCACGGGCTCGATCATGTCGGCCGTGCCGCTTGGCCAGGCCGGCGTCGGCTCGGCGATGAACGACACAACCCGCGAGCTGGGCGGCGCCCTCGGCGTCGTGGTGCTCGGCAGCCTCATGGCGTCGAGGTTCTCAACGTCGATCGCC
>JBBRTJ010000130.1:0-7495 GCA_038244535.1 Acidimicrobiales bacterium | reverse complement strand
GCGGTGACCGCCACCGCTAGCACCGAGATCAGCTCGGCCGCGTGCCGGCCGACGATCGACCCGCCGAGCACGACACCGGTGGCGGGGTCGGACAGGATCTTGACGAAGCCGCGGGTGTCACTGTTGATGAGGGCCTTGGCCGACGCGGAGAACGGGACCTTGGTGACCCGGATCTTGCGACCGAGGGCGAAGGCGTCGGCCTCAGCCAGGCCCACGTCGGCGATCTCGGGCTCGGTGAAGATCGCTGACGCTGCCTTGTCGTAGTCGAGGTGGCGGTGCTCGCGGGTGTGGAGCCCCATGACGTGCTCGGCCACCTTGCGCCCCTGCATCGATGCCACCGACGACAGCGGCAGCTTGCCGCTCACGTCGCCCGCCGCATAGATGTGATCGACGTTGGACTGGCAGTGGTGGCTGATGGGGATGTAGCCGGCGGCGTCGACCTCGATGCCCGCCTCGGCCAGGCCCAGCCCGTCGGAGTTGGGCACCGACCCGATGGCGAGCAAGACGTGCGAGCCGCGCACCACACGGCCGTCGGTGCACGACACGGTGACCCCGTCCGCGGTCCGCTCGATGGCGTTGGCCTTGGCTCCCTTCAGCAGGCTGACCCCGCGCTCGAGGAAGTTCGCCTCGAGGGCGGCTGCGACCTCGGGGTCCTTGGAGGGCAACACCTGCTGGCGGCTCACGATCAAGGTGACCTTCGAGCCGAGCGTGGTGAACATGTGGACGAACTCGACGCCGGTGACGCCGGAGCCCACCACGATGAGGTGCTCGGGCAGCGTGGGCGGCGGGTAGCACTGCCGGGTCGTGAGGATCCGATCACCGTCGGGAACGGCGAAGTCGGGGATCCGCGGCCGAGAGCCGGTCGAGACCAGGATGGCGTCGGCCACCAGCCGCTCGGTGCCCGTCGAGGTCTCGACCACCACGGCGTGGGGACCGTCGAGGCGGGCGGCGCCGCGCACCATGCGCACCTGCTGGCTGTCGAGCAGGTCGACGATGTTGCGGTTCAGTCGGGAGGTGATGGTCTCGATGCGGTCCTTGAGCGCGTGCAGATCGACCTCGGCGTCGACCTCCTCGATGCCCATGCCCCCGAGGCGCCGGGCGAAGCTCATGGCCCCGCCGGTGGCGATCATGGTCTTGGACGGGATGCAGTCCCACAGGTGCGCGGCCCCGCCGACGATGTCGCGCTCGACGAGGATCACCTCGGCACCGAGGCGGGCGGCGGAGGTGGCCGCCTGGTTGCCAGCCGGGCCACCGCCGATGATGACGAAGCGAACAGCCATAGGGCCGACGTTACTGGCCGGTCGCCGCCCCGGCCCGGCCCGTAGCATCGCCGCCGACCATGGACACGACCAGCGACGCCTCCACCGAGCCCGATCCCCACGCCGTCCACGCCGTCGACGGTGGCGACGAGGCTCACGGCCTCGACGCCGAGCGCGAACGCCGACGGGCCAAGGTCGACGCCGTGCGGGCCGCCGGCGGCGAGCCGTACCCGTACCGGTTCGACCGGACCACCGATCTCGGCGCGCTCCGCCAACGCCACGGGACGCTCGAGGCCGGAACCGAGACCGACGAGCGGGTGGCGGTGGCCGGCCGCCTGATGCTGATCCGCCGCCAGGGCAAGCTCACCTTCGCCACGCTGCGCGACGGTGCCGGCGAGGTGCAGCTCTTCGTGTCCCGAGCTGTCCTCGGCGACGAGGCGCACGCCGCCTTCGACGACCTCGACCTGGGCGACTGGGTCGGCGTCGAAGGCACGGTGATGGTCACCCGCAAGGGCGAGCTGAGCGTCAAGGTCGATCGCTTCGAGCTGCTGGCCAAGGCGCTGCGGCCCCTTCCCGACAAGTGGAAGGGCCTCGCCGACGTCGACACCAGGTTCCGCCAGCGCTACGTCGACCTGATCGTCAACGCTGACGCCCGCCGCACGTTCGCCATCCGCCACGCCACGATCGCCTCGTTGCGCCGCACCCTGACCGAGCGGGGCTTCGTCGAGGTCGAGGGTCCGGTGCTGCAGCTCGAACCAGGCGGTGCGCACGCCCGCCCGTTCGTCACGCACCACAACGCCCTCGACATGGGCATGTTCGTGCGCATCGCGCTCGAGCTGCACCTGAAGCGGCTCATCGTCGGCGGCCTCGACCGCGTGTTCGTGCTCGGTCGGGTGTTTCGCAACGAGGGGCTGTCACCGCGGCACAACCCCGAGTTCACGATGCTCGAGGCGTACCAGGCCTTCGCCGACTACACCGACATCATGGAGCTGGTCGAGGCACTGATCGTCACCGCCGCCCGCGATGCGCTCGCCACGACCAGCATCACGATCGGCGAGATCGAGGTGGACCTGGCGGCACGGGCGTGGCCCCGCGTCCCGATGATGCAGCTGATCGAGGAGCACGTCGGGGTCGTCGTCCACCCGTCGATGCCCGTTGACGAGCTGCGAGCGATCTGTGATCGTCTCGGCGTGGCCTGGGAGCCGCACATGGGATCCGGGAAGCTGTGCGCCGAGCTGTACGACGAGCTGGTCGAACCCAAGCTCATCGCGCCCACGTTCGTCACCGACTACCCCGTCGAGGTGTCCCCGCTGGCGCGGCGCCACCGCCTCGACCCGCACCTCGTCGAGCGCTTCGAGCTCGTGGTGGCCGGGCGCGAGCTGGCCAATGCCTTCAGCGAGCTCAACGACCCGGTCGACCAGCGGGCCCGGTTCGAGGACGAGCAGCGGGCCAAGGAGGCCGGTGACCTGGAAGCGGGCACCGTCGACGAGGACTACCTGCGTGCCCTCGAGTTCGGGCTCCCCCCGACGGGCGGTCTCGGCATCGGCATCGACCGCCTCGTCATGTTGCTCGCCGGGGTGTCGAGCATCCGTGAGGTCATCTTGTTCCCGACCCTTCGCCCCGAGGCTCGCTGAGAGGTCGCGCTACCGGCCGGGCTGGTAGACGCCGAACTCGGCGCGCAGGGCGTCGCTGATCTCGCCCAGGGTGGCGCCGACCTGCAGGGCGGCCCGCATCGGCACCAGCAGGTTGGCGGTGCCCTGCGCAGTCGAGCGCACTGCGGCGAGTGTGGCCTCGACCGCGGCCGCGTCGCGGGCGGCCTTGTAGGCCCGCAGCCGCTCGATCTGGGCCTGCTGCAGTGCGGGATCGATCGGGAACACCGTCGGCTCAGGCTCGACGTCGGCCCGGAACACGTTGACGCCGACGATCACTCGCTCGCCGTCGTCGATCGACTTCGTGTACTCGTACGCCGCCTGCTCGATCTCGTCCATCTGGAAGCCGGCCTCGATGGCGGCCACGGCCCCGCCGAGCTCGTCGATCCGGTCGAGGTACTCCCAGGCCAAGCGCTCGACCTCGTTGGTGAGCGACTCGACGAAGTAGCTGCCCGCCAGCGGATCGGGCGTGTCGACGATGCCGGTCTCGTAGCCGATCACCTGCTGGGTGCGCAGCGCGATCTTGGCCGCCTGCTCGGTGGGCAGCCCGAGGGCCTCGTCGAAGCCGTTGGTGTGGAGGCTCTGCGTGCCACCCATGACCGCGGCCATCGCCTGCACGGCGACGCGCACCACGTTGACCTCGGGCTGCTGAGCCGTGAGCGTCGAGCCACCGGTCTGGGTGTGGAAGCGCAGGAGCTTGCTCGACTCCTTCTTGGCCCCGAAGCGCTCGCTCATGATCTTGAACCACATCCGGCGGGCGGCGCGGTACTTGGCCACCTCTTCGAAGAAGTTGTTGTGGGCGTTCCAGAAGAAGCTGAGTCGAGGGGCGAACTCGTCGACGTCGAGGCCAGCGTCGATGGCGGCCTGCACGTACGCGATGCCGTTGGCGATGGTGAAGGCGATCTCCTGCACGGCCGTTGAGCCCGCTTCACGGATGTGGTACCCGGAGATCGAGATGGTGTTCCAGCGGGGGATGCGCTCGTTGCAGTAGGCGAAGATGTCGGTGATCAGGCGCATTGACTGGCGGGGCGGGTACACGTAGGTGCCCCGGGCGATGTACTCCTTGAGCAGGTCGTTCTGGATCGTGCCGCCGGCGATCTCGGTGCTGGCCACGCCCTGCTCCTCGGCCACCAGCTCGTACATGAGCAGCAGGATCGCCGCGGTCGAGTTGATGGTCATCGACGTGGTGACCTTGTCGAGGGGGAGGCCGTCGAGGAGGCGGCGCATGTCGTCGAGCGAGCTGATGGCGACGCCGACCTTGCCGACCTCGCCCTCGGCCCGCTGGTGGTCGGAGTCGTAGCCCATCTGCGTCGGCAGATCGAAGGCGCAGCTGAGCCCGGTCTGGCCGGCGTCGAGCAGGAACTTGAAGCGCTGGTTGGTGGTCTCGGCGCTGCCGAACCCGGCGTACTGGCGCATGGTCCACAGGCGGCTGCGGTGCATGAGCGGGTAGACGCCCCGCGTGTAGGGCGGTTGGCCGGGGACGCCGAGGCGCTCGGCTGGATCCCAGCCGGCGAGGTCATCGGCGGTGTAGAGCGGCTTCACCTCGATGCCGGAGTCGGTGCGCTTGTCGTCTGCCCGTCTGGTCTCAGCCATGTCCGACACGGTAGGGCGTGGGGTGGATGCGAGCCACGCCCGCCCTCAGATGACGATCTCGGCGCCGTCGGGGAGCGTGAGCACCAACGTCGACGCCTCGCCGTCACCAGCACGGAACCCGAGGTCGAGCACGACGGACCGCACCGAACCCTGGAGGTCGGGCTGCACCCTCAGCAGCCCGTCCGGGCCGAGTCGGTAGAGCTCGACCGAAGGATCCCAGGGGACGATGACGAGCAGCTCCTCGACGCCCCGGGCGGCATAGAACGGGAGCTTCTCGTAGGTCTCGTCGCCCGGCGATCGGATCTCGACCGCGAACCTGACGACCTCGAGGCCGCGCCGCGTCAGCCGGTGCGGTTCGAACACCGAGAGGTCGGGCACTCGGTAGTTCTCGTCCTGCTGGATCGGGTCGAACAGCCCGGTCTCGTACAGCACGTCGAGGCCGATCGCCTTCGCCACGGGGGCGAGAGCCAAGTGCAGCTCGCTGCCGAGCAGTTGGTGGTGACCGCTGGGCGGCGGGACCACGTGCACCACCCCATCCCACATCTCGTCGAAAACGTGGGCCCCGGTGATGCGGCGGTGGGCGATCTCCTCGGCGGTCGGTTCCGAGATGGTGCGCATGGCCACAGCGTAGTGATGAGGGGCGCGGGTCGACCCCGGAAGCGTCATCGATCGGCGAGTGTCACCGCGCTCGCTGGTGCCATCCCCCGTTCGGCTCCTCTCGACGGTGGGCGGCCAGATCAGACCGCACCGGGAAACACATTGCATGCCAGAGGGGGCACTTCGGACAGAACCCCGGCTTACCTCGCCGAGGCGCCGAGGGGGGCGGCCACTGAGGGGCGGCGCAGCTTCCAGATGAAGCCGTCGTAGAAGACGTGTAGGCCGCCGAGCAGCAGGAGCGAGAACTGGAACACGTGGCCGTCGAACCAGCGGGGCGACACCACGGCGAAGCTCACGATGGCCACCAGGTACAGACCGCCCACGGCGAGGCGCCGGGTGCGGTCGCGGGTCAGCCGGGCTACCGGGCTGGGATCGGGGGTGGCGCCCTGGCTGCGCACGCGGAGGCTGCGCTGCACGATCACGAAGTACTCGAGCGCGTGGCTGCCGACATACGCGATGAAACCCGTGAGGGGGTCGATCATCATCACCACGAACAGCACGGCCGTCGACGAGAGGTAGAGGTGCTTGGCCGGGTTGGCGGTGCGACCGAGCGATCGTTCCGCTTGCAACCATCGCCACGCGAGCACCGCAACGACCACCGCGAGCGGCGCGATGGCGACGCGGGCGATCGGTTGGAGCGAGGCGAGCTGGTCGAGCGCGGTGCGATTGGTGGTGCCCATCCCGATGTGGTCGGCCAGCCCGCCGATGTCGACGAAGGCGGCCGCCCACACGAGTGCGAGCACCAGCCAGCTCACGAGCATCGGCTTTTCGAGCGCGCCGAGATCGTCACCGGCCTTGCGCCCGTAGATCCGGGTGATGCCGTAGCGCTGCATGAGCGTGTGCTCGGCATTCCACAGGCCCGCCACCAGGGCGACCAGGGCGAGGCTCACGTTCAGCCCGACGAGGATCGCGACAGCAAACACGACCGGCGACCAGGCGTAGATCCGGCGGTGCAACGAGCGCTGCGTGGGATCGCCGTAGACGAGCGCGGTGGTCAGGGGCTGGTGGGCGAACGACAGCACGAACGTCGCCCCCATCAGCGTGCGCAGTGCGTCCTGCGAGCCGGCCAGCGCGTGGGCGACGACAGCGAACGGCACCCACAGCAGGGCCACGCCGACATCGGCGAGCGGGCCGTGGATGAAGCGGGCCCGCGCCACGAGGCCGCCGCGAGCGCTGATGGGGACCGAGGTCACCGCCGTCATCGGCGGCACTCTACGCGTCGTCGCCGGGACTGGGACCAAGCCCGCGCCGCGGCCTTCAGCGGCTGGGGTACAGGTCGCGCAGCAGCGCGATCTCGGCGCCGTGATGGGCCAGCTCGTCGTGGGCGTGCAGAGCCAGGGCCACGAGCGGCTCGGGCCCGTACGGACCCCAGCTCGGACCGAGCGGCCCCCACAACCCGTCCTCGCCGGCGGCCGCAACACCCCCACGGAACACCGACCATGCCCAGGTCAGGCGTGCACGCGCGTCGTCGGCATCGATCACCCAGGCCGACCCGCTCAGCCCGCTGCCCGTGGCGTCGAAGAGCCGCCCGCTGTAGCTGTCGAAGCAGTCGACGGCCAGGTGCCACATGCGCCACGCGATCGTCGTGACCGGCGCCCGATCGGGGTCGCCGCTCGAGTCGTCGACCGCCCAGCCTCCGTCGACGAATCGGACGCTCCAACATCCCTCGACCGGTTCCCAGCGGGCCTCGTCGTCGGTGAGCCCGGCGAGGCGGGCGTTGACCCGATCCCACGACTGATCGAGGAGTCCCAGCACCAGCGGCATGAGGACTCGCTCCACGGGAACGACCGTGCTCAGTGCGCCATGTGGGGAGCGCAGAGGTCGTCGTACTCGGCGATGACGATGGCGTCGCGATTGGCGTAGGTCACCGGGTTGGTGGGATCGACGCGCAGCTTGAACGTACGGAAGCTCATCTCGAGCGCATCGAAGGTCAGGATGCGCCCGATCAGCGGATCGCCGAGGTCGAGGATCAGCTTGATCGCCTCGAGGGCCTGGATCGAGCCGATGATGCCGGGCAGCACGCCGAGCACGCCGGCCTCGGCGCAGCTCGGGGCCAGCTCGGCGGGCGGCGGCTCGGGGACCATGTCGCGGTAGTTCGGGCCTCGCTTGGGATCGAACACCGTGACCATGCCCTCGAAGCGGAAGATCGAGCCGTGCACGACCGGGATGCCGAGCTTCACGGACGCGTCGTTCAACAGGTAGCGGCTGGGGAAGTTGTCCGCCCCGTCGACGATCACGTCGTAGCCGGCGATGATGTCGATGATGTTGCTGGCGTCGAGCCGGAGGTCGTAGGTGACGACGTTCACGTCCGGGTTGAGCAGCGTCAGCGTCTTCTTC
>JBBRTJ010000129.1:0-8032 GCA_038244535.1 Acidimicrobiales bacterium | reverse complement strand
CCGTACGCGTCGCTCAACCCCCGCATGCAGGTCAGCGACATCATCGCCGAGCCGTTGCGCGTCCACGACCTCTACGGCAGTGGTGGCAAGGACCGCGTCGCCGAGCTCCTGCGTCTCGTCGGGCTGAACCCCGAGCACGGCAACCGCTACCCGCACGAGTTCTCGGGCGGCCAACGTCAGCGCATCGGCATCGCCCGCGCCCTGTCGCTTGATCCGAAGGTCATCGTGCTCGACGAGCCGGTGTCGGCCCTCGACGTCTCGGTGCAGGCCGGTGTGGTGAACCTGCTCGAGGACATTCAGGACCGCCTCGGCCTGGCCTACCTGTTCGTGGCCCACGACCTGTCCGTGGTGCGCCACATCTCGGATCGGGTCGCCGTGATGTACCTCGGCAAGATCGTCGAGACCGGGTCGCGTGACGACGTGTACAGCAAGCCGGCTCACCCGTACACCCAGGCCCTGCTGTCAGCAGTGCCGGTGGCCGACCCCAACCTCGAGCGCAAGCGCCACCGGGTGATCCTGACCGGTGACGTCCCCTCACCGGTCAACCCCCCGTCGGGCTGCAGGTTCCGCACCCGGTGCCCGAAGGTGCAGGAGATCTGCTCGGTCGAGGAGCCGGCGCTCATCGACCGTGGCCAGGGTCACCCCGTGGCCTGCCACTTCGCCGAGGTGCTCACCACGATCCTCCCGTCGGCATCGTGAACGCTCGTTTGGCTTCCGCCGATGACGGCTGCGCTCCTCGAGCGGGCTGGTAGGTTCAGCAGCCGTGAAATCGGTCGTCCTGGTCCTCACCTCAGTGATCAACATCGTGACGTTGTTCGCGATGGTGATCGGCATCCTGCTGCACAGCGGGCGGGGCGGTGGCCTGTCGGACATGATGGGTGGCAGCGGCGGTGCGGCGCTCGGGTCGACCGCAGCCGAGCGCAACCTCACCCGGATCACGACCATCCTGGCCATCACCTGGGTGTTCACGCTGGTCGGCCTCGGGCTGCTGCTCGACTGACAACCGCCGTGGCCCGCGCTAGGGTCGCAGGCCTCACTGCACACCACGTCGAAGTGGCGGAATAGGCAGACGCGCCAGGTTGAGGGCCTGGTGTCCGCAAGGACGTGGGGGTTCAAGTCCCCCCTTCGACACGAAATAACACGCTCGGCCGACGACTACTCGTCGGCGACCGAAACGGTCACCGACATCGACTCGGTGCCCGGTGATGACGTGACGAGCGCGGTGGACAACACCGAGTTGGTTCAGGCCGGGGTGGGCGACGACGCGGGCTTCGACGACGAGGACATCGCCGTGGTCGACACCGAGATCGTCTATGACCTCGCACTCATCAAGACCGTCGACCAGCCGACCATCGCCTACGACGGCACCGCCACCTTCACGGTCACCGTTGCCAACCAGGGCAACGTCCCATCCGGCGAGTTCGTCGTCACCGACGACGTGCCCACCGGGCTCAGCGTGGTCCCCGGCTCGATCACCGGCGGGGGAGCGCTCTCCGGTGACGGCACCACGCTACGACCTGCCGCCCGGCGCCACGGTCGTGGTGGACGAAGCCGCGATGGTGCCGACCCCGCGCCTGGCCGAGCTGATCGAGCTGGCCGAACGACGAGGCTGGCGCCTCGCCCTGATCGGCGACCCGATGCAGTTCTCCGCCGTCGGACGCTCCGGCATGTTCGGCCACCTCATCGACACCCTCGGCGCCGTCGAGCTCGACCGGGTCCACCGCTTCGACGCGTCCTGGGAACGAGACGCCAGCCTCCGCCTGCGACGAGGCGAAACCGACGTCGTCGGCCTCTACGACCAACACGGCCGCCTCCACGGCGGCACCACCCGGCAGATGGCCATGGCCACCGTCCACGCCTGGCAAGACGCCATCGAGGCCGGCGAGAGCGCAGCGATGATGGCGCCCACCCGTGAGGCCGTCGCCGTGCTCAACGAGATCGCCCAGACCATCCGGTTCGCCGCTGGCGAGGTCGACCCCCACAGCCCCTCGGTGCAGGTCGGACCGGGCCGGGCCCATGTCGGCGATGTAGTTGCGACGCGTCGCAACGAACGGACGCTGCTCACCGACCGACAGCGCATGGTCAAGAACCGAGACCACTGGACCGTCGCCGCCGTCCACCGCGACGGCAGCCTCACCGTCGACGGATCGACCGGTCAGGTCACCCTGCCCGCCGAGTACGTGGCCGCCGAGGTCGAGCTGGCCTACGCCGAGACCAGCCACGCCACACAAGGCCGCACCGTCGACCGCTCGCTCCTCTACCTCGACGGACCAACCGGCACGAGCGGCATCTACGTCCCGTTCACCCGCGGCCGCACCAGCAACGAAGCGTTCGTGGTCCTCCACGACGAGCGCACTGCGGCGGAGGTGGTGGCCGACGCCGTCGCCCGAACCTGGGTCGACCAACCCGCCATCGCCGTCCGGCTCGACCGCCTTGCGCCAGTCGACGAGGGCGCACCGGCCGGCCAGACCGGCATGCCCCACCGGAGGCCACCGCGACGGCAGGAACCGCTGGCCGAGCCGGACCTACGCGCACTCGTGAAGCAGGCCGCCGCGCACCAGGCGGCCGCCGACAAGCTTCGCCTTCGCCAGGATGAGCACAGCCGGTCCCTCGCCGAGGTCGCTCGCCGGAAGCAGGAGCTCCCCGAGCTGGTCGACGACGCCAAGACGCGTCTCGCCGATGCGACACGAACGCTCGACCAGCAGGACCGTCCCCTCCGTCGCCGAGGACACACGGCCGAGATCGCCCGAGCGAAGAACGAGGCTGGCTTCCTCCCCGGCCGCATCGTGAAGCTGGAGCGCGAGATGGAGGACCTGCCCACGGCGATCGAAGCCGAGCGGGCGGCACGCGATCGGGCGGTCGAGCTCCGCGCCGACCGCCACGGCACCGACGCCGAACGAGTTCGACACGCTATCGATGACGACGCCCGCCTCCGAGGCGAGCACTTTGCCGAACACCCGTCGCCGATCCTGACGGAGCACCTCGGACCGGTGCCCGATGAGCCGGTGGCACGTGACCGCTGGGTGGCGGCCGCGGGGCGAGTCGCGCAACACCGTGCCCTCTGGGATCTCCCCGAGACCACGCTCGTCGGCCCGCTGCCGCCGCTCGGTCAGCCCGACTACGCGGTCACCTACTACGCAGCCAACCGAGCCATCGCCGACCTCAGCGAGACGGTTGACCTCCCAGGCGTGAACCCACGACGCGACGCGCCGGGCCTCTCCCTGTGACTTCGAGTCGGGCGGCTCAGCGAACCAAGTCGTCGGCATCCTCGAAATGGCGGGAGCGAGCAGTGAGGCGGGACGAGGTTTGGCCCCTCGGCCGCTACTGGATGCTGGAGCGCGTGGCCGCGATCCAGGTCTTGAGGGTCTCGACGGCCTGTGTGGCGGACTGGCCTGAGGACAGGGCGGCTACCGGCAGGACCCGGATGGCCTTGTTGTCGAGGGTCAGCACGATGAGATCCTCGTCGAGCATCACGTCTCGATAGCGGACCCAGTCGAGTTTGTCGTTGCCACTCGCGCTCTCGGATCGTGTTCCCGAGGCGTCAGCGATGAAGGTGAACGGCTCGAGCGCAGACGGCGTGGAACGGATCTGCTTCGCCGTTCGACCGACGGTCTGCCGATTCAGCACGAAGAGGCCGCCGGCGATGACGGCGAGCGGGGCGAACCCGGCAAGCACGAGCCAGTTGCCGGTCAGGGCAGCAAGCGCAACCAACAGGATGAGGATCAAGACCGCTGCAGGCCACGTTCCCCAGCGGGTGACCGGCTTGTCGTCTGGCCTCTTGCCTCCCTGGAGAGCGTTGATGATCGCTTGCGCCCAACGGTCGGGATCGATCTGATCGGCTCCCACCGTCCATCTGATCTCCGCCGGGTTGCTCACGGGCGCAGCTTAGGCAGCGTCGATGGACAGGCAATTGGCCGGAGTCCACGCCAAGGCGCTTCCTCGGTCGGCCGACGAGGGCATCTGGCGCAGGCGGACTGGCCGACCTCGACGTTGACGGTGAACATGACCGGCATCTGCGGGTGTCGTTCGCCATGGAGCGATGGTGCTCGCGCCCATCGGGGTCGTGGAGGACCGCTCCTCGGGTATCACGACCTCGGTTCGGCTGGCCGCTCGATCGTCTTCCTCCCGAGGTAGGCGTCGCCGGTGAGGTCGAGGTGCTCGAAGCCGACCTCGTCGATCCGGTTCTCGACCTCGGGGTCGTCATGGCCAAGGTTGATGTCGTAGAGCACCCCGCCATTCGCGTCGAGCACCCGCTGGATGCGGAGCGCGAACAGCCAGTCCTCGTTCATCTCGCCCTCGGTCTCCAGGACCGTGGCACCTGGCAGCACCTCGGTGACCGTGGCGAGCGCCATCTCGATGAGCAGGGGAACAAGTTCGGCGACCGCTTCGGAATGGCGCTGCTGTGCTGCGTCGAGAGCCTCGATCAGTGACGGGCTGGACATGTCGGTCTCCTTCGGCTCGTCACGACGGTACGCAGGGCCACTGACGCGATCGCCCGGGGTCTCTAGCGCCGGTAGACAGTGGCGATGGCTCGGATGACCAAGAAGGCAGCGGCGCAGCTGACGGCGTACCTGGCCGAGCTGCCGACGGAGCAGCTGGTCGAGTTGATGATGAGCCAGGCTGAGGGTGATGTGGAGCTGCGGACCCGGCTCTTGTTGGAGGCGGCGTCGGCGGGTGGTGGGCCGCTCGACGTGTCGTCGTACCGGCGGTCGTTCTCCGATGCGTTGAAGTCCGGCAGCGCGAACCGGCGTGACTACGCCCGGACATCGGGGCCGTGGGCTCGGGCCGTGATGGGCGTGGTCGGTCAGATCGGTGATCTGCTCCCGGACCACCCGGCCTCTGTTATCGAGATCACGGAGTACGCGCTCGGTCGGGTGGATGTGACGATGGGTCGGGTCGACGACTCGTCGGGTTGGTTCGCCCAGATCACGTCCGAGCTGGAGGGCATCCACGTCCGGGCGTGCGAGATCGCCCGCCCCGATCCCGTTGCGCTGGCCGGTCGGCTGTTCGCGCTCGACGTCGACAGCGAGTGGGACATCCTCTACGACGCGCCGAGCAGGTATGCCGATGTGCTCGGTGATGAGGGGCTTGCCGAGTTGAAGCGGTTGGCGGACGAACGGTGGGATTCGCTCAGCGACGCCGAGCGGGCGAGCGCGGAGCGGAGCCACTTCCATCTGGTCAAGATCCGCGAGCACCTCGCGAAGGCGGCGGGTGACGTCGACGCCCGGGTTGAGCTGCTCGCCCAGGACCTGTCGTACCCCTACGACTACGTGGAGATCGCCGAGGTACTGATCGAGGCCCGCCGAGGCGACGACGCCCTGGTGTGGGCCGAGCGGGGGCTCGCCGCGTTCGACGACACCGACCACCAGATGCGCGGCGACAGCCGGCTCGACGACGTCGCGCTCACCGGTTGGGCTGAGCGGGGCCGCACCGCCGAGGTCGACGAGCTCGTGTGGCGACGTTTCACCGAACAGCCGAACCTGGAGCAATTCCAGCGCCTCACGCGCTGGACGACCGAGACGGGGACGTGGGCCGAGCACGAGCGTCGTGCGGTCGCGTTGCTCGAGGAGCGCGGTGCAGCGAATGTCGCAGCGATGGCGAAGCGCCCGACGCCGATCAACCGGCACGTCGCCGCACGCATCCCGGCACCGGCGACCCACGACGACCTGATCGCCGTGTTCGCCTCGGAGGACCGTCTCGACGAGGCGTGGACCGTTGCCGACCAGCATGGGGCATCGCTGTCGGTCTGGATGGAGCTGGCCAAGGCGAGCGAGAGCGACCGTCCGCTCGACGCGGCTCGGGCCTTCGCCCGTGACGTCGAGGCACAGATCGACCGCAAGAAGACCTGGACCTACGAGCGCGCCGTCGAGCAGATTGCCCAGATCCGCACGCTCTACGAGCGGGGCGGTGATCCGGGCGGTTTCGAGACCTACCTGGCCGACGTCCGCCATCGACACGGTCAGAAGACCAAGTTCATCCGCCTGCTGGATGAAGCGGGCCTGCAGTAGGCGTTCCCCCGGCGCCGTCCACCAGGTAGGGCGCCGCGGCGGAAACTGTTGTCATATGGCGTGTATCTGAGTACGATTCCCTCCATGGGGACCACCACCCTTCCATCAGAGCTCCCGGAGCTGTTCACCTACACCGATGCCCGCCGGCATGGGCTGTCGGACCGCCAACTCCGGAACCTGAACGAGCAAGGGGCGATCGAAAAGATCGGTCGCGGTCTGTTCAGCGCCACGACGCTGGACGCCGATCCGGACCTCATCGAGGCCGCGTTTCGCTCCGAGCGGGCGACGATGTGTCTCACCAGCGCGCTGGCCCGTCACGACCTGACCGACGAGATCCCGGCGACGATCGACCTGGCCCTCCCGCGTGGGACGCGGACACCAGCCACGTCGGCGCCGATCACGTGGCACAAGTTCGACCCGAAGACCTTCGACCTCGGCCGAGAGGACCTCGACGTCGGCGCCGGCTACCGGATCGGGCTGTACTCCGCCGAGCGCTCGATCTGCGACGCCTTCCGCATCCGTCACCTCGAGGGCACCGAGCAGGCGGTCGAGGCACTCAAGCGGTGGCTGCGCCGCCCCGGGAGTCAACCGTCCCAGCTGCTCGAGATGGCTACCGCCATCGGCCCGAAGGCCGCTCAACCCATCCGCGCTGCACTGGAGATCCTGCTGTGACGCGCCCCACGAGAGCGACCGCCGAGGGCAGGGCGTTCCTCGACCTTCGAGCGCGGGCCAACGCCGACGGTCGACCCGTCGACGAGTACCTCACGCTGTACGCCCTCGAAGGGTTCCTCGAACGGCTCAGCAGGTCAGCGCACCGCGAGCGATTCGTCCTCAAGGGAGGTGTGCTCCTCGCCGCCTTCGACGAGCGGCGCGCCACTCGGGACGTCGACCTCGCCGGCCTCCAGCTCGACAACGACATCGACAACGTCACCGGGGCGATCATCGAGATCGCGTCGGTCGAGATCGATGACGGCCTCGCCATTGAGACGGAACAGGCGAGCGCGGAAACGATCCGCGAGGACAGCGCGGGCTACACCGGAGTGAGGGTCTCGTTTCCGGCCACGCTCGCGAGCGCACGGGTGAGCTTCCACGTCGACGTCAACGTGGGCGATCCGATCGAACCCGCGCCGGAGGCCACGTCCGTGCCGCGAATCCTCGGAGGCACCATCGATGTGCTCGGCTACTCGGTCGAGATGGTCATCGCTGAGAAGCTCGTCACCGCGGTTCAGCGCGGCACGGCCAACACCCGCTGGCGTGACTTCGTCGACCTGCACCGGATCGCCCGGTCCCGTCGCCTCCCCGGTGCCCAGCTCGTCGCCTCGACGCGACTCGTCGCCGACTACCGGCAGGCGACGCTCGCCCATTGCGCGGCGTGCTCGACGGCTACGGCGCGGTCGCTCAACCGAGATGGGCAGCGTGGCGGACCAAGCAGAGGCTCCAGCACGAGGCACCCGAGCACATCGACGACCTCATCAACTCCCTCGTCGAGTTCGCCGACCCGATCCTCGACGGGACCGCCGCCATGTTCACCTGGGAACCATCGACCAGGGCCTGGCAGCGGCGGAGTGATGACCCGCCCCCCGGCGCGCGACACCTCGGCCAGGAGCACTGTGGCGACGCGTGACGAGAAGTGATGACAAACCGAGGTGTCGGATGGGTGAGTGGGCCAACGGCCGCGCAATCGTGTCGCTCGGCGGGGGTGCTCTCCTGCGTCCGACACACCTCCGGCTTGTCATCACATTTGTCCGCGAACGTCCTGGAAACAGGGCGATACGGGACGGTACGGAAGGTGACCCGGCGGTAGACGGCCTCCACGGAAACCGCCCCTGACCTGCATGTATAGGGACTCCTTGGTACAGGATGGGACGGCAGAATCCGGCGTTCAAGTCCCCCCTCTGACACTTTCTAGAGGCATGGACAAGCAGCTCGCCGGTGGAGCGAGTGGCCGGCGTTCAGCCGTTGCTGGCGGGGTGTGAGGTGAGACGCTGAGCGCCCTCGTCGAGTGTGTCTTCCGCGCAGTTCCT
>JBBRTJ010000128.1:0-8043 GCA_038244535.1 Acidimicrobiales bacterium | reverse complement strand
GGTGTCGGGCATCGTCAGCATGATGACGTCGGCCTCGGCCGCGGCCGCGGCGATCGACATGACCCGCAGGCCGGCAGCCTCGGCCTTGGCCGCCGATGCCGATCCCTGACGGAGCCCGACGCGAACGTCGATGCCGGAGTCCTTCAGGTTGAGCGCATGGGCATGGCCCTGCGACCCGTACCCGACGATGGCCACCTTGCGGCCTTGGATGATCGACCGATCGGCGTCGGCCTCGTAGTACACGTTGGCGGCCATCAGCCAGCCTTTCCTCTCACGGCGCGCAGGCGCGCCTCTCGGTCACGGTCCAACTTCGGCAGCGCGACACGACCTGTGCGCTGCAGCTCCACGATGCCATAGCCCCGCAGCAGCTCCTCGAAGTCGTCGAGCTTGCTCGGGTGGCCCTCGAGGCTGACGGTGAGGGCATCGGCGCCCACCGCAAGGATCTTGCCCTCGAAGATGGTGGCGAGCTCGACGACCTGGCTTCGCTTCGCAGGCTCGGCCCGCACGGTCGCCAGGAGCAGCTCACGCTCGACGGCTTGCTGCGGATCGAGCTCGGAGATCTTGACGACGTCGATCAGCTTGAACAGCTGCTTGACGATCTGGTCGAGGGGAGCAGACTCGACGTCGACCACGATGGTGATGCGGCTGAAGCGGTCGTCCTCGGTCGGGGCCACCGCCAACGAAAAGATGTTGTAGCCCCGACGGGCGAACAGCCCGGAGACCCGGGCCAGCACCCCCGCCTGGTTCTCGACCAACACGGACAGGATCTGATGGCCTTTGCGGCGATTGGTCGACTCGGCGCCGACGGTGGGCTGCTGGCTCATCGGAGACCTCCACGATCCTGGAAGCCGGGCAGCACGAGGTCGTCGTTGGCCATCCCGGCCGGCACCATCGGGAACACCTTCTCGCGGGCGTCGGTGCGGAACTCGACGACCACCGGGCGATCGTCGATCGAGTTGGCCTTGTCGATGGCGGGCTGCACCTCCTCGGGCGACTCGACCCGGATCCCGACGCATCCCATCGCCTCGGCCCACTTCACGTAGTCGGGCAGGTCGGGCGACAGGTAGACCTCGGAGTACCGCTCGTCGTAGAACATCTCCTGCCACTGGCGCACCATGCCGAGGTAGGCGTTGTTGAGGATCGCCACCTTGATCGGGATCCGCTCGGTGGAGGCGGTCACCAGCTCCTGGGCGGTCATCTGGAAGCAGCCGTCGCCGTCGACGGCCCACACGGTGCGGTCAGGCCGGCCGACCTTGGCGCCGATGGCGGCAGGCACCGAGAACCCCATCGTGCCGAGGCCGCCGGAGTTGACCCAGGTGTAGGGCTCCTCGAAGTGCCAGTACTGCGACGACCACATCTGATGCTGGCCGACGCCCGAGCACAGGATCGTGCCCTCGGGCGCCGAGTCGCGCAAGACCTCGAGGCAGTACTGCGGCTTGAGTGCATCGCCGGGCGCGGCCGCCTCGTAGGCGAGGGGGAACTGCTCGCTCCACCCGCTCAGGCGGCTCTTCCACACGTTGGTGTCGGCCTGGACGGATCCACCGGCGAGCAGGTCGCGGATCGCCGTGATCAGCTCCTCGATGACGAGCCGGCAGTCGCCGACGATGGGCACGTCGGGCCGGCGCACCTTGCCCTGCTCGGCCGGGTCGATGTCGACGTGGATGATCTTGGCCTCGGGGGCGAACGCCGACACCTTGCCGGTGACGCGATCGTCGAAGCGCGCCCCGAGGGCCACCAGGAGGTCGGCCTTCTGGAGGGCCATGACCGCCGTGGCGTTGCCGTGCATGCCGGGCATGCCGAGGCACAGCGGATGGCTGTCGGGAAAGGCACCCCGCGCCATCAGGGTGGTGACCACGTGGATCTGGGTGAGGTCGGCCAGCTCGCGAAGCGCCTCGGCGGCCCGCGCCTTCAACACGCCGCCGCCGACGTAGAGGATCGGTCGCTCCGACTCCAAGATCAGTCGCGCCGCCGCCTTGATCATCACCGGGTCACCGATGGTGACCGGCTTGTAGCCGGGGAGGTCGACGCCCTCGGGCCAGTACCAGTCCATCGAGTTCTGCAGGACGTCCTTGGGCACGTCGAGGAGCACCGGCCCGGGCCGGCCGGTGGTGGCGATGTGGAACGCGTCGTGCACCGCCCGCGGGATGTCCTGCGCCCTCATGATGAGCTCGTTGTGCTTGGTCACGGACCGAGTGATGCCGATCGTGTCGCACTCTTGGAACGCGTCGGTCCCGATGGCCGAGGTCGACACCTGGCCGGTGATGGCCACCATCGGCACGGAGTCCATGTAGGCGTCGCACAGCGGCGTGACGAGGTTGGTCGCCGCCGGGCCGCTCGTCACCATGGCCACCCCCGGACGACCCGTCACGTGGGCGTAGCCCTCGGCCATGTGGCCGGCGCCCTGCTCGTGGCGCACCAGGATGTGGCGGATCGAGCTGTCGAGCAGCGGGTCGTACGCGGGCAGGATGCAGCCCCCGGGGAGGCCGAACATCACCTCCACGCCTTCCATCTCGAGGCTCTTGATGAGGGCTTGCGCCCCGGTCAGCTTCATGGTGCTCCTTGCTGGTCCTGCGCAACGTTGATGGAAGGGCAGTGGCCCGAAAAACGACGAAGACCTCCCGGCTGGGAGGTCCTTGGGCGCACGCGACGAGGTGGGATGCGCCCTAGGGAACTACCACCACGATGAGAGGGCGCGACGTCACGGACGTCAGCTTGCCATCCCGGGTCCGAACGCGCAACTGCATGCGCCAGACTGCCCCGATGCCCCTCCTTGGCAACCAGCGCCCGCAGATCATCGAGCAGTCCCGCCCCCTCCTCCAGCCCGGTGAGGCCGTCGCCCACGTCGTTCGCGCCCTCGAGGGCCCGAACCGCTGGCTCGGGTTGGGGATCAGCCTGCTCGTCGGACTCGGGCTCGGCGTCCTGCTGGGTCTCCCGATCCTCGGCCTGCCCGCCTTCCTCATCGTGTTCACCAGGCTCTACGCCCGACGCGTCATCCTGGCCACCGACGAGTCGCTCGTCGTGCTGGCCGGTGGACGCTTCACGTTCCGCCCTCGGCTCGTGCTCGACCGCCTCGACCTCGAGACGCCGATCGGGCCGCTCAAGGGGCTGTGGCTGCAGACCACCCTCAACGGACGACGCATGTACGTCATGGCGCGCTCGGTCAACGAGGTGCGCGCCGCCGACGCCGACCTGCAGGCCTGAACCCCACGCTCCTTGCGCCCGGCGCCACGCGCCCTTCACCCCGCACTTGTGCGCCGAACGCTCCCCTGCGCCGCATTCGCCGCACGAGTTCGCAGAGCACGGCGGCGCATGACGGCGCCGATGTCATTTCAGTCGCGACGTTGCTGCTCTCGAGCAACGTCGCGACGCAAACGGGGCCGAGCTGGCGCCGGTCGCGGCACGAGGCTCGCGGGGCTCAGGGGCGGGTGACGGCGCCCATCTCGGCGCCGGTCCGCGGCACGAGGCTCGCGGGGTTCAGGGGCGGGTGACGGCGCCCATCTCGGCGCCGGTGACGAGCTTGGCGTACTTGGCCAGGACCCCGGTCGTGTAGCGAGGGGTGGGGAGCACCCACTCGGTGCGGCGGCGGGCCAGCTCAGCGTCGTCGACGAGCAGGTCGAGGCGCTTGTCGTGCACGTCCACCAGGATCCGATCGCCGTCGCGGACGAACGCGATGGGGCCGCCATCGACCGCCTCGGGCGCGACGTGGCCGATGCAGAACCCCCAGGTCCCCCCGGAGAACCGGCCGTCGGTCACCAAGGCGCAGTCCGAGCCTCGCCCGGCGCCCTTGAGCGCACCGGTGATGGCCAGCATCTCGCGCATCCCCGGCCCGCCCTTGGGTCCCTCGTAGCGGATCACCAGCACGGTGCCGGGCTCGATCGAGCCCGACAGGATCGCCGCCATGGCGCCATCCTCGCCGTCGAACACCCGAGCCGGTCCGTCGAAGCGGAGCTGATCCTGGGTCAGGCCGGCGACCTTGACCACCGACCCGTTCGGCGCGAGCGACCCGCGCAGCACCACGATGCTGCCTTCGGCGTGCAGCGGCGCGTCAAGGGGGTGCACGACGACGCCGTCGGGTCCGGGAGGGTTGATCTCCGCCAGGTTCTCGGCCATCGTCTTGCCGGTGACGGTCATGACGTCGCCGTGAAGCAGGCCGGCCTCGAGGAGCATCCGCAGCACCACCGGAACGCCGCCCACGCGGTCGAGATCGCTCATGTGGAACTTGCCGCCGGGCTTCATGTCGGCCACGTGGGCCACCTTGGCCGCGACGCGGTTGAAGTCCTCGAGCTCGAGCGCCACCCCTACCTCGTTGGCGATCGCCAGCAGGTGGAGCACCGCGTTGGTCGATCCCCCCAGTGCGTTGGTGACTGCTATGGCGTTCTCGAACGCCTTCTTGGTCAGGATGTCGTGGGGCCGGATCCCGAGCTCGAGCAGGCGCACGACGGCCCGGCCGGCGGCTTCGGCATCGTCGTCACGGCGGCGGTCGACCGAGGGCGGCGAGGCCGTCCCGGGCAGGCTCATCCCCAGCGCCTCGCCGATGGAGGCCATGGTGTTGGCCGTGAACATCCCGGCGCACGCGCCCTCGCCGGGGCACGCCTTGCGCTCGATCTCGAACAGCTCGTCCTCGGAGATCTTGCCAAGGGCACACGCTCCCACGGCCTCGAACACGCTCGTGATGTCGATCGAGGCACCGTTGTGGTGTCCGGCCAAGATGGAACCGGCGTAGACGAACACCATCGGCAGGTCGAGGCGGGCGGCGGCCATGAGCATGCCCGGGAGGCTCTTGTCGCACCCGGCCAGCCCCACGAACCCGTCGAAGCGCTCGGCGTGCATGACCGTCTCGACGGAATCGGCGATGACCTCGCGAGACACCAGTGAGGCCCGCATGCCCTCGTGCCCCATCGAGATGCCATCGCTCACCGAGATCGTGCCGAACTGGAGCGCCACCCCACCGGCGGCCCGGACGCCGTCCTTGGCCCGCAAGGCGAGCCGCGCCAGCGACAGGTTGCAGGGCGTCACCTCGTTCCACGACGACGCAATGGCGATCTGGGGCTTGACCCAGTCCTCCTCGCGAAGACCGACGGCGCGCAGCATCGCCCGGGCCGGGGCCTTCTGCATCCCGTCGGTCACATCTCCGGATCGGAGCTTCAAGTTGGCCATGGCGGCGAAGCTACCGCGACCCGCAGGGGGACCTCCCGGCCGGCGCCCGTAGGCTCCTCCGATGCCCACCTCGGTCCCCGCCGCTCCAGCGGTCCTCGTGGCCCGTGACGTGGTCAAGCGATGGGGGACCACCACGGCCCTCGCCGGCGCCACCGTCGAGATCCCCAAGGGCGTGACCGGTCTCCTCGGAGCCAACGGAGCGGGCAAGACGACCCTGTTGGGCATGGCCCTGGGCTTGTCCCGGCCGGACACCGGCACCATCGAGGTGCTGGGGCTCGACCCGACGACGAGTGGGCCGGAGGTCAGGGCCAAGATCGGCTACTCCCCCGAGCACCACAGCCTGCCGCCCGACACCAAGGCCTTCGATCTCGTGGCCCACCTCGCCGAGATCCACGGACTGCCTCGCCGCGATGCCACCTCCCGGGCCAGCGACGCCCTCTTCCAGGTCGGCCTCGGCGAGGAGCGCCTGCGGCCCATCGGCACGCTGTCCACCGGGCAACGCCAACGGGTCAAGTTGGCTGCTGCGCTGGCCCACGACCCTGAACTGCTGCTGCTCGACGAACCGACCGACGGGCTCGACCCGATGCAGCGCGACGACATGCTGTCGCTCATCCGGCGCATCGGCACCGACTTCGGGATCGACGTGATCTTGTCGTCCCACCTGCTCGACGAGGTCGAGCGGGTCTGCGACTCGGCCGTCATCCTGGGTGAGGGGCGCGTGCTCGCCTCGGGCTCGCTGAGCAGCCTCAAAGCCGGCATCGGCGGTTGGGTGGTCGAGGTCGACGGTGGGGGCGACGAGCTGGCCGGCGTGCTGCGCCAGGGCGGGGCTCGCGTCGAGGCCGACGGCCGCCACCTCGTCGTCGAGGACGTCGCCGGCCCGGCCCCGATCACCACCGCCATCGCCGATCTCGGCCTCGGGCTGATCAGGCTCGAGAAGCGGCGGCTCTCGCTCGAAGACGTCGTGCTGGACGGGATGGGCCGATGAGCGACGCCCGCATCATCGATCGTGGCTACCGCGTCTACGACGGCGTTCGTCGCGGCCCCCGGGGGGCCACGCAGAGCCTCATCAAGCACACCGCGCAGCGCGTCTTGGGCCTGCGCCGGCCGACCCGGGCCAAGATCCTGCCAATCCTCACCGCGGCCATCGCCTACGTGCCCGCCATCGTCTTTGTCGGGGTGGCCGCCCTGGTCAACGACACCCAAGTGCGCACCAACGTGCTGCCCACCTATGGCGCCTACTACGGCTTCATCGCCTCGGCGCTCGTGATCTTCGCGACGTTCGTGGCCCCCGAGGCGCTGTGCCCCGACCGCCGGACCGGCCTGTTCGGGCTCTACCTCGCCTCGCCTCTCACCCGCGACACGTACCTGATCGCCAAGGCCGCCGCGGTCAGCGGGCTGCTCGCCATCGCCACGCTCGGGCCGCCGGTGCTGCTGCTCGTCGCCAACGTCTTGCAGGGCATCGGACCTGACGGCCCCGGAGAGGTGGCCCTGCTCGCGATCAGGGTGCTCGCCGCGGGCTCGGTGATCGCGCTCTACTACACGGCGCTGTCCCTGGCCGTGGCGTCGATGACCGATCGTCGGGCGGTCGCATCGGCGGGGATCCTGCTGCTGCTGCTCGTCACCGCGGCCGTGTCCGGGACGCTCGTCGAAGGTGTCGGCCTGCCCGACTGGGTCTACGTGTTCAACCTCAACGTCATCCCGTTCGAGCTGGCTTTCCGCATCTACGGCGAGCCCGGCAACCTGCCGCAGCTCTCGACTGCAGCCCTCGCCGTAGCCGTGCCGGCCTGGACCGTGGCCGGCGCGATCGTCGTCTGGACCCGCTACCGACGGCTGCGGGTGGTCCGATGACGACGCTGCCGCCGCCGAGTCCGGTCAACCCGCCGAGCGCGCTGCTCGAGCTCGACCACGTGTCGAAGTGGTTCGGCGACATCGTGGCCGTGAGCGACGTGTCGTTCTCGGTCGGCCCTGGCGTCACCGCGCTGCTCGGGCCCAACGGGGCCGGGAAGTCGACCGTGCTGCGCCTGATGTGCGGGCTGGCCAGCCCGTCCCAAGGTCACGTCCGGGTCCTCGGCGGCGACCCCCGCCACGACCTGTCCCTGCTCGGACGCATCGGCCTGGTCCCCCAGCAGGAGGCGACGTTCGACCACCTCCGGCCCGGTCCCCTGGTGGCCGTGGCCGCCCGCCTCCAGGGCCTCGAAGATCCCGAGGGCGCCGCGACGGCAGCCCTCGACCTCGTCGAGCTGTCCTTCGACGACGAGCGCCCGGTGGGAAACCTGTCGAAGGGCAACAAGCAGCGAGTGAAGATCGCCGCCGCCCTCGTCCACGATCCCGAGGTGCTCGTGATGGACGAGCCGATGAACGGCCTCGACCCCCGGCAGCGCTTCCACCTGATCGACCTGGTGCGGCGCCTCGGCGCCCGCCCTGGACGGTGCGTCGTGGTGTCGAGCCACGTGCTCGACGAGGTCGAGCGCTTCGGCAGCCGCATCCTCGTCATCGCCCAGGGGCGCCTGGCCGCCGAAGGCGACTTCCGCGCCATCCGCGACCTGATGGACGACCGGCCCCACCGTCTCCGCATCGCCGCCGACCAACCAGCCGCGCTGGCCGCCGCCCTGATCGAGCGAGGCACCGTGCAGGGTGTGCGCCAGGCCGGCAAGGACGCGTTCGAGGTCGAGACCAACGACGCCTACCGCTTCCGTCGCGAGGTCGCCATCGTCGCTCGTGACCGGGGCCTCCGCCTCGACGAGGTGGTCCCCCTCGACGACGACCTCGACTCCGTCTTCCGCTACCTGGTGGGCGGATGACGCGCTGGCTCGCCCTCTACAAGTTGTTCCTCCGCCAGCAGGCCACCCGGGGCCGGCTGCTGTTCCTGCTCGGCCTCGGCCTGGT
>JBBRTJ010000127.1:0-8043 GCA_038244535.1 Acidimicrobiales bacterium | reverse complement strand
GCCCAAGCACCAGGGCATCTCGTTCTTCCTGCTCGACATGGCGCTGCCGGGCATCGACGTGCGCCCGCTCCGGCAGATGACCGGCGAGGCCGAGTTCGACGAGGTCTTCTTCACCGATGTCGAGGTTCCTGCCGACGCCCTGCTCGGACCGTTGCACAAGGGCTGGGACGTGGGGATGGCCGTGCTCACCAGCGAACGCGGCCACATCGGCGCCTCGGTCATCGGCCTCGAACGGCGGCTCGAGTCGATGGCGGCGATCGGCCAGGGTGCCGGGCTGCCCGCGGTCCAGCGCGACCGCCTCGCGCAGCTGCTGGCCCGGGGCAACGCCTTCAAGGCCATGGGGCGGCGCCAAGGTGCGGTCGCCTCCACGGCGGCATCGCTCATGAAGCTCGGCATCACCGAGCTCATGTTCGACGCGGCGATGCTGCGTGGTGACGTCGCCGGGGCCGATGCCCTGCTTGGGGGCGCAACGGCGGCCGGCATGCTCGCCGCCCCTGGTGGACGGATCGCAGGAGGCACGAGCCAGGTGCAGCGCAACATCATCGGCGAGCGGCTGCTGGGGCTGCCGCGCGAACCAAAGGGGACCTCATGACCTCGTCGGGCGACTACCCGAAGATCGATGGCGGGAACGAGATGAACATCGCCCGGCTCGTCGTCGGGGGCGTGATCGCGCTGGCGATCATCATCTTCGTGGCGCAGAACACCGAGAGCATGCAGATCACCTTCCTCTTCTTCGACTTCAACGCACCGCGCTGGATCATGTTCGTGGTCCTCGTCGCCCTTGGTGTCCTGCTCGACCGTCTCGGCGGGTACCTGTGGAAGCGGCGCAAGAACAAGGCCGACAACAACTAGGCGTCAGCCCGCCGCCACGCCACTGCCGTGGTGGGCCACGAGCTTCCAGCCGTGCGACGTGCGGCGAAACACGTTGAGCGCCGCCACCGTGCTCCCCACGCCGGCCCCATCGCCGAGCACGTTCTCGTCGCACGACACCCAGCCGACATCACCCTCGACCACCACGCGCTCGCCCGTGACGATGAACTGCAGCCGCTGGCCGTTGGTGAACAGCGCGTACCAGCTGGCCGCCACTGCACCCCATCCGTGCAGCGTCGCCCACCCGGGATGCGTGCAGCTGGCGGCATCGCTGTGCTCCCAGGTGTCGCTCATGCGGTCGAGGTCACGCAGCTCGAAGGCCTCGTAGAAGGCATCGTTGGCCGCCCGCACCTCGGCCGCAGAGTCGGACGCCACGATCCGGCAGCGTACGACGTCTGCCGCCACCGCCGGCCGGGAGCGGTTGGGGGTGCCCGGGATGCAGCGGCGATGATGGCGGCCATGGCTCGCGGCGAGGTGATCGAGGTTCCTTCCACCGACGGCGTCGTGGTGACCGTTCACGACCTCGGGGGTGCCGACGGAAGCCCCCCGCTACTCTTCGCCCACGCCACGGGGTTCCATGCCACCGTGTGGGGTCCGTTGGCCGAGCTCGTGTCCGAGCGGTTCCGCTGCTTCGCCCTCGACTTCCGCGCCCACGGCACCTCGAACCGCCCCATCGGCCCCATCGAGTGGACCGGGATGGGCGAGGACGTCGTCGCCGTCGTCGACGCCCTCGGCCTACGGGGGTGCGTCGCCGTCGGCCACTCGATGGGGGGCGCCGCGCTCCTCATGACCGAGGAGGACTCGCCCGGTACGTTCCGGGCCATCGCCGCCTTCGAACCCATCGCCTTCCCACCCGACCCGGCGCGCGACCCCGCCAACAACCCGTTGTCCGCAGGGGCCAGGCGCCGCCGCGCCGACTTCGCCAGCTACGACGAGGCTTACGCCAACTTCGCCGGCAAGCCCCCGTTGAACGCCCTGACGCCTGCCGCCCTGCGGGCCTACGTCGAGCATGGGTTCGCCCCCACCGCCGAAGGCGGGATCACCTTGCGGTGCCGGCCCGACGATGAAGCCGACGTCTACCAGGGCAGCGGCGCCCATCGCACGTTCGAGCGCCTCACCCTGGTGACCTGCCCGGTCCTGGTGATGGCCGGTGGCGACGACGGCGACGTCGGCCCTGGGCGCATCGCCCCCGAGATCGCCGACCGCCTCCCTCGCGGCCGCCTCGTGCGCCTCCCGAGCGTCGGCCACTTCGGCCCCCTCGAAGACCCGCCGCTCGTGGCGTCGGTGGTGTTGGCGTTCCTCCTCGGCGAGGGCTGACCCCCCGTTCGCCATCGCCGAACCCTCGCGCACCCCCTCCCTACACTCAGACCTATGGCAATCCCGGTCCCCACCCGTCTGTCTCCCTCGCGGGTCGAGTCCTTCACCAGTTGCCCGCTGGCGTTCCGGTTCTCCGCCATCGACAAGCTGCCCGAAGCGCCCACGGTCCCCGCGGCACGCGGCTCGCTCGTGCATCGCGCCCTCGAGCTGCTGTTCTGCGAGCCGCCCGCCGGCCGGACCCTCCCGGCCGGGTTGGCTGCGCTCCAGCTCGCCGTCGGCGAGCTGGACGGCGACCCCGAACACGCCCTGCTCGGCCTCGACGCCGACGGCGAGACCCAGTTCGTGGCCGACGCCGAGGCTGCGGTGCGGCGTTACTTCCAGCTCGAGGACCCCCGCGCCATCACCGCCATCGGGCTCGAGCTGCGCCTCTCGGTCGAGATCGACGGGCTCACCATGGTCGGCGTCATCGACCGACTCGACCTCGATGCCAACGGCGACCTCGTGGTGACCGACTACAAGACCGGGCGCCCGCCCAGCGAGCGCCACGAACAGGGTCGTCTCGGGGGCGTCAACTTCTACGCCTACCTGTGCCAAGAGCTGTTCGGGCGTCGGCCCGTGGCCGTCCAGCTCCTCTACCTGTCCGACCCGCCGATCGTCATCACGGCCCGGCCCACCGCCCAGTCGGTCTCGTTCCTCCCCCGCCGCATCGGTGCCGTCTACGGCGCCGTGCAGAAGGCGTGTGACCGGGGCGAGTTCCAACCTCGAACCGGCCCGCTGTGCGCCTGGTGCGGCTTCAAGCCGTGGTGCCCCGCCTTCGGTGGCGATCCCGAGCGCGCCGTGCTCGAGGCCGCCGCTCGACTCCAGGTGGGAGTGGGGCCCGCCGCGGCCGGCGCCGTCGTCCCGGCGCTGGCGTGACCGCGGCGAACGGCGACGATCCCGACCCGCCACTCGACGCCCCGTTCGGGCCGATCGTCGCTCGGTTCGACCTCGCGTTCGACGAGGTCCTCGACCACCTTCGAGGCCATCCGGTTCCCGACCTGGTGTTCGTCACGGCCTCGAAGCTCGGGGACTGGTCCGTGCTCTGGCACCTCATCGGCGCCGCCCGGGGCCTGACCTCCGACCCGCGGGCCACCGAGGCGTTCCGGCTGTCCGCGGTGCTCGGCATCGAGTCGCTCGTCGTCAACCACGGCGTCAAGCGCCTCTTTCGACGCACCCGCCCCCACACCGACGATCGGCCGATCCCGGGCCTCCGGTCGCCCACGACGAGCAGCTTCCCCAGCGGCCACGCCAGTGCGGCGTTCTGCGCCGCCACCGTGCTGTCGGCCGGCCGTCGTTCGACGGCGCCGGCCTGGTTCGCGCTGGCGGGCATCGTGGCCCTCAGCCGGCCCTACCTCCGCCTCCACCACGGTTCAGACATGGTGGCCGGTGCCGCCCTCGGCACGGCGATCGGCCTCGTGGCCCGCCGCGTCTGGCGCCTGCACGCCCGCCCGTGACCAGCCGCCGGACCTTCCTGCCTTGCGTCGGGAATGCTGATCCGGGGCACGAGGTTGGTGGCTCCGTGACCATCGCCTTCGCCATCACCTGGGACTACCGCTGCCCCTTTGCCCGCAACGCCCACGAGCACGTGGTGACCGGTCTCGAAAGCGGCGCCGACTGGGACGTCACGTTCGTCCCCTTCTCCCTCGGCCAGGTTCATGTTGCCGAAGGCGACGTCGACGTGTGGGACGAGCCCGGCAAGGACTCCGGACTCCTCGCGCTGCGAGCCGGCACCGTGGTGCGCGATCGCTTCGCGTCACAGTTCCTCGCCGTGCACCGCGCCCTGTTCGCCGCCCGCCACGACGATGGCCTTCAACTCAGCGACGACGTCGTGCGTGCCGTCTTGACCGCCAACGGGGTCGACGCCGACGCCGTCTTTGCCGAGATCGCCACGGGCGAGCCGCTCACCACTGTTCGCGTCGAGCACCAGCAGGCCGCCAAGGAGCACGACGTGTGGGGAGTGCCGACCTTCATCGTCGGCGACCAGGCTGCCTTCGTGCGCTTCATGAACCGGCCCGACGGCGATGCCGAGCTCGCCCGCCAGACCATCGAGCGCACCGTCGCCCTGCTGGCCTGGCCCGAGCTGAACGAGTTCAAGCACACCAGCATCGCCCGCTGACAAGGCCCGGGGCCCAGGTTTCGAGCCGGGCAGTAGCCTGCTCCGCCATGGCGAGGGAACTGCGCTTCGACTCGAAGATGTCCGATGCCGAGGGGCTGATGTGGCGCCTCGAGAAGGACCCGACGTTCTCGTCGACCTATGCCAACGTCAGCATCCTCGACCGGGCGCCTGATTCCGCCCGCCTGCTGCGTCGCTTCGAGCGGGCCGCCACTCTCGTGACCCGGCTCCACCAACGGGTGCAGCCGGCGCCGGCCAACCTCGGACCACCCCATTGGGTCGACGACCCCGACTTCGACATCACCCGCCACGTCCGGTTCGTGGCGCTGCCGGCCCCCGGCTCGATGCGTCAGCTCCTCGACCTGGCGACGCTGATCGCCGCCGACCCCTGGGATCGCACCCGTCCCCTGTGGTCGTTCACGGTCGTCGAGGGCCTCGAGGGTGGACGCGCCGCCATCATCCAAAAGACGCACCACACGGTGATCGACGGTGAGGCCGGCGTGCAGCTCAGCCTCCAGTACATCGACCTCGAACGTGACGCTCCTGAGCCTCCTGCGCTCGACCCTGAGCTGCTGGCCACGTCGACGCCCACCGCACCGGCCACGCCGTCGGATCAGTTGCGAGAGCTGCTCGAGAGCAGTCTGCGCCTGCCGGTTGGCATGGTCAACCAGCTGCGCGAGCTGCTGGCTGAGCCCGCCAAGCTGCCCGCCCTCGGGCTGGCAACCGCCGCCAGCGTGCGCACGGTGGTCACCCAGCTCAGCGATACCAACAAGGCGCTCTCACCGCTGTGGACCGATCGCACGCTGCGCCGGCACCTCGAAGCGCTCACGGTTCCCTTCGCCCCTACCAAGGCCGCCGCCAAGGCCCTCGGTGGCACCTTCAACACCGCCTTCATCACCGTGGCCGCGCAAGCGGCCGGTGCCTACCATCGCCGGCTCGGCGCCCCGGTCGACCACCTGCGGGCGTCAATGGCCATCAGCACGCGCACCGAGTCCTCGGGCAGCAACGCCTTCGGCTTGGCCCGCCTGCTCGTGCCGACCGCCGAGATGCCGATCGGCGAACGCTTCGCGCTCATCTCCGAGGCCACCGACCATGCCCGTTCGGCCAGCGGCGGCGTGTCGATGGACGTGCTGGGCGCGGTCATCGGCGCGATCCCCACCTCACTCGTCACACGCGTGGCCAGGCTGCAGAGCCAGACGGTCGACTTCGCCACCAGCAACGTGCGCATGGCATCGGTGCCCTGCTACATCGGCGGGGCCCAGATCCTGGCCAACCACCCGGTCGGGCCGCTCGGTGGCGTGGCGTTCAACCTCACGCTGCTCACCTACGCCGGCGAGCTCGGCATGGGGCTCAACGTCGACGCCGGGGCCGTGAGCGAACCCGAACTGCTCCGAGACGAGCTGTACCGAGCGTTCGACGAACTGGCCGAGCACGCCTGACGCGAGCGGTGCGGCCGGAAGCCGCTGAGGCTCAGTTGCCGGACGAAGAGGGCGTGAGCAGCAGGCGGACGTCGAGCAACAGGTCGGAGACCTCGACCGTCGACACGAGCTCGCGATGGGTCATCTCGCCGAGGGCACGATCGATGATGGCCAGCGCTTCGCTGATGGCCTCGATCTCCTTGGTCTCGGTCATGACCCCTCCTGGCTCGATGGCTCGATGGCTGTACTGACCTTGCTGACTGGTTGGACGATACCGACCGTAGATCACGGGAACGTTTCCGGAGGGCAGAAGTCACACGCCTGCAATCCGAAGGGTTCCGATGACCCAGGGGACCGCGCCGGCGCCGCGACGCCTACGGTTGGTGCATGGAGATGAGCGGACGGGTCGTGGTCGTCACCGGGGGCGCAGGCGGCATCGGTGCTGCGCTGGCCCGACGGGCCGCCGGCGAGGGTGCCGCCGGTGTCGTGGTCGTCGACCGCAACGGCCCCGGGGCCGTGGCCGTTGCCGCTTCGCTCGGTGTCCCGGCCTTCGGCCGCGCCTGCGACGTGACCGATGAGGTGGCGCTCGAAGGCGTCCTGGCCGAGGCCGAAGCGACGTTCGGACCAGTCGAGTTCTTCTTCGCCAACGCGGGTGTTGCCATCGGCACCGACCTCACGACGAGCGATGAGGACTGGGAGCTGGCCTGGCGGGTCAACACCTACGCCCACGTGCTGGCGGCGCGCATCCTCGTGCCCGGCTGGGTGGCGCGCCGCGGAGGCTGCTTCGTCACCACGGCGTCGGCCGCGGGCCTGCTGAGCCAGATCGGCTCGGCGCCGTACTCGGTGACCAAGCACGCCGCCGTCGCCTTCGCCGAGTGGCTGTCCATCACCTACGGTGACGCCGGCGTGCAGGTGCACTGCCTGTGCCCGCAGGGCGTCAACACCAACATGCTGAACGGCGGGGTGAACACGACCGGGGTCGACGCCCAAGGCGCAGCCGTCGTCAAGCTGTCGGGCCGGGTCCTCGAGCCCGACGAGGTGGCCGAGGCGGTCGTCCAGGCCATTCGTGAGGGGCGCTTTCTGATCCTGCCTCACCCTGAGGTGCTCACCTACTGGCAGCGCAAGACCGGCGATACCGATCGTTGGCTGGCCGGCATGCGCAAGCTGCAGGCGCGCACGCTCGACAGCTGATGGCGTCGGCGGACGAGCTTCTCAGCCTCGGCCTCCGCCACGGCGACCGGGTCCGGTTCCGGCGGGGCGACAGCGGGCGGTGGCACGAGGGCAAGGCCGTCGGCGTCGAGCGCGACGGCAGCCTCGCCATCGTCGATCGCAAGGGTGCGGCCCGAGCGATCGCGGTCACCAACATCGAGGTGCGCTCCACCGGACCCCGGGGGGCACCCTGCTGGGAACCACTCCCGGAACGGGCGGGACGGACCGAGCAGCTGGGCTTCTGGTGACCGTTGTCCCCCTTGACTCCTGAATGGATCAGGCTCAAGCTCAGCCTGAGGCGGCGCCCCGGGGGGGTCCCAAGCAAAGGGTCACGGACGACCCCAGTGGCCTCAGACCCGAAGGGGGACACGTGTCACGACACGTTCGAACACTGGGCCTTGCCGCCCTGACCATCGCGGCCCTCGGTGTCACCGGTGTGAGGGCCGGTGCTGCCGGAAGCCCCGGCGCCGAAGGCGTGCCGACGTCACGCGGCGAGCGTGCCACGGCAGCAACGGCGATCGCTGACAAGCCGATCACCGTCACCGCAGTCGGCACCGACGCACCGGTGGCGCCCACGCCCGAGCAGCAGGCGGCCGCCGATGCCTATCTCGCCACCCATCCGAAGAGCCCGGCCGGGCAGAAGCTGGGCACGCTCACCGCGAGCAACTCGTCACCCGCGCAAGCCGTGCCGAGCAGCACCTTGCTGCCGACCGACCTCTCGATCTTCCGCCAGAACGCCGGCCCGACCGCGGTGCTCCCCAGCCCGAGCGGACGCTCGTCGGTCATGGAGCCCTCGGTGACCCAGCAGGGCAACGACCTGATGGTCACGGGCAACTGGTACGCCGCCTACAACAAGTCGTTCCCGAGCGCGGCCGCCTGGACCTACCTCAACCCCTACACGATCTTCCCGGGCAACTTCTGCTGTGACCAGGTCGTGGCCTACGACCAGGCTCGCAACCGCGTCTACTGGGTCCTCCAGTACACCGACGGCAGCTTGAAGCTCGCCGGCTCGAACGGCGGTGACATGGCGAGCTGGTGCTCCTACAGCTTCGCCCCGTCGAACATCGGCGTCACCGG
>JBBRTJ010000126.1:0-8162 GCA_038244535.1 Acidimicrobiales bacterium | reverse complement strand
TCGCCGTCGGTACCGATGTGCCGACCCTCAACGAGGTCCGCGACAAGATCGAAGCCCGTTACGCCAAGGCCAAGGCCGCCGCTGAGCTGACCGACGTATCCGTCGAGCAGCGGGTGCTCGAGATCGAGGCTGCCACCAACACCGTCGAGTCCCATGCCCGCCTCAACGCCATGAAGGCCGAGCTCGGGCTCCCGAGCGGCAGTGGCGCTCCTGCCCTCGGCAGCCCGCCAGCCGCGCCGGCGGGCTGACGAACAGGGTCAGACGACTTCGCTCACCTGCATCACCGGGACGGCGTTGGTGTAGTTGGCGATGTCGGCCATGATCGCGGCCGTCTCGGGCATGGCCATCGCCGCCTGCATGGCGTCCATCGACTCGAAGAACAGGTGGACTGCGGCAACGTAGGGGCCATCAGCGCCCTTGTCGATCTCGGCGCGGCAGTTCCACGCGGCGAGGCACATCGGCACGTGGGTGCTCTTGTAGTAGTCGTGGTCGAAGGTGATGTCGTCACCCTTGGGATAGAAGACGCTTGTTCGGATCATGGCCGCGCAACCTAGGCGCTCGCCGATCCCCGGGCGAACGCCCTCAGCGGGGTAGCACGACCAGGTCGTCGCGGTGGACCACCTCGTGGGCCACGTCGTCGGGCAGGTCGACGGTCCGGCGACCAGCGATCGACCGCAGCGTCACTGCGTCGACCGCGGTGAGCCCCCGGGCGAAGACCTTGCCATCTGGGCCAACCAGCTCGACCGCACCGGCCTCGTCGAAGTCGCCGTGCACTGCGACGACGCCCGCAGGCAGGAGCGAGGTGCCGCGTTCGACGAGCGCCCTGTGCGCTCCCTCGTCGACCACGACCTGCCCGTCGACCGCCGTGGCAAAGGCGATCCAGAGCTTGCGGGCTGGTAGCCGCCGATCGTGGGCCTGAAACGAGGTGCCCACCCCGGCCACGCCGGCCAGCGCATCCGTCAGCACGTGCGGCCGGCTGGCCGCTGCGATCACCGCTCGCACCCCGGACCAGGACGCGATTCGAGCCGCCGCCAGCTTGGACGACATCCCCCCGCTGCCCCGATTCGTACCTGCCCCTCCGACGGCCGCCAGCAGCTCGGCGTCCGCCGCGACCTCGTCGATCAGGCGGGCGTCGGCATCGACCCGGGGATCGGCGGTGAACAGGCCGGCCGTGTCGGTCAGCAGCACCAGCAGGTCGGCCGAGACCAGTTGGGCCACGAGCGCGGCGATGCGGTCATTGTCGCCGAAGCGCAGCTCGTCGTTGGCAATGGCGTCGTTCTCGTTGACGATGGGCACGCATCCGAGCTCGAGAAGTCGCTGCAGGGTCTGACGCGCGTGCAGGTACTGGCGGCGGTCGAAGAAGTCGTTGGGCACGAGGAGGACCTGGGCACCGACGAGGTCGTGAGCGGCGAGAGCCTCGTCGTACACGCGCATCAGCCGGCTCTGACCCGCGGCCGACAAGGCCTGGAGCGTGGGCATGTCGGTCGGCCTGGCGGCGAGGCCGAGCGCGGCCACGCCGGCCGCCACCGCCCCTGAGGTGACGACCACCACCCGGTGCCCGGCCCGCACGAGGGCGACGACCTCGTCGCACAACGTGACGATGACGGCGCCGTCGATCACGCCGGCGTCATCGGTGAGCGACGAGGTACCGATCTTGGCCACGATCGTGCTCATCGCACCCCGATGACGGTGGCAGCCAGGGGCGGCGATGCTGCGCGCTTCGAGTCCGTGGTGATGAGGGGCACATCGCGCTCAGCGGCAAGGGCCACGTAGGCGGCGTCGTAGGCCGTGAGGTTGTCGCGGCTCGTCCACACGCTCTCGATCAACGGGAGGGTCGGCACTCGCCGGATCGGGGCGTCCAACGGGTCGGCCAACAGCGACGCGGCCCGGGCGGTCCCCATCGTGCGCGCCAGGACGTGTCGACGAAGCACCGAGACCACCTCGACGTTGATCAGGTCAGGGGCCACGAGCTGCTGCCCTCCGATGCTCACATCATGCTCCGGCTCGGCGCTTCAGTCGGGCTGGTACTCGAAGGCGAAGGCGCCGATGCGGACGTCGTCGCCCGCCTGAGCGCCCGCCTTGGCCAGGGCCTTGGCCACGCCGAGCCGCTTGAGCTGGAAGTCGACGTAGGCGACCGCATCGATGTTGGTGAGGTCGGACAGCTCCACTGCTCGCTCGGCCGCCCGACCGGTGACCCGAAACGCGTTCTCGCTCTCGCGCAGCACCCGGACGCCGTCGGGCATGGGCCGGTGGATGACCACGGTGTCGTTGTCGGGCTGCGCGGCGCGGGCGGCCTCGACCAGGACCTGCACCGATCGGACCAGGGGGCTCAACCCTTCACCGGTGACGGCCGACAAACGGGGACCATCCCAAGGCAGGTGAGCGACATCGGCCTTGGTGCCCACGACCAGACGGGGTCGTTCGAGCAGTTCGGGCTTGTACGCACCGAGCTCGTGCAGCAGGGCAGCCTCCTGGTCGGCCGGCGTTCGATCGTCGGTGGCGGCAAGGTCGACGAGCACCAGCAGCGCCCGAGCCCGCTCGACGTGACGCAGGAAGCGGTCGCCGAGGCCCTTGCCCTCGCTGGCGCCGTCGATGAGACCCGGGATGTCGGCCACGACCATCTCGAAGCCGTCGTCGGTGCGCACCACGCCGAGGTTGGGCTCGAGCGTCGTGAACGGGTAGTCGGCGATCTTGGGCTTGGCCGCCGAGATCCGGCTGATCAGTGTGCTCTTGCCGGCGTTCGGGAACCCGACGAGGGCGACGTCAGCCATGAGCTTGAGCTCGAGCTTGAGCCAGCGCTCCTCGCCCAGCTCGCCCTGCTCGGCGAAGCTCGGCGCCCGGCGCCGGTTGCTCAGGAACTTGGCGTTGCCGCGTCCCCCTCGGCCTCCGGCCCCCGCCAACCAGCGGTCGCCATGGGACACGAGGTCGGCCATCGGGGCGCCGGTGTACATGTCGGACACCACGGTGCCCTCAGGCACGTGGACCTCGAGGTCGTCGCCCCGGCTGCCGTGGCGGTCCTTGCCCATGCCGTGCACGCCGCTGGCGGCCCGACGGTGCGGATGGTCACGGAAGCCGAGCAGCGACGCCACGTTGCGATCGGCGACCAGCCACACGTCGCCCCCCTTACCGCCGTCGCCGCCGTTGGGCCCGCCCATCGAAACAGGGCCTTCACGACGCATGGAGACGCAACCCGCTCCGCCATCGCCGCCTCGGACGTTCAGCTGACATTCGTCGACGAAGGCACTCATAGGACCGCCGCAGGCTACCGGGAGACCACCACGCCCCCTCGGCGCGAACCCTCGCGCACCCCCTGCGTACAGTCGTCGTTGATGAACGATCGAGCAGAGCGCTGGGCCGCGACGATGGCCGGCCACGGCCCCGGGGGGGCGTTGCGCCTGGCCCACGTCGACAGCTGGGCCGGACCGGGGCATGGCCGCGCCCTCGATCGCCACCAGCGCGAAGCCGACCAGACCGCGCTGCTCGCCTCCGGGGCCACCCGGGCGGCCGGCGCCGGTCACCGCGCCCTGCCTGAAGAGCCCGATCCCCTGCGCACGTGCTTCGAGCGAGACCGCGACCGGATCCTGCACGCGTCTGCGTTCCGCCGCCTCGCGGGAAAGACGCAGGTCTTCGTCTTCCCCGACGACCACCAGCGCACCCGGCTCACCCATGCCCTCGAGGTTGCTCAGGTCGCCACGGCGGCGGCCCGCGGCCTCGGGCTCAACGTCGCCCTGACCGAGGCGATCGCCCTCGGGCACGACTGCGGCCACGGTCCCGGAGGTCACGCCAGCGAAGACGCGCTGTCGCCCTACGTCCAGGGTGGCTACGACCACGCCTCGTGGGGTGCCGACGTGGTGCTGGCGCCGCTCAACTTGTGTGCCGAGACCCTTGACGGCATCCGCAACCACAGCTGGAGCCGCCCCGCACCGGCCACCGCCGAAGGCGAGGTCGTGAGCTGGGCCGATCGCATCGCGTACGTCTGCCACGACGTCGAAGACGCCATCGCCGCCGGCATCGTCACCGCGGCGATGGTCCCCGCCGCGGTGCTCGAGCGACTTGGGCGGACCCGAGGCGAGCAGCTCGGCACCCTCATCGAGGGGCTCGTCGCTGCGGGGTCGGGTACCGGGCGGATCGGCCTGCCGCCCGACCTGGCCGACGCGCTGGCCACCTACCGCGCCTTCAACTACGAGCACATCTACCTACGGCCCGCGTCGGTGGCCCAGGCCGGCGCCGTCGTCCGGGTCCTCCAGGCCCTGGTCGAGCACTACGCCGACCGGCCCAACCTGCTGCCCGAGGCATGGCGCACCGGTGGTGTCGAGGCCGGCGGCGACGGCGCCCTCCGCTTGGCCGTCACCTACGTCGGCGGCATGACTGACCGGTTCGCCTGCCAGCAGGCCGTGGCGCTGCTCGGCTGGCCCCTCGACCAGCTCCCCCGCGGTGTCGGCACCGCCTGGTGACAGCAGCCCGAGGACGACCTGGTCCGGGACGCGTCACGGCCCCGGGTTGAACCCGGGGCCGTGACACACGTTCTTGACGAGACCGGCGACCAGCCGCCAGCGATCAGGCGTCGACGAGGACGTCGACCAGCTTGCGACCACGGCGCTCGCCGAACTTGACCTTGCCGGGGGCGAGGGCGAACAGCGTGTCGTCCTTGCCGATCCCGACGTTGTTGCCGGGGTGGAAGCGGGTGCCGCGCTGGCGCACGATGATCGCTCCGGCCTTCACGACCTCGCCATCGAAGGTCTTCACTCCGAGGCGCTGGGCGTTGGAGTCACGCCCGTTTCGGGTGGAACCGCCACCTTTGGTCTTCGACATCGGGGGGCCTCCTAGGCCTTCGTGATCGAGGTGATCTCGATCACCGAGTAGTGCTGGCGGTGACCCCACCGACGGCGCTGGTTGGTGCGCTTCTTGTAGGTGAAGCCGTCGATCTTGGGACCCTTGGCCTCGCCGAGCACACGGGCGGTGACGTTGGCGGAAGCGAGCTGGGACGGTGTGGCGAGCACGTCGTCGCCGTCGACGACGAGCACCGGGCGCAATGAGACCTCAGCACCCTCCTCGACGCCGAGCAACTCGACGTTGAGGCGCTGCCCCTCGGCAACGCGCTCTTGCTTGCCCCCGGTTGCGATGACTGCATACATAGGGATGCCACGCTACCCGACGCGAGGCCTTCTGCTCAACGCGGCGCCAACACGTTCGGCCCGGGTCAGTCGATCAGCGAGTGATCCACCAGCATGCCGCGCCCTTCGCACATCGGGCACCGGTCGGTGAACGAGGTCAGGAGGCCCTCGCCGATGCGCTTGCGAGTCATCTCGACCAGCCCGAGCTCGGAGATGTCGAACACCTGTGTACGGGTCTTGTCCCGGGCCAGGGCATCACGGAACGCCGCCACCACCTTGTGGCGGTTCTCCTTGACCTCCATGTCGATGAAGTCGATCACGATGATGCCGCCGATGTCGCGCAGGCGCAGCTGGCGGGCGATCTCCTCGGCGGCCTCGAGGTTGTTGTGGAACACCGTCGTCTCGAGGTTCGAGGTGCCGACGTTCTTGCCGGTGTTCACGTCGATGACGGTGAGCGCCTCGGTGTGATCGATGATCAACGAACCGCCTGAGGGCAGCCACACCTTGCGATCGAGGGCCTTGTGCAGCTGCTCGTGGACGTGGTGTCGCTCGAAGATGGGCAGCCCCTCGGCCTCGTCGTCGTAGCGAGCTACGCGGTCGGCGAGAACCGGGTCGATGGCGGCGACGTAGCCGTGCACCTCGTCGAAGAGCTCCTGGTCGTCGATCACGACGCCCCGGTACTCCCGGTTCAGCTCCTCGCGAATGACCCGTACGGCCATGTCAGGCTCGCGGTACAGCAACCGGGGCGTGTTGGCGCCCTTGGCGGCCACCTCGATCCGGCCCCACTGCTCGAGGAGACGCACGACGTCGGCCCGCAGCTCGTCCTCCGGCACCCCTTCCGCCGCGGTGCGCACGATGACGCCGTGCTCGGCCGGCTTGATGTGGTCGAGGATCGAGCGCAACCGCTTGCGCTCGTCGTCGGGCAGGCGCTTGGAGATCCCGTAGGTCGCCGAGTTGGGGATGAGCACCACGAAGCGGCCAGGGAGCGACACCTCCTGGGTCAGGCGGGCCCCCTTGGCCCCGATCGGGTTCTTGGTGACCTGGCACACGATGAGCTGCTTGGCCTTCAGCATCTGCTCGATGCGGGGCCGCTCGCCCTTTTCGACGATGTCCTCGGGCTCGTACTGCACGTCGCCGCGGTAGAGCACCGCGTTCTTGGGCGTGCCGATGTCGACGAACGCCGCCTCCATGCCGGGCAGGACGTTCTGCACCCGCCCGAGGTAGACGTTGCCATGGATCTGGCCGACGTCGTCGGCCGGGCGCGAGACGTAGTGCTCGATGAGGCTGCGCCCCTCGAGGACTGCGATCTGGGTCATCGCCGGCGTGACGTGGACGCACATGAGGTAGCGCCCGACGGGTCGACCCTTGCGCTCGCGACCTTGCCGCTTGGCGTTGGCCTCGTCGTCGACAGGGCCAGAGGCGGCCCGGGCCCGTGACCGGGCAGGCGCCGGCTTGGTCGAACCCTCGCTCAGGTCCGCCGGCGCGCCTCCCGCCGCCCTCGGGGCAGGGCTGCGCTTGCGCTTGGCAGGGGTCCGGCCGCCGGTCTCGGCGGCCGCAGGCTCCTTGGCCACGTGCGTGCCCGATTCGACGGTCGCGACGGGCGGAGCTGCGGGTCGGCTGTCGCCGATCTGGGGCCGGCGTACCAGCACCCGCTCGGCGACCTCGGGGGACTGCACCTTGCCCTCGATGGGGCGATCAGGCATCTCCGGCATGCGGTCGTCATCGGGGGCAGCGATGTCCTCGTCGTCCTCGTCGTCGCCGGGCGCGCCGGCGCCGGCCACCCGCGCCTTCGACCGGCTGCGGCCGCCGCGCGATCCCCGTCGCCGACGCTTGGCCGCGGCACTCGCCGCCGCGGCATCGTCGGCCGGTGCCGCGGTCGCGTCAGCAGTCGGCGCCGAGGTGTCGAGCGGAGCGCCACTGGTGTCGGGGCTCGTCGGTTCGGTCATGGTGTTGCCTCCTCATCCGCCCGCTCCCGCGGGCAGCGGCGCCGGCATGCGCAGCGGGAGGGGCTCCCGGCGCTCGCCGTCGCTCACGATCCATTGGTGGGTTCGCAGCACCCGCTGCGCGGTGGCGCCTGGAAAGACGGCGTCGAGCAGCTCGGCGGGCCGCAGACCGCGGGGTTGCGTGGCCAGCTCGGCCCGCACCAGCACGCCGGCGCCCTGGTCGAGCGGCCCAGCGGCCAGCGCCACGATGCCGGGGCGAAGGTCGTCGAGCGCCTCGACCCCCTTGCGCGTCCGCGGTGCCAGCAGGCTGGGGGCTGCCAGTGCGGCCGCCACTCGGGCGACGGCGTCGTCAACGTCGAGGTCGATCAGCTCGAGCTCCCAGCTGCACAGTGCGACTTCGTGCTGGAGCGAGGCGGTGCCGGCGTCGAGCTCAGCGACCTCGACGACGTCGATGCCCACGGGCAGGCAGCCCGACAGCAGCCCAGGGAGGCCGGCGACATCGATCGGCACCTCGCCCTGAACGAAGTCGATGTCGAGGTACTCGGCGAGCGACTCGTGACCCGTTGACAGCGCCAGGCCGAAGGCGACACGGGGCCGGGGCGTGAAGCCCTGCGTGAGGGCCACCGGCAGCTCGGCTCGTCGCACCGCCCGCTCGAACATGCGAGCGACATCGCGGTGGCTCGTGAAGCGGACCTTGCCGAGCTTGGCGAAGCGGACGCGAACCCGGAGCACGGCCACCTCAGCTCACCCCCGCCGGCTGGAGCCGCCCCCGCAGTGCGACCGGCACCGCGCCGCCGACGGCGAGGTCTTGGCCGGTCCCCTGGCTGCCCCCGGCCGGCACGACCGGCGATGCCACGACGTGCTCGATGCCGTAGCCGGTGCAGACACCGCAGTCGTAGCAGGGGGTCCACCGGCAGTCTTCGAGGCCGGAGCCGACGAGGGCCGCCTGCCAGTCCTGCCAGAGGAAGTCGTGGTGCAGCCCCGCGGAGAGGTGAGCCCACGGCAGCACCTCGTGCTCCGTACGGTGGCGGTGGACGTACCAGTCGATGGACAGGCCCTCGGCCGCCATCGCCTCCTCCCACCGGCGCACGTCGAAGTGCTCGTT
>JBBRTJ010000125.1:0-8210 GCA_038244535.1 Acidimicrobiales bacterium | reverse complement strand
CTCGGCGGCCATCGCCTCCTCCCAGCGGGTGAGGTCGAAGTGCTCGCCCCACTCCTGAAAGACCCCGCCGGCTCGCCACACCCGCTCGATGACGGCGCCGATGCGACGGTCACCGCGGCTGGCGATGCCCTCGGCCAGGGTGGCCCGGGGATCGTGCCACTTGAGCTGCACACCTCTGGCCTTGCCGGCGCCGTGGCGGAGCATCTCGATCTTGCGGCGCAGCTCGTCGGTGGTGTTCTGGCCGAACCACTGGAACGGGGTCTGGGCCTTGGGCACGAAGCCACCGACCGACGCCGTGACCGACGCCCGGCCGGTGTGCTGCTTGCCGAGTGCAGCACAGCGAGCGGCCAGCTCGATGATGCCGCGCGTGTCCTCGTCGGTCTCGGTTGGCAGCCCCGCGAGGAAGTAGAGCTTCACCCGGCTCCAGCCCTGCGAGAAGGCGGCGTCGACGGCTCCGTAGAGGTCTTCCTCGGTGATCAGCTTGTTGATGACCGATCGGAGCCGCCAGGTGCCCGCTTCGGGCGCGAAGGTCAGGCCGCTGCGACGGGCCTTGGCGATCTGGGCAGCGACGCCCACCGTGAAGGCGTCGACGCGCAGCGACGGGAGGCTGACGCTCACCTGCCCACACGCCATCGAGTCGTTGACCGTGTCGGCCACGACCCGTTCGATGCCGCTGAAGTCGGCGGTGGACAACGACGTGAGCGTCACCTCGTCGTAGCCGGTGCGCTTGATGCCGTCGCGGATCATGGTGCGGACCTGGTCGGCAGGTCGCTCTCGCACCGGCCGGGTGATCATTCCCGCCTGGCAGAACCGGCACCCACGGGTGCAGCCCCGGAACACCTCGACGTTGAGGCGATCGTGCACGACCTCGGTGAGCGGCACGAGCTGGTGCTTGGGGTAGGGCCAGGCGGCCAAATCAGCGATGGTGCGCTTCTCGACGCGCTCGGGCACGTCGGCGTAGCGCGGGGTCACCGCCACGAGCCGCTGCCCGTCGTAGGCGACGTCGTAGAGCGACGGCACGTACACCCCGGGCACCTGAGCCAGCTCGCGCAGCACGTGGGCACGAGACCCTTCGGTGCGTCCCGAAGCCTTCCAGGCGCGGACGATCTCGGTGATGTCACCGATGACCTCCTCGCCGTCGCCCAGCACCACGAGGTCGACGAAGTCAGCCACCGGCTCGGGGTTGAAGGTGGCGTGCCCGCCCACCACGATCAGGGGGTGCTCGGCGCCCCGGTCGGCCGCCCGCACCGGCACCTGAGCCAGGTCGATGCACTCGAGCAGGTTCGTGTAGATCAGCTCGGAGGCCAGGTTGAAGCCCAGCAGGTCGAACTCGCTCGCCGCCCGGTGGGTTTCGACCGAGAACAGCGGCACCCGCTCGGCCCGCATGAGCGCCGACAGATCGGTCCACGGCGCGTACGAGCGCTCGGCCACCGCGTCGGCCCGTTCGTTGACGATCTCGTAGAGGATCTGCAGGCCCTGGTTGGGGAGGCCGACCTCGTAGGCATCGGGGTAGATGAGCAGCCAGGCCACCTTGCCGGGCCCATGCTCGGGCACGACGGCGCCGTCTTCGCATCCGATGTAGCGAGCAGGCTTCTGCACCTTGGCCAGGAGCGGCTCGAGCCGTGGCCAGAGAGTCATGACCGTTGGATGTTACCTGCCAGGCGGCGGTGGCCCGTCATCCCAGCCGCCGGGCCTCGACCGAGCCGGTCCTAGACGTAGCGGCGCATGTGGATGTTCTGCACGACGCCCATGAGCGCCAGGAACGCCACCGTCGACGATCCGCCGTAGCTGACCAGGGGAAGGGGAAGGCCCGTGATCGGCATGATCCCCATGGTCATGCCGACGTTCTCGAAGACCTGGAACACCAGGTAGGCGAGGGCACCCGTGGCGACGAGCGACCCGAACATGTCACCAGACATCTGGGCGACCCGCAGGAGCCGCACGGCCAGGAAGCCGTAGAGCAGGAGCAGCGCCGAGGCACCGATGAACCCGAACTGCTCGGCGATGGTGGTGAAGATGAAGTCGCTCTCGGCCACCGGCACGAAGCCGCCGTTGGTCATCCTGCCTTCCTTGAAGCCGCTGCCGGTGAGGCCGCCGAGCCCGATCGCCGTCTCGGAGTTGCGAAGTTGGAGGTTGGCGTCGGTGGTCGCGCGGTTGTCGGCCACGAACGAGATGAGTCGATCCTGCTGGTAGCCGTGCAGCTTGCCGCTGCCCACGATCGCCGTCGCCATCAGCAACCCGACGATGGTGACCGCCACGATGTGCTTGGGCTTGCCACCGCCAACCAGCAGCACGCCCATGGTGATGGCCACGTAGCACAGCGTGGTGCCGAGGTCGGGCTGGATGAGCGTGAGGGCACCGGGCACGGCGAGCACGGCGAGGCAGGCCACGAATCGCCGGAGCGGGATGGGGCCTGAAGTACGAGGGCCGCCGGCGGCAACGGCGGCCAGGGTGACGATGAGGGTGACCTTGGCGAACTCGGCCGGCTGGAGCTGGACCGGGCCGAGGTTGAACCACGCCGACGTCCCGTTGACGGCCCGCGAGTACGGGATCAGCAGCAGCAGCGCCCCCGACGTGGCGGCGTAGAGGATCCAGGTCAGCTCCCGCAGCCGGCGGTAGTCGAAGAACATGAGGGCCAGCATCAGCGTGCCGCCCACGGCCAACGCCAGGACCTGCTTCTTCACGAACGAGTACGGATCCTCGCCCTGGCTCACCAGCGTCTGGTACCGGGCGCCGTAGATGCTGAGCAACCCGAACGCCGACAGCGCCCCCAGGATCCCCAACAGGACCCAATCGACGTGTGTGAGCGGGTCGGCCGCGCTGCGGCTCAGGTGGGCGATGGGCCGCCTGGGCCGCAGGTCGGTGGTTGCCATCAGTCCCTCCCGGTCACGCCGAGCAGGGTGCCGACGTCGGGCAACGGGGCCATGGTGGCGGCGACCACCGAAGCCGGGTCGAGCGGGGTGGCCTGCTGGACGGGCGAGTTCGGCAGCATGGCGTAGAGGCCCTGGTAGATGCGCTTCACCACGGGGGCGGCGGCCTCGGCGCCGAAGCCGGCGTTCTCGAGCACGGCCACGACCGTGAACCTCGGAGCGTTGTAAGGCGCGAACGAAGCGAAGAGCGAGTCGTCCTTGACCGCTTCCTTCGTCCCGTCCTGCGCCGTACCCGTCTTGCCCGCGATCGGCAGCTGGTCGAGCGGGAAGTCCTTGAACACGTCGTAGGCGGTACCGGTCGGGTTGTTGACCACGCCGACCAGCCCGTCGAGGATCGGCTGACGCACAGCCGGAGGCAGATCGATCTTGCCCGCCACCTTGATCTCGATCGCCCGCAGCACCGTGGCCTTGGAGAGGTCGACCTGGCCGTAGGTGAGATCCGGCGTGCCGGCCACCAGGACCGCCTGCACGACCGACGCCGTGTACAGGGTCCCACCGTTGGCGAAGGCGGAGTAGGCGTTGGCGAGCTGCAGAGGGGTGACCGCGGTGATGCCCTGCCCCACGGCGAAGTTCATGTTGTCGCCTGGGTTGTAGCTCGCCTCCTTGATGACCTTGCGGTCATAGAGGTACTTCTTGGACTCGACCGACGGGATGCGTCCGGCGTGCTCATCGGGCAACTGGATCCCCGACGGCTTCCCGAACCCGAAGGCCTTGGCTTCGTTCTGCAGCACCTGGCCGGGCCGGTTGAAGAGCTCGTAGCCAAGTGAGTAGAAGTAGACGTCACTCGACACCGTGACGGCCTTGCGCATGTCGGTCAGGCCGTTGGCCACCTTCTGGGCGTTCTGCAGGGTGGGGCAGACGTCAGGGCCACCCGTGCAGTTCGGGGCCTTGTACGTGCCGGTGTCGTCGATCTTCACGTCGGCACCGATCGTGCCGCTGCTGAGCCCGGCGCTGGCACTGATGAGCTTGAACGTCGAGCCGGGTGCGTACTCGCCCTGCACCGCACGGTCCACGAGCGGGCTGTTCCTGCCGTCACCGAACAACTGGTCGAACTTGGCCTTGGGCAGCGGGTTGACGAACCAACGGGGGTCGAACGCCGGGTTGGACGCCAGCGCGACGATCCTCCCGTTGGAGGGGTCCTGCACCACGACCGAGCCCGCCTCGGCGGCGAAGCGCTTGTCGGGCTCGTTCCTCGGTGACCGGGAGCGCGCCTCGGTCAGTCCCTTCTGCAGCGTCTGCTCGGCGAGCTGCTGAGCCGACAAGTCGATCGTGAGCTGCACGTCGTCACCGGGCTTGGCCGGCACCTCGCTGACCACCCGTACGAAGCGGTTCTGGGCGTCGACCTCGATGCGCTGGCTGCCGGGCGTGCCGCGGAGCTCGGGCTCGTAGGCCCGTTCGATGCCCGCGATGCCGACCGAGTCGGACAGCTTGTAGCCCAGCTTCAGGTACTCGGCCTTCTGGTCGGCCGGGACCCGGCCGATGTAGCCGAGGATGTGCCCGGCGTAGGGGGCGAATCGGTACACCCGCTGCCAGCTCTCGACGACCTCGACCCCCGGGTAGTCCTCATAGCGCTCCTTGACGAAGGCAGCCGTCTCTTCGTCGACGTCCTCCTTGAGCGGCAAGGGGAGCACCTGGTCGAACTTCGCGTCCTTGTAGCGCGCTTCGAGCTCGGGGACCGGCGTCAGCAGCGCTCCAGCGAGTCGCTCGAACAGCTGCGTGCGCTTGGTGGTGCTGCGAATCGCGCTGCGATCGACCGTGACGACCAGGACCCGCTTGTTGTCGGCCAGGATCCGGCCCGCGCTGTCGAGGATGCGGCCCCGCATTGGGGGGAGCTGGACGTCGCGCAGGCTGTTGATCGAGGCGGTCTGCTCGAAGCGGGTGCTGCGCATGACCTGCAAGTACCAGAGCCGACTGAACAGGGCGCCGAACAACGACACGACCACGATGGCCAACACTCCGAGCCTCAGGCGAGGCGAGTCTCCGGCCATTGGGACAGTCTGGCCGCTCAACCCCTCCGGCGAAGGCGCGGGCCGTCAGGCACGAGGGCCCAGCGCATGATGCGCGCCGCCACCGGTGACAGCAGCGCGTTGACCGATGACACCACGACGATGACCACGATGAGGTGCGCGGTGATGATCCCCTGGGCCCCGAACAGGGTGGCCACGATCCCGTACAGCGCAGTGGCGGCGGCGCTGGCCACGAGCACCTGCAGCGGGCCGATCCACCACGAGGTGCGCAAGTACCCGGTCTGCAGCACCCCGACCCCGTAGGCGGTGACCGCGTAGGCGAGAGCGGAGAGGCCGAACGGCGTCTGCAGGGTGAGGTCGAACATGATGCCGATGAAGAACGCCGCCACCGCGCCGCGCTCGGCCCCGGCCACCAGGCCGCTCACGATGGCGATCAGCAGTATCAGGTCGCCGGCGACCCCGAAGATGCGCAGCTGGGTCAAGAGCGACTGTTGAAGCGACAAGACCACCAGCACCACGAGAGGCAGGCGCACCCATGGGCTCTCGGTGAGGCTCAGCACCGCCGCTGGACGCTCGGCGTCACTGGGGCGGGGCCCACAGCAGCACCTTGACGAAGTTCAGGTGGCCGAGGTCGGCGGCCGGTGCGACGTGCACCTCGAGCTGCAGCGACCCTGAGTTGCGGGTGGCCACGCTGACCACTCCGCACAAGATGTCGGGCGGGAACAGGCTGCTGCGCACGCCGCTGGTGAGCACCACGTCGCCGACTTTCACACCAGAGTCGTTGTCGACGAAGTCGATGCCGAGGTCCTGCCCCTGGCCCCGCCCGTGCATCGAGCCCCGGTCGAGCTGGTTGGGTCTCGTCGTGGTCGTGGTGGGCGCCACGGTGGTGGGCGCCAGGGTGGTCGTCACTGCCCCCGCGGGCGCTGTCGTGGTCACGGCCGGCTTCGCCCCCCGGCGTGTCGTCGTGGTGGGGGCAATCGTCGTCGACGGCGGGAGCGGGGGCGCCGTCGTCGACGGGGGCACGACGATCGTGGTCGTGGTCGCTCCCGGTGCGGCCTGGGGCGGGACGATCTTCACCGCGACCGACAGGTCCGGGTCAGTCACCAACCGCACCACCGAACGGTTGTTGTAGACCTTGACGAGCCGGCCCACCAGGCCACCGGCGCTGACGACCGGCATGCCCACCTTGAGCCCCTTGGCCGAGCCCTGATCGATCTCGACGGTGAGCTCGAAGTTGGATGCCGGCAGTCCGATGACCTGCGCCGTGACGGACGGGATCGCGGCGAGCGAGGTCAAGCCGTTGACGGCGCGGAGCTCGTTGTAGTCGTTGACCACCGCTTGGGCCTCGAGGGAGGCGGCCCGCTGGGCGTCGATCTCGGCGCGGAGGCGGTCGTTCTCCTGCCTCACGTCGTCGTAGTTGAAGATGCCGTTCCACATGTTCCCGAACGGCGACAAGGCCGTGTCGGCCGCGCCACGGATCGGCGAGATGACATCGCCCGCGAACCCGCGAGCGGTGTCGACCGGACCGCTTCCGCGCTGGTCGATGGTCAGCAAGGTGACCGATGCGAGCACGAGGACGACGAGCGTCGCCCGGCGCCGTCCGCTGAACCGAGGAGCCATGGGTGGTGGACGAGGGCGGCCGCCCTCAGCGCTCCTGGCCCCGGACCAACGTGTCGCGCAGCGCGTCGAACTCGTCGAGGGCCTGGCCCGAGCCGATGGCCACCGAGAGCAGAGGGTCGCGGGCGATGTGGATCGGCATGCCGGTCTCGTGCTCGAGCCTGGCGTCGAGGCCGGCGAGCAGCGCGCCGCCGCCGGTGAGCATGATGCCCTGCTCCATGATGTCGGCGGCCAGCTCGGGCGGGGTGCGATCAAGGGTGGCCTTGACGGCATCGACGATGGCAGTGACCGGCTCCTCGATGGCCTCGCGGATCTCTTCGGTGGTGATGAGGATGGTCTTGGGCAGCCCCGACACGAGGTCACGCCCTCGGATCTCGGCGCTCAGCTCCTCCATCAGCGGCCAGGCCGATCCCATGGCGATCTTGACCTCTTCGGAGGTGCGTTCGCCAAGGGCGAGGCTGTACTCCTTCTTGATGTACTGCACGATGGCCTCGTCGAGCTCGTCGCCGGCGACTCGCACCGACTGGCTGGTGACGATCCCGCCGAGGGAGATCACGGCGACCTCGGTGGTGCCGCCGCCGATGTCGACGATCATGTTGCCCGCTGGCTCCTGCACCGGCAGGCCCGCGCCGATGGCCGCGGCCATGGGCTCTTCGATGATGTAGGCGGGCTTGCGGGCACCTGCGTACTCGGCTGCCTCTTGCACGGCGCGCTGCTCGACGCCGGTGATGCCTGATGGCACGCAGATGACCATCCGGGGCTTCGACCACCGGCTCCGGTGCACCTTGTGGATGAAGTAGCGGAGCATCTTCTCGCAGATCTCGAAGTCGGCGATGACGCCGTCCTTCAGCGGTCGGATGGCCTGGATGTGGGCCGGTGTCCGTCCGATCATCCGCTTGGCTTCGAGGCCGACCGCCAGGGGCCGGCCGTCACGTACGTTCACCGCAACGACGCTCGGCTCGTTGAGAACGATGCCGTGGCCGCGCACGTAGATGAGGGTGTTCGCTGTACCGAGATCGACGGCCATGTCACGGCCGAGGCTGAGGGGGTTGTTACCGGGCATCGGTGCCTCCCGTCGAGGGAGCCGGAACCCGGCACCCTACTGCGACCGCCCGCAGAGCAGCCGTCAGTGTGACAGGTCGGGGAAGAAGATGGCGACCTCACGAACGGCAGCCTCGGGGCCGTCGCTGCCATGGACCAGGTTCTCGGTGAAGAGGGTGCCGAGGTCGCCGCGGATGGTGCCGGGGGCGGCCTTGCGGGGGTTGGTGGCGCCCATCATCGTGCGCACGACCTCCCAGGTGTCTTCTGGGCCTTCGAGCACCACGGTCACCACGGGGCCCCGGCTCATGAAGGTCACGAGGTCGTCGTAGAAGCCCTTGCCGACGTGCTCGGCGTAGTGGCGGGCGAGCAGGCCGGCGTCGAGCGTGCGCTGCTCCACGGCGACGATGACGAGGCCCTTGCGCTCGAAGCGCCCCAGGATCTCGCCGATGAGGCCCCGCTCGACGGCGTCGGGCTTGAGGATGACGAAGGTACGATCAGACATAAGGCTGGTGAGGCTACGCGAGGTACCTGATGAGGTGGGGGCGGGCGGCGCCGACCACGTAGAGCGATCCGGTCACGAGTACGGCGTCGTCGGCCTCGGCGCCGCGCAGGGCGTCATCACAGGCCGCGGTCACCTCGTCACGGACCCGCACGT
>JBBRTJ010000124.1:0-8273 GCA_038244535.1 Acidimicrobiales bacterium | reverse complement strand
CCGCCCCGGCCGCCCGATGCTCGGCCGATGCTCGGCGCGGGCTGACCCTCAGGCCAGCCACCCCGACCCGCCCCGACTCACCGCCCGATTCTGGGTACCCACCGTCGCATCCATGCGACTCATGACGCCGAGAATCGGCAGAGACCACCCTCAGACCGGGCCACCCTCGCACCGGCCGCCGCAACCCCTTGGTCGGCCAGCCGCGACACACGGCTCAGGTGATGCCGCGGACGAAGGGACGGCCGAGTGCGGCCGGCGCCCGGGTGCGGTGGGCGAAGGCGAGCATCGTGGCCAGGGCCATCACGTAGGGCAGTGCGGCGAGCAGCTGCGGGTTGACGGCGTAGCCCAGCGAGGGCAGGGCGAAGCGCAGCGCGTCGAAGAAGCCGAACACCAGAGCGCCCGCCAGGGTGCCCCGCAGGGTCCAGCCGCCGAAGATCACGGCGGCCAAGGCGATGAACCCCCGGCCGGACACACCGTCGGCGGCGAACGCACCGGTCTGGCCGAGGGTCAGGAACACACCGCCGAGGCCAGCACACGCGCCGCACACGTAGATGGCCTGTCGCCGACGACGGTTGACGTGCACGCCGGACACGTCGGCCGCCCCGGGGTGCTCGCCGACGCTGCGCAGCTCGAGGCCCCACCTGGTCCGGTAGACGAGCCACCAGGCGAGCGGGATCAACGGGTACAGCAGGTACAGCAGCCACGTCTGGTTGAACAGCGCCGCTCCGACGAGCGGGATCTTGGACAGCACGGGGATGGCCACGGGGTCGGCCTTGGTGACCTTCGGCCTCAGCTCGGCGTTGAGGAACGCCGTGAGGCCGACGGCGAGAACGTTGAGGGTCAGGCCGACGACGAACTGGTTGGCCGCAAGCCGGTGCGACAGGTTCGCCTGCACCCCAGCCACCCCCATGCCAGCCAGGCAGCCATAGACGATGCCGACCCACGGTCCCCCGACCTCAGAACCCACCGCGGCCGCAAAGGCGCCGGTCAGGATCATCCCCTCGACCGAGATGTTGAGCGTGCCACCCTCCTCGGCGATCCACTCGCCGATCGCCGCGAACGCGATCAGAGCCGCCAGGCGCATGGTCGAGGCGTAGGTCGTGTCGGACGTGAACACGTCCCACAGCGCTCTCATGCCGATGCCTCCTTGGGGGCGCGTCGCCGCTGCAGCGACCGGATGGCGGGCGGGGTCAGCAGGGCGAACACGAGCATCGCCTGCACCACGTCGGCGATGCGACGCTCGACCCCGGTGGCAGCCAGGAAGCCCGAGCCCGTGCGCAGCGCCGCGAAGATGAGAGCCATCGGTACGGCCACCAGGGCGCGGTCGCGGGCCAGGAGTGCCACGAGCAGCCCTTGCCAGCCGAGGTTCGACGAGATGCCGGCCGTGAAGCGGTCGCCAGCGGCCCCGCCGCTGAGCCACAGGCCACCGGCCAGCCCGGCGGTGGCGCCCGATACGAGCATCGCCGCACCGCCATATCGGGCGGGAGCGACCCCGGCCCGCCGCGCCGTGCGCGCGTTCATGCCGAGCATCCGCAGGCGGAAGCCGATGGTGGTGCGGGCGATCAGGAAGGCGATGGCCATCGTGAGCGCCAGCACGAGGAACACCCCGATGGTGACCTGGTTGCCGAACGCCGTGAACGTGGGGAGGCGGGCGCCGGCAGGCAGCGGCGTGCCCGAGTTGGTGGTTCCACTACCGGGCTGATCGGTGAGCAGCAGCCACCGCTCGGTGAGCGCGTAGTTGGAGATCTGGTAGGCGATGAACACCAGCAGCAGCGTCGAGATCACCTCGGGCACCTGGCGGGTGAATCGCATCAGCGCGGCGATGCCCACCCACAGCATCCCCATGGCCACCCCGGCGGCGAGCGACGCCGTGAGCAGGATGGGCCCGGGTGCGTCAAGGCGCGTGGCGACGTAGGCAAACGCGGCCGCGCCGAGGATGAGCTGGCCCTCCTGGCCGATGTTGGTGAAGCCGGCCCGGGTGCACAAGATCGTGCCACTGGCCACCGCCAGCAACGGCACGGCCGTGGTGACGGTGAGGCCCCACGCGCCGGGCGAGCGAAAGCTGCCGTCGAGCAGCGCGCTGAACACCGCTCCGGCATCTCCACCGGTCACCCTCACCAGGAGCGCGCAGAGTCCAAGGGCCACTGCGATGCAGATCGCGTAGAGCGCCGCGCTCGTGAGACCGCTCTTGACAGCGGCCCCATCCGGAAGGAACCGGCGGGCGAGCGGCTGATCCACCGCCGAGTCGGCACTGCTCGGGGTCACCTCCGGGGCGCGGTTCTCGAGCTTCACGCGGCCACCCCGCCGAGGAGCAGGCCGAGTCGCTCGGCCGTGGCTTCGGCCCGGCTCATCTCGCCGATGATCCGACCGCGGTGGATCACGCAGATCCGATCGGCGAGGGCCAGCACCTCTTCCAGCTCGGTCGACAGCAGCAGCACGCCGACGCCGTCGGCGGCCGCTTGGCGCAGGCGATGGCCCATGTACTCGATGGCCCCGACATCGAGGCCGCGCGTGGGCTGGGCGGCCACCAGGACCTTCGGCCGAGCCGACAGCTCGCGGGCGAGCACGACCCGCTGCTGGTTGCCACCCGACAGGGAGCGCATCGGCGCCTCAGGAGAACGGGCCTGGATGTCGAAGGCCACCATCAGCTGGCGAGCGCGCTCGACCATCGACCGTCGATCGAGGATCCCGAGACGGCTCACCGCTCCGAGGTCGGACAGCGCGAGGTTCTCGGCCACGCTCAGGTCGAGGACGCAGCCCGAGTCGTGGCGGTCTTCGGGGATGACGCCCACACCGGCAGCAGCCATGGCACCAGCCCGGCCGATGGGCACCGTGAGGCCACCCACCTCGATGGTGCCCTCGTCGAGGGCCAGCAGGCTCGACAGCACGTCGGCCAGTGCTCGCTGGCCGTTGCCTTCGACCCCGGCCACCCCAAGGACCTCACCGGCGTGCACGTCGAGGTTCAGCCCGTCGAGCAGGCGCAGCCCATCGGCGCCCGACACAACGGCATCGCGCACAGACAGCACGACCGGTCGGGCGGGCGCATCGACGGCCGGCTCGCCCTCGAGGGCGACAGCGTCGACGAGTCCGAGCGCGGCGGCCTCGGAGCGCAAGGACACGGGCCGCCCGACCATGGCCTGGGCCAGTCCGGCCGGAGTCGCCTCCGAGGTGGGCATCCGGCCGACCACCCGGCCACCGCGCATGATCGTCACCTCGTCGGTGGCGTGCAAGATCTCGTCGAGCTTGTGGCTCACCAGCGCGACGGCCCGCCCCTCTTCGATGACGACCAACCGCAGGACGGCGAAGAGCTGCTCGCTCTCGGCTGGGGTCAAGACGCTCGTGGGCTCGTCGAACAAGATGATCGACGGTTCGCGGCGAAGGCACTTGATGATCTCGACCCGCTGGCGCTGGCCAGCGGTGAGGTGGGTCACTTTGGCGTCGGGATCGACGTCGAGCCCGTAGCGCTCGCCGATCTCGGCCACCCGGCGGCGAGCACTGTGGCGGCTCAGCCTGGACCGCTCGCCGAGCACCACGTTCTCCCACACCGTCAGCTGCTCGACAAGGCTGTAGTGCTGGTGGACCATGGCGATGCCGAAGTCAGCGGCGGTCTGAGGATCGTGGATGCCGACCTGGCGACCCCGCAACGAGATCGAGCCGCCATCGGGGTGGACGAGGCCGGTGAGGATCTTCATCAGCGTCGACTTGCCGGCGCCGTTCTCGCCGAGGATGCCGTGGATGCGCCCCGGCCAGAGCACGAGCTCGACGTCGTCGCAGGCCACGACCGGGCCGTAGTGCTTGGTGATGCCATCGAGCCGGATCGATGGGACCGGAGCCACGGAGGCTCCGGTCCCATCGGCCGGCGACCCAGAGGTCAGAACTTGTAGACCTCCTTCTTGATGGCGAAGAACTGGTCCTTGAACTTGCCGGCAGCGATGTCGGCGTTCACAGCGGCCATCGCCGTCTTCTGGGCATCAGTCGGCTTGCAGATCTCGGCGCCCGGCTGCGGGTCCTTGCCGACGTTGAACATGCGGATGTCGCCCCGCTTCAGCTTGCCGGACTTGATCTCCTCGATGATCGTGCTCAGGTAGTCACCGGCGTCGAACTTGATCTGGAGCTGGTAGGTGAGGTCCGTGCGCGTGCAGCCCTTCGACGAACCCGCCATCATCGTGATGACGTCGTTGGCGTCGGCCAGCTTGACCACTGCCTCGTGGGCGCCACCCAGGTACGGGTAGATGGCGCCGACGCCCTGAGCCTTCAGGTTGTTGAAGGCCTCGGTGGCCGCGGCCACGTCGTTGAACGAGCCGGTGGCCACGTACGTCCACTGGTAGGACGGATCGATGGCCTTCAGCCCAAGGGCGAAGGCCTTGAAGGCCTCCTGCTCGAAGTTGAAGTTGTTGTTGCCGATCATGGCGGCCTTGGTGGCGCCCTTGGCCTTCATGAGCAGGCCCGTGGCGTAGCCGGCCGAGTAGCTGATCTCGCTGCCGTCATCCTGGCTCTGGATGAGGTTGGGCTGAGCCGGCTTGCCGGCGCCGCAGTTGCAGTACCAGATGATCTTGTCGTACTTGGTCGTGAGGTCTTTGAGCGGATCGCCGATCTCGCCGGCACCCACGAAGATCATGTCGACGTTCTGGCGAGCGAGGCTGTCGAGCTGCGTCGCCGCCTCCTCAGCCTTGATGTTGTCGACCACGATCGGGTCGGCGTACTTGTTGTCCTTGGCGAACTTGCTGACCCCGTCGACGAGGGCCTGGTAGTACGCGCCGTCGTTGCGAGGACCGGGCGTGGCCACGCCGATGAGCACCTTGCCGTCGCCGTTGGTGTCGAGGTTGACCCCGCTGGCCACGGTGGTGGTGGTCGCGGCGGCCGTGGTCGTGGTGGCCGCGGCCGTCGTCGTGGTCGCTGCGGCGGCGGTGGTCGTCGCCGAGCCGGACTTCGAACTGCTCCCGCAGGCAGCCAGGGCGACTGCTCCGGCAAGGGTCAGTCCGAGCAGCGCGCTCGTGGATCGCTTCATGGGCACTCCTGTGTGGTTGCGTGGTTGCGGGTAGAGATCACCATGGGCGGAAGTCGGACTTTCGGATGACGCAGTGCACGCCCTTCACTGCGTCGACCACCTGGGACACCTCGAAGTCGGCCGCCGCGCTCAAGTAGGCAAGTGCCACGGCCGGTTCCATGCCCTGCGTTTCGTGGAGGAAGGCAATCGCCGCGCGCGTCGCCTTCTTGAAGGCCTCGTTGAGGTCGGGATCAAGGACGACGGGCACCCACACATCATCGGTCTCGATGAAGGGCTGCGCGAGCGCGCCCACCACCGAATGAGCCTCGCGGCCCCGAAGCACCGAGACCCGCACCGTGGCGCGCAGGCTGGCCTCCATCGCAGTGAGCGCCACCTCGCCGTCGCCTTGCGCGTAGTGAGGATCGCCCACGTAGAACAGCGCCTCGTCGACCTGCACCGGCAGGTACAACGTCGAGCCGACGTTGAGGAGGTTCACGTCGATGTTGCCGCCGTGCGGCCCGGGGGGCACGCTGGGCACCGGTTGATCGGTGGCGGGGGCAACGCCCATCACCCCCAGGAACGGAGCCAACGGGAAGCGGACGCGCCGACCGTCGCCGTAGGGCAGGGTGCCGTAGAGGCGGCCACCGTGCTGCACCACGGGCGCGAACTGCATGACCGAGTGGTAGCGATGCGGTTCCGCGGCCGACGCCTCGGCGTCGGGAGGCGACGTCTGGGGGAACTCGCCGGGCAGGGCTCCGAGGCCATGCCGGTTCGAGATCACGCCGTAGGGCGTGCGGAGCGCGAGATCGAGCACCTCGACCTTGAGCACGTCACCCGCCCGGGCGCCCCGCACCGCGATGGGGCCCGTCACGACGTGGGGGCCGTCGTCGCTCCAGTGGTGCGCCATGCCCGAGGCGGCGATGGCGATGGCGTCGTGGAGCACGGCGGCCCGGTCGACGCCGTGGGACGCGAAGTAGGCGATGGGATCGCGGCCCTGGTCTTCGAGCAGGCCCTCGTGCGACATGGTGTCGACGCTGACGGTGTCACCCGGGGCCACGGTGAGCACGGGCGCCGAGGTGGCGTTGGGGAGGTAGCCCCAGAGCACCGTGTCGGGCGTGGTGCGCAACTGGTGCTGCCCCTTGTACGAGCCCTCACCGGGCTGCAGGACGTGGGCGGCTGCGGCCGGCATCAGGCTGGCCACTGCCGCTGGTAGCGCTGGACGAGCCACCGGTTGAACTGCACGTGGCTCTCCTCCTGCCACGAGTAGCGGCCGCGCGTCGCGTACCTGCTGGCCATGCCGAGCTGCACCTTGGCCGTGGCGTCCTGGTCCTGCTTCACGAACACCTGAACCCCGGCATCGCTCATCGAGAACAGGTGGTCGAACATCGGGTGCTCGAGCGCGCTCGGATGGAACAGGTAGCCGATCTCGACGTCGATGGTGCCCGCGGTCTTCGGGCGAACGATGAAGAAGAAGGCCTGATCGGGAGCGGTACCGAAGCACAGCGACGGCGGGATGAGCGCGAACGTCGAGCGCCAGCGCTCCTCGTCGGTGAGGTCGGGGAAGATCGGCATGAGCGCCTTCGTGGTGGCGTTGAAGCCGCCATCGATGTGCGTGTAGCCGTTGGTGCGAAAGATGACGTTGGAGGCGTCATCCCACGGCACCGGGAAGGCAGCCATGCTGCTTGGGCAGAAGTCTTGGATGACCTGGTGCAAGCGGTTGGCGTGGTAGCCGTCGTTGAAGTTCTCGAACATGACCTTCCAGTTCCACGGGAGGTCGCGGAGCGTGAAGGTGCCTGGGCACACGGCGTGCTCGAGGTCGTAGTGCTCGAGGAACGGCTCGTAGCGCGACAGCGTCGGAGCCAGTGGGGTCGCATCGGGGTCGAGGTTGACGAACACGAAGCCCTGCCACACCTCGACGCGCAGCGGCGGGAGGCCGAAGTCGGACTTGACGAACTCGAGCGTGCGCTCCATCGCCGGCGCACCCAGGAGGCGGCCGTCGAGCCCATACACCCAGTGGTGGTAGGGGCAGGTGAACGTGGTGCACGACCCGGGTGCATCGACCAGCTGCATGCCGCGGTGCTGGCACACCGCGCTGAAGGCTCGGATCTCGCCGTCTTTCCCGCGGGCCACGATCACCGGCTCGCCTGCGAGGTTGACCTGGAGGTAGTCGCCGGGCTCGACGATGGCGCTGGCCACGCCGACGCACAGCCACTCGCGGGTGAAGAGCGCCTCTCGTTCGAAGGCCAGGAAGTCGTCGCTCGTGTAGACCACCGGCGGCATGGTGACTGCGGCTGCCACATCGGTGATCGACGCGTCGAACGAAGCAAGCAGTTCTGGGGTCAGCACAGTCACGGCTCGCCTCTCACGTTGCCCATGCGGACACCGTAGCCGCTCGTCTTGGACTGATGGTCAGACCACTCGTGGCCCGGCCGCCGTTTTACACAGCGTTCACTGCACTGCCCCGGGGCCGACGCGTTCGGGGAGACTGCGACCATGGCTCACCTGGCCCTCGTCACCATCGTCGTGCCCGACTACGACGACGCGATCACCCACTACTGCGGGGCGCTCGGCTTCGAGCTGGCCGAGGACACCGCGCAGGGCGACGGCAAGCGGTGGGTGGTCGTGCGGCCACCCGGGGCCATCGAGACGGGGCTGCTGCTGGCCCGGGCCGCGGGTGAGGCCCAGCTGGCGCGCATCGGCGACCAGACCGGCGGCCGCGTTGCGTTCTTCCTGCGCACCGATGACTTCGAGGCCGACCACCGCCGCATGGTGGCCGCCGGGGTCGAGCTCCTCGAGGCCCCCCGTCACGAGGTCTACGGCTCGGTGGCTGTGTTCCGCGACCACTTCGGCAACCGCTGGGACCTCCTCGGCCCACCCCCGTCACCACCAGCCGCCACTTCGACCCAGCCCGCCTGAGCCCGGCCTGGCCCAAGCCCGCCCGGCCTCTGAACCCACCCTTCCTGAGCCCGCCGCTCTCCCCGTTCCGACCCCCCGTTCCCCCTCGGGCGCTAGCGGATCCGGGGCTGCGAACGGCCAGATGTGGCCGGTTCCAGCCCCCGTTCCCCACGCCGGCGCGAGCAGATCGGCGATCGGCGGATCCGGGGCTACGAGCAGCCAGATGCGGCCGGTTCCAGCCCCCGTTCCCCACGCCGGCGCGAGCAGATCGGCGATCGGCGGATCTGGGGCTGCGAACGGCCAGATGCGGCCGGTTCCAGCCCCCGTTCCCCACGCCGGCCCGAGCAGATCGGCGATCGGCGGATCTGGGGCTGCGAGCCGCCAGATGTGG
>JBBRTJ010000123.1:0-8437 GCA_038244535.1 Acidimicrobiales bacterium | reverse complement strand
TACGCCGCCGACGTGGCCCCCGGTGACACGGTGGCCGTCGTGGGCGTCGGTGGCATCGGCGCCAATGCCATCCAGGGTGCCCGCCTGGCCGGCGCCAAGCGCATCGTGGCCATCGACCCGGTCGAGTTCAAGCGTGAGAAGGCCATGGAGTTCGGCGCGACCCACACGGCGGCCTCGATCGAGGAAGCCCTCCCGCTGCTGCAGGAGATCACGTGGGGCACGATGGCCAACAAGGTCATCATGACCATGGGCGTGGGCGACGGCCAGATGCTGGCCGGGGCCCTGTCGCTGGCGGCCAAGCGGGGCCGCGTGGTGGTCACCAACATCCACCCCGCCATGGAGATGACCGCGAACGTCAGCCTCCTCGACCTGACCCTCATGGAGAAGCAGGTCGTGGGCTCACTGTTCGGCTCGGGCAACCCCCGCGCCGACATCCCCAAGCTCCTCGGCCTGTACCGCGAGGGTCAACTGGACCTCGACGGCCTGGTCACCAAGACCTACCCGCTCGAGGACATCAACGACGGCTACCAGGACATGCGCGACGGCAAGAACATCCGCGGCGTGCTCATCTACGACTGACGAACGCCGAAGAGTGCCAACCGAGACAACCAAACCCGACGATTGATCGTGATCAGTCGTCGGGTTTGTCGTTCAGCCCATCGTTGAAGGCCTTGTAGGCCTCGTAGATGTCCTTGCACTTCTCGCACATCGGCAGCTGACGCGGGTCGCGCGACGGCACCCACACGTGGCCGCACAGTGCCTCGACCGGGTAGCCGTAGAGGCGCGCCTCGAGCACCTTGGCCGCCGCACTCTCGCCCGGTCCCACCTTGACGATGTGAGCGGCGAGCGGCTCGCCCGTCTCGGTCCGCTCATCGGTCCTGGTGATGACCTCGGTGACCGGCTGCGTGATCAAGGGCGTGGCCATGGCTCCAGAGTGTGCCACCGCGTAGGAACTGGCGAGCGTGAGCGCGCCAAGTGCACCGAGGCTCGCCACTTCTCGAGCTCGGCAGCGATGACCGGGCCGGCAGTGATGGCGGGCCCGGTGAGCGAATAGGGTCCGAGCTAGCACTGACCGCGAATCCGGGGGGAAGCTCGTGAAGACCAAGGCCGCCGTGTTGCACGGCATCAACCAGGAATGGCAGATCGAGGAGATCGAGGTCGATGCCCCGAAGGCCCGTGAGGTGCTGGTCGAGTGGAAGGCCGCCGGCCTCTGTCACTCCGACGAGCACTTCGTCACCGGCGACATGGTGCCCACGCCCGAGATGCTGGCGATGATGGGCTCGCCGTCGTTCTTCCCGATCGTGGGTGGGCACGAGGGCGCCGGGATCGTCGTCGAGGTGGGTCCCGGCGTGACCACCGTGGCGCCTGGCGATCACGTGAGCGCTTCGTTCATCCCGAGCTGCGGCCGATGCCGCTACTGCTCGACCGGCAAGCAGAACCTGTGCGACGCCGGGGCCGGCGCCATGGTGCGGGGCATGATCACCGATGGCACCAGCCGCCACCGCCTCCGGGGCGAGGACCTGATGCTGATGGCCAAGGTCGGCACCTTCTCGAACCACGCCTGCGTGGCCGAGGACAGCGTCATCAAGGTCGACGCCGACTACCCGCTCGAAGCCGTCGCCCTCGTCAGCTGCGGCGTGGCCACCGGCTGGGGTTCGGCCGCCGTGCGCGCCGACGTGGCGCCCGGTGACACCGTCGTGATCGTCGGGATCGGCGGCATCGGCATCAACGCCGTACAGGGTGCCCGCATGGCCGGCGCCAAGCGCGTCATCGCGGTTGACCCCATCGAGTTCAAGCGCGAGAAGGCGCAGGAGCTGGGGGCCACGCACACCTATGCGTCCATGGACGAGGCGATGCCCGCGGTGATGGAGATGACGTACGGCCAGATGGCCGACAAGGTGATCATGACGCCGGGTGTGATGTACGGCGAGCTGATGGCCGGGGCCATGGCGCTGTGCGGCAAGGGCGGCACCATCGTGGTCACCGGGGTGGCGCCCATGACCCAGACCGAGGCCTCGGTGAGCCTGTTCGAGCTGGCCATGTACAACAAGGAGATCAAGGGCACGATCTTCGGCTCGCTCAACCCCCGGGCCGACATCCCCAAGCTGCTCAGCCTGTACCGCGAGGGCCAGCTCAAGCTCGACGAGCTGATCACCAAGACCTACCCCCTCGAGGGCATCAACGAGGGCTACCAGGACATGCGCGACGGCACGAACATCCGTGGCGTCATCGTCTACTGAAAGGGCTGTCGCTTGATCGACGCCACCCTGCTCGACCGCCTCGCGCTGCGAGTGGTGGGGCGCACACGAGAGCTCGAGCTGGTGGTGGCGGCGCTTGCCGCCGGCCGCCACATCGTGCTGGAGGGGCCGCCCGGCACCGGGAAGTCCACGCTGCTGCGCGCCGTCGCCGACGAGCTGGGACTTGGGTTCGAGCTGGTCGAGGGCAACGCCGAGCTGACCCCCGCTCGGCTGGTGGGCCACTTCGACCCGGCCCGGGTGCTGGCCGAGGGCTACACGCCCGACATCTTCGTCGACGGTCCCCTCGTCACCGCCATGCGTGACGGCAGCCTGCTGTACGTCGAGGAGATCAACCGCATCCCCGAAGAGACGCTCAACGTGCTCATCACCGTGATGAGCGAGGGCGAGCTGCACGTGCCCCGCCTCGGCCGGGTGGTCGCTGCCCCACAGTTCCGCCTGGTGGCAGCCATGAACCCGTTCGATGCGGTGGGCACGGCCCGCATCTCGTCGGCCGTGTACGACCGCACCTGCCGCTTGTCGATGGACTACCAGAGCGCCGACGACGAGGTCGCCGTGGTGGTGCGGGCCGCTGGTGAGGCCGCCGTCGACCCGGTGTGGGTCGGACGGGTCGTGGACCTCGTGCGGCGGACGCGCAGCCACGCCGACCTGCGCACCGGCTCGTCGGTGCGTGGCGCCATCGACATGACGCTGGTGGCCGCCTCGCTGTCGGTGTTGCGGGGCCACCCGCCGACCATGGCCATCGTGTCGCTCGACGCCGCGCTCGTGGCGCTCAGCGGTCGGGTGCGGGTGCGCGAGGGTGCCAACCGCACCTCGGAGGACGTCATCCGCGAGCTCTTCGCCACGGTCTTCGTGCCGTCCACCCGGGAGTCCGGCGACGGGGGAAAATCCCTCGCCCCCTAGGGGGCGACCTGCCGTCGATCAAGGAGGGGACCGAGGCCGCGGTCGAGCAGGCTTCGAAGAAGTCGATGAGCCGGCGCGAGCTGCAGCGCCACGAGCAGTTCGACGACGTGAGCCCCGAGGTGGGCGAGCTCGACGAAGACGCCTTCGACCAAGCGATGGCTGACGACCCTGATGCGGCGATGGCGCTGCTGGCCGACCTGACGGGAGCCACCGATCAGCGCCTGCGCGAGCTGGCCCGGCGCTTGGCCGGCCGCGTGGTGGTTGACCTGTCCCGGCGAGGCCCCACCCGGCCCCGAGGGGTAGGGAAGTTGCGTTTGCAACGATTTGACGGTGGGGAGGGTGACCTCGACGTCGACGCCAGCATTGATGCGGTCGCCGTCGCTGCGGCCCACGGTGGTGCGCCCGATCTCGACGAGCTCCGGGCGCGGGCGTGGCACCGTCCGGGCACGGCGCTGTGCCTGCTCGTCGACCGCAGTGGGTCGATGGGCGGGGAGCGGTTGGCGACGGCGGCGGTGGCGGCCGCCGCGGTCGCCTGGCGGGCGCCGGAGGACTAAATCGTGATCGCCTTCGGCAAGGACGCCGTCGTGGCCAAGTCGCAGGACGTGCCCCGCGGCCCCGAGGCGGTGGTCATCGACTTGTTGGCCCTGCGCGGCTTCGGCACCACCGATGTGGCCGGTGCCCTACGGGTGGCATCGTTGCAACTGCAACGATCGCGGGCCGGCCGTAAGATCGCGATCTTGCTGTCCGACTGCCGTGCCACCGTCGACGGTGACGTCGTTGCTGCGGCGCGGGCGCTCGACGAGGTGTTCATCGTGGCCCCCACGGACGACAGTGCCGAGGCCGAAGCGCTGGCCGCGCTGGTTGGTGCCGTGTGCGTCACGGTCAGCGGCCCGAGTGACCTCCCCGGCGCCCTTGCCCGCCTCCTGCCTTCCTGACCGCCTCGGCCCAGGGAAGCGCTCGTGGTGCGTCGGTCAAAGAGTGAGGTGCTCCGGGAGTCGACCCTTGTGTGACAGCGACGGCTGGCAGAGCGACCGCCGAAGGGGCAATATGCGCTCGTGACGATCGTCTCCATCGAGGGTGAGCGACGTATCGAATTGCCCTCTTCGTCGCGACCCTGGCGAAGCATCGCCGGGCCTCTCCTGGTCGCGGTTGCGTCGCTCGCGTCGCTCAGTGTGTGGTGGTTCGCAGGGGGCACGTTCGTGAGTGCTCAAGGGGGCGATCGTGTTGGGGTGGCAGTCCGCAATGGTGAGGAAGCGTCGTTCGGCGTCGAACTCGGCGCTGATGGCACTGGTGCGGAACTTCAAGGTGTCGAGGCCACTGTGACACCGGCAGCGACCTTGGTGTGGTCCGCCTACGAAGGTTCGGTGACGTCGGGTTTCGGTACGTGGCATGGCCCGCTTGCTCCAAGCTGGCAGACCCGTCCAGTTCGAGGCGTTCTGGTGAATCACGATCCGGCGCGAAGTACGTGGCTCGTCGCAACGGTGCGGTCCTCAGCACCTGGGGTGTATCGAGTGCATGACATCTCGGTGACCTACAAGTCCGGCTGGCGATCGAGGACAGCGCAAAGTGGTCTGGCGGGTTGCGTGCTTGTCGCGCCATCGAACGTAACAACGGATACCTTGCGGCAACGTGGTGATCCTCTGTGGCAGGAGTACGAGACCTGCACGAGCGGCGTCCGCTAGCGCGTACAGAACTGCCGTACTGCTCGGGCACGGCTGGTCGGTCAGGTGCTGGCCGCCGAGCTCATCGCGTCGAGGTAGCGGGTGGTCGCTGATCGTTGGAGGAGTCTCGATACCGGGGGGCAGGCGCGGGCGAGAACATGGCGAGGTCGCGAGGCTGCGGCGATCTCGAACACGACGGTTCTGTCTTGCTGTCGGACCACGGTGAAGGATTCCTCGCCTTGTTCGGGATGGACGCTGAGCGTGCCGTAGGTGAACCCGAACCGATGTGGCTCGTCGATGACGGCGACGACACGGCAGACAACTTCGATGAAGCCGAGCGGGAGCGGCGCTGCCATGGCGACGACATCGTCGACGTTGGGTGGACCTTCGTCGCACACGATGAGGCCAGCGCCGCGATGAACTTGCCACGCTCGAAGGGCCTGTGCGGCGCTGTTGAAGACGTCATCAGACGCGCCGAGCGTGCGCGACCACCGGTCGAGGCGATAGCCCGCTGGCGCTTCGCTCTTGTCGGAGATGCCGATTGGCTCGTACGTGAGCGAGTCCGACCGCCCAGCCTTGGCCAGGAGCTGGAGGTCGGCCATTGTTGGACGCTTCAGCCGGATGGACATGCTTCGAGTCTCACCGAACGCCGAACGGAATCCACGCCCGATCTGGGCGGCTGACGCCACCCCGCCACTTCGCAGACGCACCGGCTAGCGCAACGGGTCGGTCGGCGGTCGCCACTCCTCGGTCCCAGCGGCCACTTCGAGTGGCGTGTCGCTCCCGGTGAAGGCACCGGCATCGCGACCGTGGCCCCCGGCGGCGGCGACCGCCGCAAGGCCGTCGGCACCGTCGCCGGCAGGTTCGTCGTCGGGCGGGACCCAGCCTGAGTCGAGCAGCTCCTCCACGGCGAACCAGGCCAGGCCCGCAGCGACCACCGTGCCTGCGACCCGCACCCCGAGGCTGGCCCACAGTTGGGCGCCGCTCTCGTCGTTGGGTTGGTTCACCACGAGATCAACGACGGCCAGCACCCCGCCGATCGAGATGAGGCAAGCGATGGTGGCCACCACCTGGAGCACGGCGTCGGCGAGCGTGGGCCGTTCCTCCGCCTCGTCGGACAGTGCATCGGCCAGCGCCACCAGGACCACCACGACGAGCAGCATCGTCGTGATCTGCAGGCTGAGCAGCACGGTCAGGCGGCGGAGCCGATCGATGCCGTCGACGGACTGGTCGAGATCGGCGAGCGCGGTGCCGACGATGGCCGAGGCCACGTAGACGACGACGCCCACCTCGAGCACGAGGGCCATCGCCACCAACCGCTTCGGCCACGATCGCCAAGTCGCCATCGCAAGGTTCTAGCCGCTGACTCCGCGCCGGCCGCTGATGCTGCCGAACCGGGAGGGCATGGCCGGACGGCGCGCCGCCGCTAGCGGCAGGTGGGGTCGTTGGGAGGCAGAATCCCGAGGCCGACCGTGGTCGGCACAACGACGGTCGGCAGGGTGGCCGGATCGAGGGTGGTCGAGGTGGTGCTGGTGGTGGTCCTGGCCGTGCCGCCGGAGCCCGAGCCGTTCCGGCGGGTCGTGGTGGTGGGCGCCAGCGTCGTCGACGTCGTCGATGTCGTCGACGAGGCCGCCTTCGTCGATGCGTCGGCTGGGTTCGTCGTCGGGGTGGTGGCGCCCACGAGCTTGGCCTTGCCCGAGAAGATCTGCAGCACCTGCTTGGTCTGCGGGGCGTCGAGCGTGGGGCGGATGACGGCGGCACCGCCGATGACGGTCCCCACACCTTCGATCGTGTACGCCTGAACGGTGCCGGGATCGAAGTCGCGGAGCCTGTTGCCGAGGTCGAACAGATCGGACACGGTCAGCTGATCGTCGACCCGGACGTCTTTGACCGCAGTGTCGATCAGGCTCTTGAGCACTGCCGGGTTGCGGGCCCCCCGGTCGATGGCCTTTTGCATCACGCGGCGGATGAAGTCCTGCTGGCGCCGGATCCGGCCGTAGTCGGAGGAGGGGTCGTACTTCCAACCCTTGCCGTCGTTGACCTGGTACTCGCGAGAGCGTACGTAGGCCAGGGCGGCGTCACCGCTGAGCAGCACGCACCCCGGAGCAGTCACGTTGAGCCCGGTGTTGCGGTCGCGGGTGGGGAGGGCGAAGGGGACCTTGACACCGCCGACGTCGTCGACCAGGTGCTTGAAGGCGCAGAAGTCGACTTCGAGGTAGTGGTCGGTGCGCAGGCCGAAGTTCAGCTCGATGGTCTTGACGAGCTGGCTGGGGTCATCGTGGTTGAACGCCGTGTTGATGCGCTGGCTGCGACCCGTGCCGGCGATCTTGACCCACAGGTCGCGAGGGAACGACAAGATGGCGGCCGCGTTGGCCGATGGGTCGACCCGCAGCATCATGATCGAGTCGCTGCGCTGGCCGCCGTAGGAGCCGTCGGTGAAGGCGCCCGCGTACGGTGAGGTCGGGTCGATGCAGGCCCTGCTGTCGGAGCCGACGAGGAGGAAGTTCTGCGCCCCCCCCGAGCCCGAGACGGTGGGCTCGGTCGTGCCGGTCGCTGCACTCGCGTCGTGGCTCAGGGTGCTCTGGTCGTGGGTGATGACCACGCGCTCGAGCTCGCCCAACCGGTTGTTGCCGTACCAGAGCCCGAAGGCCGCCAGGAGACACGCACTGACGACACCGAGGTTGGCCCCGACGAGCAACCGCTGCGGCCACGTGCGGCGCATCGAACGTCGTCGCGGCTCATCGGACACGACCGTGAACCGTACCGGGCGGCTGTCGGCCGGTAGGTTCACCCGCCGTGGTACCGGTCGTGCTGTCCAGCGAGGATCCCCCCGAGTGGTACCAGACGCTTCAAAGGTGGCACCTGATCGTGCCGTGTCAGATCCTCCTGATCGTCGTCCTGGCGCTCATCGGCAACCTGGTGGCGAGGCGGGCCATCGGCCACGGCATCCAGGGCGCGATGCGTGTCCGCGACCTCGTGACCGTCGACGACGAGGACATGCGAGCCCAGCGACGCGCGGACGCCCTTGCCGGCGTGTTCAAAGGGCTCGCGACGGGGTTGATCGTGATGATCGCGATCTTCGCCGTCTTGTCCGAGCTCGGCATCAACGTCGCCAGCTTCGTCACGGCGGCCACGATCATCGGTGGCGCACTGGCGTTCGGCGCCCAGCAGCTCGTCCGGGACCTGCTGGCCGGCATGTTCGTGGTGGCCGAGGACCAGTACGGCGTGGGCGACACGGTGGACCTCGGCTTGGCCATCGGTACGGTCGAGCGCATCACGCTGCGGGCCACGAAGCTGCGCGATGACCAGGGCCGGGTGTGGCACGTGCCCAACGGCCAGGTCCAGCGGGCGGGCAACCTCAGCCAGGGTTGGTCGAAGGCCATCCTCGACGTGCCGATCGCCCTGCACGCCGACGTCGGCGAGGCGGCCGACCGGCTCGACGCCGTGGCCCGAGAGCTCTACGACGTGCCGACCATTGGCCCGTTGCTGCTCGAGCCGCCCGAGGTGCTCGGCGTGCAGTCTGTCGGCGACGACCGCGCCGTGCTGCGGGTGACCATCAAGACCAAGCCCGGGCAGCAGGTCCCCGTCGTTCGGGAGCTGCGCCTGCACGTGATCGCC
>JBBRTJ010000122.1:0-8826 GCA_038244535.1 Acidimicrobiales bacterium | reverse complement strand
TGTCGAGCACGAGGCCGCAGTGCTCACAGACGAGGTGGTGGTGCTCGCCGGTGTTCGGGTCGAACCGGGTCGCCCCGGTGCCGAGGTCGAGCGCCTGGAGCTCACCCATCGAGGCAAGGTCGTTGAGCGTCTGGTACACGGTGCGCAGTGACACCGCAGGCAGCTCGGCCACGACCCGGGCGTGCACCGATTCGGCCGTGGGGTGGGCCTCGTTGTCGTGGAGGATCCGGAAGATGGCCTGGCGCTGAGGCGTGATCTTGAGGCCCTGGGCCCGGAACACCTCGGTCAACTCGGCCGGCGATCGCATGAGGTGAGGCTAGGGGCCATCCCCCTCAAACGACAACACTTGCTAACAACAAGGGGCTGCTGAGTCGGAGGGCCTCTCCGGACCACCCCACGGTCGCCGGGCTCAGCCGACCGGCTCCTACACTTCGCCCGATGCCCGCTGCGCCTTTCGATCGCGCCCAGTCGCTCGCCCGTCTCGGGTCCGAGCGCTTCGACGTCCTCGTCGTAGGCGGTGGCATCACCGGGGTGGGATGTGCACTCGATGCCGCCAGTCGCGGTCTGCGCACCGCCCTCATCGAACGCCACGACCTGGCCTCCGGCACGTCGTCACGCAGTTCGAAGCTCGTGCACGGCGGCCTGCGCTACCTCCAACAAGGCGAAGTGGCACTGGTGTACGAAGCGCTCGCCGAGCGCCAGCGGCTGCGCCACACCGCCCCGCACCTCGTGCGCCTGATGCCGTTCATGATCCCGATCATGTCCAAGGGCGGCGTCGTCAACCCCAAGATCGCCCGCGCCCTCGGCAGCGCTATGTGGATGTACGACCTCACCGGTGGCGCTCGCATCGGCAAGCTCCACAAGCGCTTGCACAAGGACGAGGCGCTCGCTCACATGCCGACCTTGCCGGCCGACAAGCTGACCTCCGCCTACCTGTACTACGACGCCCAGGCCGACGATGCCCGCCTTTGCCTGGCAGTGGCCCGGACTGCCGCCCAGCACGGTGCCGCGGTGGCCACCTACGCCTCGCTCGTGGCGGTCACCAAGGGTCCGGACGACAAGGTGCGTGGTGCGGTGGTCGAGGCTGACGGCGAGCGCATCGACGTGCGCTGCGACGTGATCGTCAACGCCGCCGGTGTCTGGAGCGACGACGTCCGCGCCCTCGACGAAGGCGCCAACCCCGACACGATCCGCCCGGCCAAGGGCATCCACATCACCGTGCCGTGGGCCAAGGTGCGCAACGACATCGCGGCCGTCATCCCGGTCAAGGAGGACAAGCGATCGCTGTTCGTGGTGCCGTGGGGCGAGCTCACCTACATCGGCACCACCGACACCGATTACGACGGCCCGCTCGACGACCCTCAGTGCACGCCCGAGGACATCGCTTACGTGCTCCGGGCGGTCAACGCCGCGATCACCACCACGATCACCGAGTCCGACATCGTCGGCACCTGGGCAGGGCTGCGGCCCCTGGTCAACAGCGTTGGCGGCGGCAAGACCGCCGACCTGTCCCGCCGCCACGCGGTGATCGCCAGCCCCAGCGGCGTGGTGACGGTGACCGGCGGCAAGCTCACCACGTACCGCCGCATGGCCGTCGATGCCATCGACGAGGTGCGCCACCTGCTCGGCCGCGGCGGGCGCAGTCGCACCCGCCGGCTCGAGCTCGTCGGCGCCCACGGCTTCACGGCGCCGCCCGCGGGGTCGGCCGACGAGCACCTGGCCCGGCGCTACGGCACCGAGGCCGCCATCGTCCGCTCGCTCGCGGCCGGTGATCCCGATCTCGCCGAGCCCCTCGTGGCCGGCCTCCCCTACCTTCGGGCCGAGGCGATCTACGCGGTGCGCTTCGAGATGGCCCAGACCCTCGACGACGTCCTCAGCCGCCGAACCCGGGCTCGGCTCCTCGCCCGCGACGCATCAGCCGCGGCGGCGCCGTCGGTGGCCGCACTGATCGCCCCCGAACTGGGTTGGGACGAGGTTCGCGTGAAGGCCGAGATCGCCTCGTACGAGGCGGCCATCGCCTACGAACGGACCAGCGCCCACCTGCCCGAGACGGCGCTCGACACTGCGCTGGGCGCCTGACCGCGATGGGCCGACCGACGGCGCCGATCGCCCTTGAAGGGGGCGCCGAGCAGGCGTCGGCCCGGATCCACACGAACCAGGTCGCGGTGACGGGCCGTCTCCTCGATCGCCTCCGGGCCGCGTGCCCCGACCTCAGCGTCGAGCACGGCGACCGAGCCGAAGCCAGTCGCGACTGGTGGCCCCTGGCGATGGTCTGGGCGCTCGACGGACAGGTCGGCGCCCTGGCTTCGGTCGTGGCCCGACCCCGCTCGGCCGACGAGGTCGCGGCGGTGCTCGACCTGTGCGATGCCGCTCAGGTGCCGGTCACCACCGTCGCCGGTCGCAGCGGCGTCTGTGGCGCCAGCATCCCGTTGTTCGGCGGCGTCGCCCTCGACCTCACGTCGATGGCGGGCATCGTCTCGGTCGACGACACCTCGCTCACCGTCGACGTGTTGCCAGGCACCTTCGGTGGCGACCTCGAACGCACGCTGCGGGCCGACCACGGCCTCACCCTCGGGCACTGGCCGCAGTCGATCGAGCTGTCGACGGTGGGAGGGTGGCTCGCGTGCCGCAGTGCCGGGCAGTACTCGACCCGCTACGGCACGATCGACGACATCGTGCTCGGGCTCGACGTGGTGCTCGCCTCTGGGCGGCGGCTCACGACCGGCGGAGCCCCCAAGTCCGCCACCGGTCCCGATCTCACCCAGCTCTTCGTCGGGTCCGAGGGCACGCTCGGCGTCATCACCGGCGCACGGCTGCGGGCCCATCCGGTGCCGCCAGCCGAGCGTCGGGCCGCCTACGGGTTCGCCTCCTTCGGCGAGGGGCTCGACGCCTGCCGGCGCATCCTTCGTCGAGGCGCCACACCGGCCGTGCTGCGCCTGTACGACGAGGCCGAATCGAAGCGCTCGCACGGCACCGACGGGACCGTCAACGTGCTGCTCGTGCTCGACGAGGGCGACCCGATCATCGTCGACGCGGCCATGGCCGTCGTGACCGACGAGTGCGCATCCGCCCGCGTGCTCGACGTCGAGCTGGTCGAGGCCTGGATGCACCACCGCAACGACGTCAGCGCCCTGGAAGCACTGACGCAGAAGGGGTTCGTGGTCGACACGATGGAGATCGCGGCGCCATGGGCCGCGCTTCCCGGCATCTTCGACGCAGCACGGGTCGCGCTGCTCGCCGTGCCCCACGCCCGGGCCGCCACCTGCCACCAGTCGCACGCCTACACCTCGGGCGCCTGCCTCTACTTCACGTTCGCGGCCACGCCGCCCCCCGAGGAGCGAGAGGCGACCTACGTCGCCTTGTGGGACGCGGGGACCCGGGCGGTGCTCGCCCACGGCGGCAACCTCAGCCACCACCACGGCGTGGGTCTGCATCGCGGCCGCTTCCTGCGTGAGGCACTCGGCGGCGGCTACCAGGTGCTGAGCGAGCTCAAGGCGACCCTCGACCCCCACGGCATCCTCAACCCCGGCAAGCTCGGGCTGCCCTCGTCGTTCGGCGCCGTACCGTGGCCCTGACCATCGATCTCGATCGGGAGGCGTTGCGCCAAGGGGTGTTCATCGCCGCCGGCATCGCCGTACCTGCGGCGCTCGTCGGGCTGCTGTTCGTCGACGACGCGCCGGGTGCGTCGAACGACGGCTGGACCGTGCTGTTCCCGGTGCTCGTGCTGGCCGGGCTCGTGCTCGGCGCCGGCTGCGCCGCATGGGTGCAGCGCAGCGGCGCTCCCCTCACCCACGGCATCGCCACTGCGCTCATCGTGTTCGTGGGCGTGCAGATGATCGGCATCGCCCGCCGCACCATCAGCAACGAGACCATCAACTGGGGACGGGTGGCCTCCAGCCTCCTGCTGTCGTTGCTGGCCGGGACCATCGGTGGGCTGCTCGGCGGTTGGCTCGCCGGTCGGATGCCAGCCACCCGCCCCGGCACCCAAACCGGCCAGATCACCGACGACCAAAGGAGCGACGACTGATGAGCGTGCTCGTGATCGACGTCGGCACCAGCAGCTTGCGGGCCGCCGTGGTGCGCCCCGACGCATCGGTGGCCTGCCTCCACCAACGTCCCCTGCTGCCGACCACCCCGGCCCCCGGCCTGGTCGAGGTCGATGCCCGCGCCCTGGCCGACGCCGCCCTCGACCTGGCCCGCATGGCGCTCGCCGAAGCGGGGCCGGTCGACGCCGTTGGCATCGCCAACCAGCGCACGACCACCATCGTGTGGGACCGGGCGACCGGCGAGCCGATCGGACCGGCGCTCGGCTGGCAGGATCTGCGCACCATCGTCGAGTGCCTGACCCTTGGCGCCGAGGGCATTCGCCTTGCCCCGAACCAGTCAGCCACCAAGCTCGCGTGGTTGCTCGACGCCCACGACCCCGAGCGGCACCGTGACCTGTGCTTCGGCACGGTCGACTCGTGGCTGGCGTGGAACCTGTCGGACGGCGCGCTCCACGTCACCGACCTCACCAACGCCGCCATCGGCGGTCTGCTGCGCCCTGATGCATCAGGGTGGAGCGACTCGATGCTCGACCGGCTGCGCATCCCGGCCTCGATGATGCCCACCGTCGTCGACTCGTTCGGGGTGATCGGCACGGCCTCCGCGCTGCCCGGCAGTCCCCCGATCGGCGGGATGGCCGGCGACCAGCAGGCCTCGCTGCTCGGCCAGGGCTGCGTGCGCCCCGGCCAGGCCAAGATCACCTTCGGCACGGGCGGCATGCTCGACGTCAACCTCGGTCCAGAGCCGCCCGCGCACGCCGCCCGCGGGCCCCACGGCACGTTCCCGATCGTGTGCTGGTCACATCGCGGCGAGGTCACCTGGGGGGTCGAGGCGATCATGTTGTCGGCCGGCACCAACGTCGAGTGGCTCCGCGACGATCTCGGCCTCATCGATGATGCGGCCGAGAGCCACGACGTCGCCGCGCGGTGCTCGGACACGGGCGGCGTGATGTTCGTGCCCGCGCTGCTCGGCCTCGGCACGCCCTACTGGGACTACGGGGCACGCGGCACCCTGGTCGGGCTCACCCGGGGTACGGGCCGCGCCGAGGTGGTCCGAGCCGTGCTCGAGGGCATCGCTCAGCGCGGTGCCGACCTCGTCGAAGCTGCCGAAGCTGATGCCGGGATCGCCATTGCGTCGTTGCGGGTCGATGGCGGCATGAGCGTGAACCCAACCTTCATCCAAGCCCTCGCCGACGCCACCGGCCGCCCGGTCGAGGTGGCGCCCGTTCCCGAGGCCACGATGCTCGGAGCCGCCTTCCTCGCCGGCATGGCCGTCGGCACCTGGGGTGGCCTCGACGACATCGCCGCCGCCTGGCGCCCGAGTGTGGTGGTCGAGCCGTCGTCGCCTCCCGCCCGTGCCGCGTGGCAAGCCGCCGTCGACCGGGCTCGGCAGTGGATTCCCGACCTGTCCGCGCTCGACTTCTAGAGTGAGTCACCCATGCACCGATCGACCATCGACCTGAACCGAGCGACGAGCCGTCGCCGGCGCCTCGGATGGGCTGTCACAGCGGTGCTGGCCATCGTGCCGCTGGCCGCCTGCAGCTCGTCGTCGTCCTCGTCGTCCTCGTCGTCCTCGTCGTCGACCACCGCGAAGGCCACCACGACGGCGGCTCCTGGCGCCACGACCATCGCGGCGACGACCACGACTGCTGCATCGGCCACCACCACCACCGCTCCGGCGGTCACCACCACGGTGGTGGCCGCGCCGGGAGCGGTGACCATCAAGGACTTCGCCTTCCAGCCCTCCACCACCAAGGTCAAGATCGGTGACAAGGTGACCTGGACCAACGGTGACGACGTCGATCACCTCATCGCCGGTGACAACGACGTCTTTCGCTCCGACTCCCTCGGCGTCGGCGACAGCTTCTCGTTCACGTTCAAGACCGCCGGCACCTTCTCGTACATCTGCGGGATCCACGTCACCATGCGTGGCACCGTCGAGGTCACCGGCTGACGCCCCTTCCAGGAGACTGTTTCTGTGGACACCAACGACCTGCAGCACCTGACCGACGACGTCGCCGCCGAGCATGCGGCCGCGCTCGCGGACCACGCCTCGCGCCGAGGGTTCCTTCGAGCGCTCGGGTTCGGTGGTCTCGCCGCCGGAGCGGCCGCGGCCGGTGGTTCGCTTCTGTCGGGCGTGGCCTCCGCCGCTGACACCACCACCACCGTTGGGGTCGTCCCCATTGCGACTGGCACCACAACGACTGCGGTGCCCGCCACCACGACCACGGCACCGCCCCGCAGCCCAACGACGGACGACCTGAGGATCATCGCCTTCGTGCAGAGCATCGAGCTGGCGATCGTGCAGGTGTATGCCAACGCCGAGAGCTCGGCCAAGCTCGACCCTGCGGTGTTGGCCCCGGTCGCCACGTTCCGTGAGCACCACCGCGAGTACGCCGACGCCTTCACGTCCCTGGCGGGCACGGCGACCGTGGGCCTCGTCAACCAGTCGTTCGTCAAGAAGTACGGCGCCCCGCTGATCAGCACTTCTGACCCCAAGGTGCTGTTGCAGGGGCTGCTGACCGTCGAACGGGTCATGACCGCGACTTACGAGTCGTATCTGTCACAGATCGCGTCGACCTCGCTGGCCAACCTGGTCGCATCGATCATGGCCATCGAGGGACGCCAAGCCGTCGTGCTCGGCCAGGCCCTCGGGCTGCCGCTGGCGCAGCTCTCACCCTCGTTCCAGAACATCGACGGTGCCGCCAAGCCCGCCGACTTCCCCATCACGCTCTAGGAGAACCGCCACCCCATGGACACGAGCAACGACGAGCTGCGCCGGCAACTGGCCGAATCTCGACGCGAGCAGGCCGAGGTGATGCCGGTGTGGCGCGAGGCGCTGCTACGAGCGTTCGCCGACGGCAGGGTCGAAGGTGAGCTGGTGACCGAGGCGGACAAAGAGGCCATGGTCCTGGGCGCCCTCCCCCGGCGCCGGTTCCTGGTGTTCGGTGGGCTCTCGGTCGCCTCGGCGGCTGTCCTGGCCGCCTGCGGTGGCAGCAGCTCGACCACGACCAGCACCAACGTCCCTCAGGTCGGCCTCCCCGGGAGCACGGCGGCAGCGCCGGTACGGGTCATCGACGACATCACGCTCCTGCGCACCGCTTCGTCGCTCGAGTACAGCGCCATCGCCGCCTACACCGCGGCCATCCCACTGCTGCCGGCCGGCATCGCATCGGCGGCCAAGCTGTTCAGCGACCAGCACGACGAGCATGCCAAGCAGTTCAAAGCCACCACCCGCGAGCTGGGCGGAGAGCCGTTCCCGACGAGCAACGTCGCGGTCGACACCAACGTCATCGCGCCGGCCTTCGAGGCGATCAAGACCCTGTCCGGCCAGGCGCAGATCGACGCCATCGTCAACTTCGCCCGGGCCCTCGAAGACGTGGCGTCGGCCACCTACGGCTCGTTCATGACGTTGCTGTCCCAGCCCAAGCTCCGGGCCGTGACCATGTCGGTGGGCGCCATCGAGGCTCACCACTCGGCCATCCTCACGTCTTTGCTCCCCAAGTTCCGGATCGTGCCCGCGGTCAACCCCGCCGTGGTGCCCACGACGACCACCGCCGCCGGAGCGACCACGACCACGTCCACCACGACGACGGTGGCCGAGGGTGCCACCACGACCACGGTGCCCGAGATCCCGATCCACTACCAGGTACCGGGCGTCTTTGAGTCCCAGGTCGGGGCACTCGGCCAGAACTCCTACGAGTACTCGAACTCGCCGTCGAAGTAGCCCCTATGCTCCCGCTTGACGGTGAGTCAGCTGGGTGACCGCGGTCAGGCATCGACCTGGTCGAGGAACGTCGGGACTCCACAGGGCAGGGTGCTGGCCAACAGCCAGTCGGGGCGACCCGCAGGACAGTGCCACAGAGAACAGACCGCCGATGGACGGTTCCGGGCAACCGGGGCCGTCACAGGCAAGGGTGCAACGGTGCGGTAAGAGCGCACCAGCGTCCGGGGCGACCCGGACGGCTTGACAAACCCCACCCGGAGCAAGGCCAAGCAGGGGGCATGGGCTGCCCGTCCGCCCTTCGGGGCACCCCCAGGTAGGCCGCACAGATGGATGGTCACCGAAGCGCCTTCGGGCGCCGGACAGAATCCCGCGTACAGGCCGACTCACCGTCACCACGGCCTCCACCCCAGCCCGCCGGTTCCCCGACGGCGCCCCCGTGCTGTGAGCCGCTTTGCGTCGCGACGTTGCTGCTCAGTGACAACGTCGCGACGCAAACGGATGAACCGGTTACGGACGGGCGGCGACCATGACGAGGACCGCCACAGCACTCGGCCTCACGGGCCGGTATGCCTGGCACGTAGTGGCCGGTATGCCTGGCACGTAGTGGCCGGCATGCGTGGCACGTCGGGGCCGGCATGCGTGGCCCGTCGGGGCCAGTCCTGGCGACGATTGCTCCTGCCCGACGACGTCGATGGTCGCCGAGCCCCATCAGACCGGAGCGTGGGGACAAGCGGTGCCGCGCTCTCGTTTCAACGCCGCAGCACGAAGACGACCAGCAGCACGACCAGGATCAAGACGAAGAGACCGCCACCGATGTACATGACCAACCTCGGGCTTTCTGGGAGACCATTCTCCCGACCTCAACATGCCCAGATCTGGTCCATCCCAAACACCGCCGGGTCACCAACGAGGCCTCCCCGGGGGGGACCAACGGCCCTTCTCGCGGCGGGGTTGCCGGAGGAACATGGTGGGAGCTCCGTCGGGCGTCCGTGAGCCGGACCGCCGCAACGAGCGCAGGAACGCCTCGACGCTGTCGAGACGTCGAGCAGAGGAGAC
>JBBRTJ010000121.1:0-9031 GCA_038244535.1 Acidimicrobiales bacterium | reverse complement strand
GTGTTTGGGGTGGGGTTTGGTGTGGGTTTGGGTTTGTGGGGGTTGGGGTTGGGTGTCGGGGTGTGGGTGTTGTGGTTGGCCGTGGCCGCGGCCGAGGCCGACGTCATCATGCTGACGATGCCCGACACCGAGCAGAAGGCGACCTACGAGGCCGACATCGAAGCGAACCTGAAGCCCGGCGACGCCCTGGCGTTCGCCCACGGCTTCAACATCCGCTTCGGCCGCATCGTGCCCCCCGCCGGGGTCGACGTGATCATGATCGCCCCCAAGGGTCCCGGCCACCTGGTGCGGCGGACCTACACCGAGGGCGGCGGGGTCCCGTGCCTGATCGCGGTCGAGCAGGACGCCTCCGGCAAGGCCAAGGAGCTGGCGCTGTCCTACGCCGATGCCATCGGCGGTACCCGCGCCGGCGTGATCGAGACGACGTTCACCGAGGAGACCGAGACCGATCTGTTCGGCGAGCAGGTGGTGCTGTGCGGCGGGCTCACCTCGCTCGTGCAGGCCGGGTTCGAGACGCTCGTCGACGCCGGCTACCAGCCCGAGATGGCCTACTTCGAGTGCCTCCACGAGGTGAAGCTCATCGTCGACCTGATGTACGAAGAGGGCATCGCCGGCATGCGCTACTCGATCTCGGACACCGCCGAGTACGGCGACGTCACCCGGGGACCGCGGATCATCAACGACGCCACCAAGGCCGAGATGCGCACGATCCTGGCCGAGATCCGCAGCGGTCAGTTCGCCGACGAGTGGGTGGCCGAGAGCGAGTCGGGCCGGGCTCGCTTCAACGCCCTGCGCGAGGCCGGCCGGCGCCACCCGATCGAGAAGACCGGTGCCGAGCTGCGGGCGATGATGCCCTGGATCTCGGCGGGCAAGCAGTAGGTGAGCGAGGTCTCGGGCGGCTGACCCCGCTGCCGGCCGGCAGTGGCCGAATCCTTACTTGTTTGGTCGGGATTCGGTCACTACGCTGGCGGCCATGACCACGTGGGGTTTCGAGACCAAGCAGATCCACTCCGGCGCCGACAGCGACCCGACCACCGGGGCGCGAGCCGTGCCGATCTACCAGACGACCAGCTACGTCTTTCGTGACACCCAGCACGCCGCCAACCTCTTTGCGCTGGCCGAGCCGGGCAACATCTACACCCGGATCATGAACCCGACCCAGGGGGTCTTCGAGGCTCGCATCGCCGCGCTCGAGGGCGGTGTCGGTGCGCTGGCCACCGCGTCTGGACAGGCGGCCGAGACCCTGGCGATCCTCAACCTGGCCGAGGCCGGCGACCACATCGTGTCGTCGTCGTCGCTCTACGGCGGCACCTACAACCTGTTCCACTACACGTTGCCCAAGCTCGGCATCGAGGTGTCGTTCATCGACGATCCCGACGATCTCGACGCCTGGCGGGCCGCCATCCGCCCGAACACCCGGGCCTTCTACGGCGAGTCGATCGGCAACCCGAAGAACGACGTGTTCGACTTCGAGGGCGTGTCGGCCGTCGGGCACGCCGAGGGCATCCCGCTCATCATCGACAACACCGTCCCCTCGCCGTACCTGTGCAACCCGTTCCTGTGGGGCGCCGACATCATCGTGCACTCGGCGACCAAGTTCATCGGGGGTCACGGCACTTCGATCGGCGGCATCATCGTCGACGGTGGCACGTTCGACTTCGGGGCCAGCGGGCGCCACAAGATGTTCACCGAGCCCGACCCGAGCTACCACGGCCTCAAGATCTGGGAGGCCCTCGGCCACGGTTCCTACGTGGCCAAGGCCCGCATCCAGGGCCTGCGCGACCTCGGTGCTGCGGTGTCGCCGTTCAACGCGTTCCTGTTCATCCAGGGCATCGAGACCCTGTCGCTGCGCATGGAGCGCCACGTCCAGAACGCGGTGGCCGTGGCCCGCTACCTCGACGGCCGTGACGAGGTCGAGTGGGTCGCCTACGCCGGCCTGCCCTCATCGCCGTGGTACGCCCGGGCCCAGAAGTACGCGCCCCGCGGCGCCGGCTCGATCATCGCGTTCGGCATCAAGGGCGGCATCGAGGCGGGCCGCTCGTTCGTCGAGGGGCTCGAGCTGCACAGCCACGTGGCCAACATCGGCGACGTGCGCAGCCTGGCCATCCACCCGGCCAGCACCACCCACAGCCAGCTCACCGTCGAAGAGCAGCTCGCCACCGGCGTGCGGCCCGAGCTCGTCCGGTTGAGCGTCGGGATCGAGTCGATCGACGACATCCTCGCCGACCTCGACGCCGGGTTCCGCGCCGCCAAGGGCTGACTTCGGCGGCGGCGCCCTGCCCGTCACGGCGAGCCAACTGCCCCGACGCTCCGGCCAGCGAACCGCCCTCGGGATGCTGGCAGCGCCATCGGATTCTCGGTCTCATCCGTCGCATTGCTGCGACTCAGTGCACCGAGAATCGACGTCGTTGCCGGCGAGGAGCTGCTAGCTCTCGGTGTGGTCCCGCAGGAACGTGAGGATCTTGATGTGCTTCTGCGTGTCGAGCTCCATCATCTCGATGAGCAGCTCCCACAGCGTGGTGTCCTTGAAGTCCTTGACCTCCTTGGACAGGGCCTTCAGCTCCTTGAGGTCGTCGTGCTCGGTCTTGATGAACGCCTCGAACATCGGGATGAGCTCAGCGGCCTCGGGGGTGCGGGTGATGACGGGGATGCTGCCCTCCTCGAGCCGGCCCATGGCCTTGATCGTGTCGGCCCACTGCAGGAACAGCCCGTGGTGGCGGTGCTCGTCCTCGCCGATCAGGTCGAGCAGGAACCGCACGTAGCCGGCCTTGACGCTGTCGGCGAGTGCCGCGTACCCCTGTAGCACCTCGTCCTCGATGCGGACGTGGTTGAGCAGGTGGTCGTACATCTGCTGCTCGAACTCGCTCAGCCCTGGCTGTCGTTCCGTCGTGGTCATCGTCGGCCCCCGTTTCCTGGTCTGGGTTCGAGGATGCACCAGGCCGTCACCGGCTGGGAGGGCACAACGTCCCGACCTGGTCCTGTTGTCTGGTCCCGTCGTCTGGTCCCGACCTGGTCCCAACCCGTCTGGTCCCAACGTCTGGCCGCTCAGAGCAGGCGCTGCACCACGTGGTCGATGCAGTTGGTGAGCGACTGCACGTCGGCCGGCTCGATGGCCGGGAACATGCCGATCCGCAACTGGTTGCGGCCGAGCTTGCGGTAGCTCTCGGTGTCGACGATGCCGTGCTCGCGCAGCACGGCCGAGACCGTGAGCGCGTCGACGCCGTCGAGGTCGATGGTGCCCACGACCGACGAGCGCATGGCGGGATCGACCACGAAGGGCGTCGCGTACGGTGACCGCTCGGCCCAGCCGTAGAGCACCTCGGCCGACTGGGCGCATCGTGCCGCGCACCACGGCAGCCCGCCCTGGTCGTTCATCCAGCGCACCTGGTTCTCGAACAGGAACAGCGTGGCCAGCGCGGGCGTGTTGTAGGTCTGGTCGGCCCTGCTGTTGTCGAGGGCGATGCGCAGATCGAGCGAGGCCGGCACGAACCGCCCCGAGGTGCTGATCAGCTCGATGCGCTCGACCGCGGCCGGCGAGCACAACGCGATCCACAGCCCTCCGTCGGAGGCGAAGCACTTCTGAGGAGCGAAGTAGTAGACGTCGACGGCCGCCGGATCCCACAGGAGCCCGCCCGCAGCCGAGGTGGCGTCGACGATCACGAGCGCCTCGTCGGCGGGCACGACCCGGGCCTGCTCGACGGTCAGCGGCATCGCGACCCCGGTCGAGGTCTCGTTGTGGGTGAGTGCGTAGGTGTCGATCCCGTCCTCGGCCACCGCCCAGGGGTGAGCCCCCGGGGCGACTTCGACGGTTGACGGAGCGCCGAGCCACGGTGCCGCCGCCGAGGCCGCCGCGAACTTGGACGAGAACTCGCCGAACACGAGGTGCTGCGAACGGGCCTCGATCAGCCCGAACGTGGCGACGTCCCAGAACACCGTCGATCCACCGTTGCCGAGCACGACCTCCCACCCGTCGGGGAGCGAGAACAGCGACCGCAACCCGCTGCGCAGCGACCCCACGACCGACTTCACGGCGGGCTGGCGGTGCGAGGTGCCGAGGTAGGTGGAGCCCGCCGCGGCAAGGGCGTCGACGGCCTCGGGGCGGACCTTGGAGGGTCCGCAGCCGAACCGGCCGTCGGAGGGCAGCAGGTGATCGGGGATCGGAATGCGAGGGAGGCTGCTGGGGGTCACTGTGAAAGCATTGCAGTCGTGAAGCGCATCTCCGACCGCATTGGCAGCATCGCCGAGTCCGCCACGCTTGCCGTTGACGCCAAGGCCAAGGCCCTGAAGGCCCAGGGTGAGGACGTCATCGGCTTCGGTGCCGGCGAGCCGGACTTCCCCACCCCCGAGCACATCGTCGAGGCCGCCGTCGCCGCCTGTCGCGACCCGAAGAACCATCGCTACACGCCCGCCGCCGGCCTCCCCGAGCTCCGCGAGGCGATCGCCGCCAAGACCCTGCGCGACTCCGGATTCGCCTGCCAGGCGGCCAACGTGGTGGTCACCAACGGCGGCAAGCACGCCGTGTTCAGCGCCTTTGCCGCCCTGTGCGACCCGGGCGACGAAGTGATCATCCCCGCGCCCTACTGGACGACCTATCCCGAGTGCGTCACCCTCGCAGGCGGTGTCCCGGTGGTCATCGACACCGACGAGTCGACCGGCTTCCAGGTCACCGTCGAGCAGCTCGAGGCTGCCCGCACCCCGCGCACCAAGGTCTTGCTGTTCGTCTCGCCCGACAACCCGAGTGGCAGCGTGTACCCGCCCGAGCAGGTCGAGGCCATCGGCCGTTGGGCCGTCGAGCACGGCATCTGGGTGATCACCGACGAGATCTACGAGCACCTGACCTACGGCGAGCACCGCTTCACCAGCATGCCCACGCTCGTGCCCGAGCTGGCCGACACGTGCATCATCGTGAACGGCGTGGCCAAGACCTATGCCATGACCGGCTGGCGCGTCGGTTGGCTGATCGGCCCCAAGGACGTCGCCGCCGCAGCCACCAACTTCCAGTCGCACAGCACCTCGAACGTGGCCAACGTGAGCCAGCGCGCTGCGCTCGCCGCGGTCGCCGGCGACCTGTCGGCTGTGGCCATGATGCGGACCGCCTTCGAGCGCCGCGGCCACACGATGCACCAGATGCTGAACGAGATCGATGGCGTGACCTGCATCGAACCCCAGGGCGCCTTCTACTGCTTCCCGTCGGTCAAGGGCCTCCTCGGACGCGAGATCGCCGGCCAACGCCCGACCACCAGCCTCGAGCTGGCCGACCTGCTGCTCAGCGAGGTCAAGGTGGCCGTCGTGCCGGGCGAGGCGTTCGGGGCGCCCGGCTTCTTCCGGCTGTCGTTCGCCCTGGGCGACGACGATCTGGTCGAAGGCGTCAGCCGTCTCCAGAAGGTGCTGGGCTGATCGTGGCGCGCATCCTGGTCACCGAGGAGATCGCCGACAAGGGCCTGGCCGGGCTCCGCGAGGCCGGCCACCACGTCGACATCCAGCTCGGCCTCAGCGCCGAGCAGCTGCTGGCCACCATCGCCGGCGCGCACGCGCTGATCATCCGCTCGGCCACGCAGGTCACCGCCGCCGTCCTGGCCGAGGGCGCCGACCTCGTCGTGGTCGGACGAGCCGGCATCGGGCTCGACAACGTCGACGTGGCCGCGGCTACGGCCCGCGGGGTGATGGTCGTCAACGCCCCGCAGTCCAACGTGGTGTCGGCCGCCGAGCACACGATGGCGCTGCTCTTGGCCCAGGCCCGCAACATCCCCCAGGCTCACGCCGCCCTCAAAGAGGGCCGCTGGGAGCGGTCGCGGTGGGAGGGCGTCGAGGTGGCCGACAAGACCCTCGGCATCGTCGGCCTCGGCCGAGTGGGCAAGCTCGTCGCCCAGCGGGCCCTGGCGTTCGGCATGCGCCTGGTCGCCTACGACCCCTTCGTGTCGGCCGAGCGGGCCCGCCAGATGAGCGTCGAGCTCATGTCGCTCGACCGGGTGGTCGAGGAAGCCGACTTCCTCACCGTCCACCTCCCCAAGACCCCCGAGACGATCGGGCTGATCAACAAGGACCTGTTGAGCCGGGCCAAGCCGTCGCTGCGGATCATCAACACCGCCCGCGGCGGGATCATCGACGAAGAGGCGCTGGCGCTGGCGGTTCGCGAGGGCATCATCGCCGGTGCTGCGCTCGACGTGTTCGCCAAGGAGCCGACGACCGTTTCGCCCTTGTTCGAGCTGGACAGCGTCGTGGTCACTCCGCACCTCGGGGCCAGCACGACCGAGGCGCAAGACAAGGCCGGCGACACGATCGCCGAGATGGTCCAGCTCGCCCTCGCCGGCGAGTTCGTCCCGTTCGCAGTCAACGTGAGCGCGGCCGAGGCCAGCGAGACCGTGCGGCCGTTCCTCCCGCTCGCCGAGCGCCTCGGGCGGATGTTCGCCGGTCTCGCCGGTGGTGTGCCCGACACCGTCGAGGTGACCTACGAGGGCCTCATCGCCGACTACGACACGCGCATCTTGACCCTGTCGGTGCTCAAGGGCCTGTTCGGTGCGGCCAGTGACGAGCCGGTGACCTACGTGAACGCCCCGCAGCTGGCCAAGGATCACGGCGTCGAGATTCGCGAGACCTCGACGGCCACCTCGCTCGACTACGTCAACCTCGTCACGCTGCGCGGCGATGGGCACAGCCTGGCCGGCACGCTGAGCGGGCGCCGCGGCGAGCACCGCATCGTGCTCGTCGACGACCACATGACCGACATGCCCCCGGCCAGCCACCTCTTGGTGGTGCGCAACGACGATCGCCCCGGGATGATCGGGCTCGTCGGCACGGTGCTCGGCGAGGCGGGCGTGAACATCGCCGACATGGACGTCGGCCGCAGCTCCAGCCCGGGTTCGGCCCTGATGGTGATTGCGTCGACGGCGCCCGTTCTCCCCGACGTGATCGCCCGCCTGCGGGCCGAGCCGGGCATCGTGTCCGTGCACGCACTGGTGTGCTGAGCGCGGAGGCTTCCTTGTCGGGTGACGGTCACGAGGCCGTGCGGTCGCCCATGGTGGCCACGGTCGTCGCCCTCATGGCGGCCCACGGCGATGTGGTGCGCGCCGGCCAGGTGCTGGTGGTGCTCGAGTCGATGAAGCTCGAGCACGAGATCGCGGCCCCGAGCGCGGGCGTGATCCACCTCGTGCACGTCGAGGTGGGGGCGACGGTGGCCGAGGGCGCTCCACTGGTCGTGATCCGCCCGAGCCGCGTCGGCGACGATGCTGGTGCGGCCGCCGGGTCCGGTCGTGATGCCGGCGGTGATGCCCTCTCGGTTCCCGGGTCCGCAGGCGATGCCGGTGGCGAGGTGGCTGCTCCGTCGGGTCCGTCGGCTCCTTTGTCGGCTTCGGCGGCTCCGTCGGCTCCGTCGGCTCCGTCGGCTCCGTCGGCGGTGCGGGCCGACCTGGCGGAGGTGCTCGAGCGCCAGTCGCGCACCGGCGACGAACGGCGGCCGGCCGCAGTCGAGCGGCGGCGCCGATCAGGGCACCGCACCGCCCGCGAGAACGTGGCCGACCTGTGCGACCCCGGTTCGTTCGACGAGTACGGATCGCTGGTGCTCGCCGCACAGCGAGGCCGTCGTTCGCTCGATGAGCTGATCGCCGAGACGCCCGGCGACGGCCTGGTCGGTGGGCTCGGGCGGGTGAACGGTGCTCACTTCGACGACGAACGGGCGCGCTGCGTGGTCGTCGCCTATGACCCCACGGTGCTGGCCGGCACGCAGGGGTTCAAGAACCACCAGAAGAAGGACCGCTTGTTCGAGCTGGCCGAGCGGCTGCGGGCGCCGGTCGTGCTGTTCGCCGAGGGCGGCGGCGGGCGCCCGGGCGACACCGACGTCGTGAACGTCGCCGGGCTCGACCTCACGACGTTCGCCCAGTTCGCCCGGCTCAGCGCGCTGGTGCCGTTGGTCGGGATCGCCAACCGCTACTGCTTCGCGGGCAACGCCGCGCTGCTCGGGTGCTGCGACGTGGTGATCGCCACCGAGGGGTCATCGATCGGCATGGGTGGACCGGCGATGATCGAAGGCGGTGGCCTCGGCGTGGTAGCACCCGAGGCGGTCGGACCGATGGACGTGCAGGTGCCCAACGGCGTGGTCGACGTGCTGGTGGCCGACGAAGCCGCCGCCGTGGCGGTGGCCAAGCAGTACCTGTCCTACTTCCAAGGCCCGCTCGCGGCATGGGCGTGCGCCGATCAGACGCTGCTGCGATCGGTCATCCCCGAGGCGCGCCTGCGGGTCTACGACGTGCGCCGGGTGATCAGCATCATGGCCGACGAGGGCTCGGTGCTCGAGCTGCGGCCGTCGTTCGGGTTGGGGATGGTCACCGCGCTGGTGCGCATCGAGGGCAGGGCCATCGGCGTGGTGGCCAACAACCCCACGTACCTCGCGGGGGCCATCACCAGCGACGGCGCCGACAAGGCGGCCCGGTTCCTCCAGCTGTGCGACGCGTTCGACGTGCCGGTGCTGATGCTGTGCGACACCCCGGGGATGATGGTCGGGCCCGACGTCGAGCGCACGGCCCTGGTGCGCCACTGCTCGCGGATGTTCGTCGTCGGCGCCTCGATCACCGTGCCGCTCATCACCGTGGTGCTGCGCAAGGGCTACGGGCTGGGCGCCATGGCGATGGCCGGCGGTTCGTTTCGCTCGCCGATGGCCACGGTCGCGTGGCCGACGGCCGAGTTCGGGGGCATGGGGCTCGAGGGCGCCGTCCGGTTGGGCTACCGCAAGGAGCTCGAGGCCATCGCCGATCCGGTCGAGCGCGAGGCGCTGTTCCAGAAGCTGGTCGGGCGGATGTACGAGCACGGCAAGGCGGTGTCGATGGCGACCTACTTCGAGATCGACGACGTGATCGATCCCGCCGACACGCGCCGGCGCATCATCGGGGCGTTGCGAGCTGCGCCGCCGGTCCCGGTGAGGACCGGCAAGAAGCGGGCGTGCATCGACCCCTGGTGAGGTCCGGGCCACCGTTGGCCGGTGCGGGTCTGGACCTGGCCGGCGCGGGGGTGCACTTGGGCGGTGCGGGTCTGGACCTGG
>JBBRTJ010000120.1:0-9138 GCA_038244535.1 Acidimicrobiales bacterium | reverse complement strand
GTGAACCTCTCGATGGCCCCCCGCACGGTGACCGCGCTGATCGGCCCGTCCGGCTGTGGCAAGTCGACGTTTCTTCGCATCCTCAACCGCATGCACGAGCTGATCGACGGGGCGGCGCTGGCGGGGTCGGTCAACCTCGACGGCGTCGACATCTACGGCGCCGAGCAGTCGGCCACCGACACCCGCAAGCGGATCGGCATGGTGTTCCAGAAGCCGAACCCGTTCCCGTCGATGAGCCTGCGCGACAACGTGCTGGCCGGCCTCAAGTTCACGGGGACCAAGGTCGCCGACAAGCACGACCTCGTCGAGGAGTGCCTGACCCGCGCCGGCCTCTGGAACGAGGTGAAGGACCGCCTGAAGTCGCCCGGTGGCGCACTGTCGGGCGGCCAGCAGCAGCGTCTGTGCATCGCCCGTGCCCTCGCGGTGCGGCCCGAGGTGCTGCTGATGGACGAGCCGTGCTCGGCGCTCGATCCGACGTCGACGCGTCGCATCGAAGAGACGATCAACGACCTCGGCGAGCTCGTGACGATCGTGATCGTCACCCACAACATGCAGCAGGCCCAGCGGGTCAGCCAGCGCTGTGCGTTCTTCCTGGCCGCCGACCAGCAGCCTGGCTACATCGTCGAGGAAGGCGCCACCACACAGCTGTTCGGCTCGCCGGTCGACCCTCGCACCAACGACTACGTCAACGGGAGGTTCGGGTGATGAGCGTTCGCGCAACTCGCCGTCGCGCCGCGGTCGGCGCCGTCGTGGGCTCGGCAGCGGTCGTGGTGATCACGCTGGCCGGGGTGCTCCCTGCCGCCCCGGTCGCCGAGGCTGCTTCACTCCCGCTGATCACCGGTTCGGGCTCGACCTGGAGCGCCAACGCCATCTTCGTGTGGCAAGCCGATGTGTCGAAGCTCGGCATCAAGGTCAACTACCAGCAGAACGGCTCCGGCGCCGGGCGTACCGCGTTCCTCGACAAGACGGTCGATTTCGGCGTGTCCGAGATCCCCTTCCAGCCGCCCCCCGAGGACCCACCCACGACCGCACGACCGAACTTCCAGTACCTGCCGATCGTGGCCGGTGGGACATCGCTCATGTACAACTTGCGAGACGCGGCGGGCAACGCCGTGCGCGACCTCAAGCTGTCGGCCAACGCCATCGCCAAGATCTTCACAGGTCAGATCTCGAGCTGGAACGACCCGGCCATCCAGGCCGACAACCCGGGTCGTACGTTCGAGACGTTCCAGATCACTCCGATCATCCGCAGCGACAACTCGGGCACCTCGGCCCAGTTCAGCCGCTACCTCGGCTCGCAGGCGGCGCCGATCTGGATGCCTTTCTACCAGTCGTTCGGTCTCACCCGTTCGGACGGCCAGACGTCGTCGTTCCCGGCCTTCGGGCCTCGGGCCAAGGCCCAGCTCGGCTCCGACGGCGTGGCCAACTTCATCGCCAGCGATGCCACCGGTCGAGGGTCGATCGGTTACGTCGAGTACTCGTACGCGCAGCAACGACGACGCCCAGTAGCCAGCGTGCTCAACGTCTCGGGCGCCTACACGCAACCGGCTGCCGGCAACGTTGCGGTGGCGCTGACCAAGGTGCGCATCAACCCCGATCGGACCCAGATCCTCGACGGGGTGTACACGAACCCGGACCCTCGCGTGTACCCGATCTCCAGCTACAGCTACATGATCGTGCCCCTCGACCTCCCGCCGGACAAGGGCGCGGCGCTCAGCCAGTTCATCGAGTACTTCGCGTGTACCGGGCAGCGCAAGATGGCCAACCTCGGCTACTCGCCACTGCCCCCGAACCTGGTCCAGTTCGCAGCCGACGTCGTGGCGCTGATCCCGGGGGGCACACCGTTCCCGCCGCTCACGGCGGCGGGCTGCCCCAACCCATACATCACCGGTGACTTCAGTGGATCGGGCACCGGGGGTAGCGGCGGCACCGGTGGCACCGGGGGTAGCGGCGGCACCGGTGGCACCGGGGGGACGGGCGGCTCCGGTGGGGCTGGTGGTGGATCCGGATCCGGGTCCGGCGCTGGATCGGGGACGGGGACCGGAACGGGCGGCGGATCAGGCGGTGCTCGGGGCTCGACCGGAGTCGCGGGGGGCGCAGGTACCGGCACCGGAGGCTCGACGGTGACGACGATCGCGCCCAGTGATGCCAGCACGACCACCATCGATCCAACGGCGACCGACGGCTCGGGCACGGGAGGCGACGGGGGCACGGGCACTGGCCCACGCGGTACCGACTCCAGCGCAACGTCGCCGTCGGATGGCCAGGGGACGGCGAAAGGCGCGGTCACGCGCGCCCGCCAGGTGGCGCTGGCCAGCACCGCTCAGCTCAAGACCGCTGAGCCACCCATCATGCCGTTCGTCGTCGCCAGTGGCGTGGCGATCGTGGCGCTGCTCGTCGTGCCGAGCGTGCTGCTGCTGTGGCCCAGGCGCCGGCGAGGCGCCTAGCCCTGGCGTAGGGCTACCTTCGCCGCCATGGACGCGGAGCTGCCTGGCGAGAACGACCCCCGAGGTTCCGCGACGATCGTCGGGGCCGCTCGTTCGCTTGGCCCGCTCATCCGGTCCCATGCCGACGAAGCCGAGGCGGCTCGGCGGCTGCCGATGCCGGTGGTCGACGCGCTGCGGGCCGCCGGTCTCATGCGCATGTGCGTGCCGGCCATGTATGGCGGCCCCGAGGTCGACCCGCTCACCATGGTCGAGGCCATCGCCGCGGTGGCCGAGGCCGACGGCGCTGCGGGTTGGTGCTCGATGATCGCCTCGACGACGTCGTCGATGGCCCTGTTCTTGGACCCTGTTGCGGCGATCGAGGTGTTCGGCGACGCCGCCACCATCAGCGGTGGTGCGTTCGCCCCGAGTGGCACCGGCCGCACGGTCGAGGGTGGCTACGAGATCAGCGGCCGCTGGGCGTGGGGGAGCGGCACCCAGCACTGCGACTGGATCACGTGCGGCACGCTCACCGATGACGGCGGCTTCCGTCTGTTCTTCGTCCCTGCCGCCGAGGTTACGATCCTCGACACCTGGTACTCGTCAGGTCTTCGAGGCACGGGCTCCAACGACTTCAGCGTCGATGCCGTGGTGGTCCCGGCCGAGCGGTCGGTGCAACCGCTGCTCGGCAGGGTGCAGGTCGACACTGCGCTCGGACACTTCCCGAACTTCTGCCTTCTCGCGTCGGGCGTTGCCGCGGCCACGTTGGGCATCGCCCGGCGGGCCATCGATGAGCTGGTGGCACTGGCCGATGCCGGCAAGCGCTCGGTGTACTCGTCCAAGTCGCTGGCGCAGACCACGATGGCCCAGGTCGAGATCGCTCGGGCCGAGGCGCTGCTCGGTTCAGCCCGAGCCTTCCTGCTGCACGAGCTGGGCGTGGCGTGGGACCAGGCCGTGGCCGGGACCCGGGTCCCCGTCGAGCAGCGGGCGCGCATCCGTCTGGCGTGCACCCACGCCGCCCGGTCCGCCGCCGGTGCTGTCGATCTCGCCTACGAGGCCGGCGGTGGATCGTCGGTGTACTCGTCGTCGCCACTGCAGCGGTGCTTCCGAGACGTGCACACCGCCACCCAGCACCTCATGGTGTCGACCCGTAACTACGAGACGGTGGGCAAGCTGCTGTTCGGTGTCGACGCCGACACCTCGATGCTGTGAGGAGACGCTGATGGATCCGCTGTCCACCATCCGCCTCGAGCGCGAGGGCGAAGTCCTGGTCGCCACGATCGACCATCCCACGTCGTCGGTCAACGCCATCGATGGTGCTCTCCATGCCGATCTGGCCGCACTGTTCCGCGGGCTGAAGCGGGAGCGCTCGGCCCGTGCCGTGCTGCTGACAGGGGCGGGCCGGGCCTTCTCGGCCGGTGGTGACTTCGCGTGGTTCCCGACCCTGCGCGACGTCGGCACGCTCGACGAACTTCGCCTCGATGCGCGCCAACTGGTGTGGGACCTCCTCGACGTCGAGCTTCCGATCGTGTGCGCGCTCAACGGGCCCGCGGCTGGGCTGGGCGCATCGGTAGCCCTCCTCTGCGATGTGATCGTGATGGCTGACACTGCGGTGATCGTCGACCCGCACGTCAAAGTGGGAATCGTGGCCGGCGACGGCGGCACCGCGATCTGGCCGCTGCTCGTCGGGCCGGCCAAGGCCAAGCAGTTCCTCCTCACCGGCGATCCGGTGGGGGCCGTCGAGGCCGAACGCATGGGCCTCGTCAACGAGGTCGTGCCGGTCGAGCAGCTCGCCGACCGTGGTCGGTGGTGGGCGCAGCGCCTTGCTGACGGGGCGCCCCTGGCCGTGCGCTACACGAAGCTCGCCGTGAACGCGCAGGTGAAGCGGGCGCTGCTCGACTCGTTCGACCTCGCCACCGCGCTCGAGCTCACGACCTTCATGAGCGACGACCACGCCGAGGCGCTTGCCGCCATCGCCGAGAGGCGCCCGCCCCGTTTCACAGGCCGCTGAGGACCTTGAGCCCGGTGCACGACGCGATCTGATCGAAGTCGCGATCGCAGTGCAGCACGGCCACGTCGTTGCGCAGCGCCACTGCCGCGATGACGCAGTCGAGGAGCGAGCGAGGGGTGACACCGCGCTCACGGCACGCCCGGTATGCGGCTGCGGCCGCTTCCCAGTCGTCGCGCTCGGCCAGCGGGAGGTAGGCGACGTGGTCCAACGCGCTCCGCCACTTGCTGACCTGACTCGTACCGCGCACCCCGGCCAGCACCTCGGCGATCACCGGTGCAGTGACGGCAGCCTGGTCGTCGCGTACCGCCGCGCTGACGAGGTCGAAGGCCAGCGACTCTCGGTGGAGAGCGAACTCGAGCCAGGCCGAGGTGTCGACCAGCAACGTCATCGGCGGCGGGAGGGCGAGGGGCGCTTGCCCTCGGCGTGATCGGCCAGGACCACCGGATCGAAGTCGGCCTCGGTCATCGTCCCGCCCATCGCAAGCAGGTCGTCTCTGGTCATCGGTTCGCCCACGAGCTTGCGCAGAGCCAGAGCGATGGTCTCGCGCTTGGTCTGCAGGCCGTACATCCGCATGGCCTGATCGAGCATGTCGTCATCGACGTCGACGTTGGTCCGGCTCACGTGTCAACGGTACACATCGACGTGCATGAGACGCACCGACCCGGTCGTGAGCAAGATGGCGGACATGGATGCGATCGAAGCGCTGATGACGACCCGGGCGATGCGGCGCTTCACGGGTGAGCCGGTCGCCGACGACGACCTCTGGACGATGCTGGACGCGGCTCAGCAGGGGCCGTCAGGCGGCAACGTGCAGCCCCAGCAGTACGTCGTGATCGTGGACCCCGCCCGGAAGGCCGCGGTGGCCGCGCTCTATCAGCGCTCTTATGCCCGCTACCGCAAGGTGCTGGGCGACCCGCCCTCGTTCCGCACGCCCGAGGACGAGGCGAGCTGGCGGCGCACCAAGGAGTCGTCCGACCACCTCGCCGATCACCTCGACGATGCCGGCGCGCTGGTGCTGGTGCTGATGCCCCAGATCCCCTGGACCCCGGCCGACGACGATGGCCCCCTCGACATCGGGCCCCTCTACGCGTCGGTCTACCCGGCCGTGCAGAACTTGATGGTCGCCGCCCGGGCCCTCGGTCTCGGCACTGCGCTGACCACGGTCGTGCGCATCGAGACCGACGCCGTGCGCGAGCTGCTGGGGATCCCCGAGCTGTACGAGATCGCCGCGCTCGTCCCCGTGGGCCACCCGGTTGGATCGTTCGGCCGCGCCCGCCGCAAGCCCGTCGCCGCCGTCACCCATTGGGACGCCTGGGGCGCCCGCCGCACCCGCTCGTGACGCGCCCCCCGCGGACCGGCGCCAGGCCCCGTTCGCACGCCCGCTCCCAGGCCCTCCCGGCACCTGCCCAAGCATCTGTGGCGTCTCCTTCTCAACGATGAGAACGACTCGGCGCAGATGCGGTTCGTGAGGGTGACCTAGCCTCCGATCCTCGATCGCGACGAGCGCACTGCACAGGGGGACTTGGGGATGAGGACGACCGCTGAGATCATCAGGCGGTGGGCGGCCGAGCGGCCGGGCACTGACGCGCTGCGGTGGGGCGACGGCCAGCACATGACCTACGGCGAACTGGATCGGCTCTCGAGCCAGGTGGCGCAAGGCTTCCTCGCCGCCGGTGTCGGTTCGCAGGATCGGGTGGCGATCCTCGACAAGAACGGCCCCGAGTACTTCGATTGGTTCTTCGGTGCGGCCAAGATCAACGCCGTCCCCACGCCCGTCAACTGGCGCCTCGCCCCGCCCGAGGTCGCGTACATCGTCAACGACAGCGAGGCCAAGGTCTTCGTGGTCGGCAGCGAGTTCCTCCCGGTCCTGCGCCAGATCGCAGGGGACCTGCGGCCTTCCACCAAGGTGCTGGTCATTGGTGGCGCGGACGGCTACGAGAGCTGGGAGGACTGGCGCGACTCGTTCGCCGCCGACGATCCCCACGCGCCCCAGGCCGACGGGGACGTCGCCTACCAGCTGTACTCGTCGGGAACCACTGGCCTGCCCAAGGGCGTGCAGCTCACCAACGCCAACCTCACGTCCGGTCTGCCGATGTACGAGTCGCTCATGGAGATGCGTGATGGCTCGGTGAACCTGGTGGCGATGCCGCTGTTCCACATCGGCGGCGGGGGATGGGCGCTGGCCGGCCTGACCGTCGGCATTCCCGGCGTCATCGTGCGCGACCTCGACCCGGCCAAGCTCGTCGATCTCATCGAGCGCGAGCGCATCAGCCACGGCTTCCTCGTGCCCGCCGTCCTCCAGTTCATGTTGATGCAACCCGGCGTGGCCGAGCGCGACTACTCGAGTCTGCGGGCGATCCTCTACGGCGCGTCGCCGATCTCGACCGAGGTGCTGGCCACCGCCGTGCGCACCTTTGGATGCGGCTTCTTCCAGGCCTACGGCCTGACCGAGACCACCGGCACCGTGGTGCTGCTGGGCGAGGAGGACCACGACCCCGACGGCCCCAACGCCCATCGACTGCGGGCCGCCGGCCGGCCGGTGCCTGGCATCGAGGCCCGGATCGTCGACAACGTCAGCGGCGAGGACGTGCCTCTCGGCGACGTCGGTGAGATCTGGGTCCGGGGGCCGCAGGTCATGCTCGGCTACTGGAACCTGCCCGATGAGACCGCCAAGTCGATGCCCGGTGACGGTTGGTTCCGCACCGGCGACGCCGGCTTCCTCGATGCCGACGGCTACATCTACATCCACGACCGGGTCAAGGACATGATCGTGTCGGGGGGCGAGAACATCTACCCGGCCGAGGTCGAGAACGTGCTCATGGCCCACCCGGCCGTGGCCGACGTGGCCGTGATCGGCGTGCCGAGCGAGCGGTGGGGCGAGACGCCCAAGGCCATGGTCGTGCGCCGTGCCGGCGCCGAGGTGACCGAGCAGGAGCTCATCGACTACAGCCGCGAGCGCCTCGCCAAGTACAAGTGTCCGACCTCGGTCGAGTGGGTCGAGACCCTGCCCCGCAACCCCAGCGGCAAGATCCTGAAGAAGGATCTGCGTGCCCCCTACTGGGAGGGACGTTCACGCAACGTAAACTAGCAGCTCGCGAGCCTTGACACACCAGTTGAGCTGGGGCGACGTGCTTGCGTTCCGGTCTGGGCGACTGTCCGGGAGTGACCGGCATGTACCACCTGTGACCACCCGTTGCCACTGAATCGTGGCAACGGAGTGGCAACGAGAGTTCGTTGACATTGTTCTGCGATCGCGGCAAGTCCTTTATTTGATCGCCTCGGTTGGTCGAGTCGTCACTTCCTGCTGGCAGCGAAGGCCGGCCGCCGAGGTTCGCAGTTGCTCGATCAGTGATCGTCGAGTATCTCGCGTGCCTATCTCGCGAAATATCGGCGGGTGGTCGCTGCGTCCGTGGCGCGGTTCGGAAACCGGTCGTCCGGGATGCGGCCGACTCGTTCGAAGCCTCGGCGATGTCGCTGACGCGGAGACCGGCGTCCATCGAGAGCGCCGAATCGATGCAGATCTGTTGTCCGACGTGATGAGCAAGGGCATGCAGGTCGGTGTAGTCGCGGGCTTCGAGTCGATCGACGATGGCCAGCACCTTGCGTGCCGCGAGGTCGAGGGGCGTGAGCACCGGGATGCCGTCCACTGCTCTTGGTGGTTCGAGGAGGGGTGAGTCGACGGCCAGGTCGAGCTCGACGATGTCGTGATTGCGCTGGAGGATGAATCGACAGAACGTTGGATGGCGCCGGATGGTCTCGAGTGACCAACCCGCTCGCTGTGCTGCTTGGGTGAACGTATCAGCGAGCAGATCGACGGTGCCAGGTGCCGGCCCCGGTGTGGCGGCGATGAACGCATCGAGGTCGCGCGTGTCGCGGTCGACGATCTGCTGCATGACCAACGCAGCACCACCGGCGAGGGCGTAGCTCGCCGCCTCAGGGAGCGAGAAGAGCAGGCGTGCGAGGTCGCGCTGGACGGGCAGTAGTTCGTTCACGATGCGTCTGCGAGTTTGGTGTGGGCGCGGTCGATGAGGTGTTGCCATGCTTGGCGCAGTTCCGCCGGCAGGACCAGGTCGTCCCATGCGTCGACCAGCAGAGCGCCGTCGACGACCGCTGCGATGTCGTCGGGTGTGCCTTCGCGAAGGACGAGTTCGTAGGCGCGGGAACGTTCACTGCGGTGGGAGAGGTCGAATCGCGGGGAAGGGCCGCTCCACCAGAGGTGAATCCCAGGTGTCAACACCCGGAAGGTCGCGTCGATCGGGAGCCGCCACAATCGGGAGGGCACTGCGTAGGGGCGTCGCCCGTTCGTCCACAACCATGTGATGGGCTCTTCGATGTTGATCGTGGCGCCGGTCGCCTCGAGCGTGAGCACCGCCGTGTGCCAGCGTGGTTCTCGTCGACCGGACTCGAACGCGGCGATGTTTGGTCGGGCCACGCCGCTGAGTGCCGCGACCTCGGCCTGTGTCAGACCTGCGGAGCTACGAGCCTGAGAGAGCACCTTGGCGTACATCATGGAATGTATCGTATCCGATACATTCCAAATCGATGAGGTTTGTGGCGCGCACGGTGAGACCGATCGAATCACGGTTTCCTAAACCGCAGGTCGCAGGTTCGAATCCTCCCGGGGGCGCCAAAAGCCAGGTAGCAGTGCCAATTTGCGGCGTTTGCGCTGATGTAGGTGGTGACCGTCGTGTTCGTGGAGAGCGC
>JBBRTJ010000119.1:0-9155 GCA_038244535.1 Acidimicrobiales bacterium | reverse complement strand
CTCACCCCACGGTGCCAGCGAGAACACCTCGGGCACCTCGACCACCCGCGGCGCTTCGAGCCGGGGGATGACGAGCGTGGCAGCACCATCGATGGGGAGCACGAGCATCGTGAGGCGCTCGAGCGGCATGGCCTCGTAGCCGGTGAGGTAGGGCAGGTCGGGACCGACCGACAGCAGCACCACGTCGACGCCAGCGGCGGCCATGGCGGCGCGCACCCGGGCGACGCGGTCGACGAGGACGGCGGGATCGGCGAGCAAGGCAGTCATGGACGCCGAGTCTCGCGGATCAGCGCGGGGGCAAGGCCAGCGGGGGCAACCCCGCAACGCACTGCTGGCGCAGCTCGCCGAGGTGCTCGGCCCCCGACACCAACACGTTGCCCGGCTGGAGGAAGCGACCCCGTGCCATCCCCACCCCCGACGGCGTGCCAGTGAAGATGAGGTCGCCCGGGGTCAAGGTGCAGATCGAAGACAGGTAGGCAACCAGTTCGGGGACAGTGAAGATCAGGTCGCTCGTGCGGCTCGACTGCACCTGCTCGCCGTCGACCGCGCACCACAGCCCGATGTCGTCGCGGTCGGGGAAGCCGTCGACAGAGACCACGGCCGGCCCGATGGGCGCGTAGCCGTCGAAGCTCTTGCCGAGCGAGAACTGCGGCGGGACGCCGGCGCGCTGCACGACCCGATCGGAGATGTCCTGGCCGAGCGTGAGGCCGGCGACGTGCGACCAGGCGTCGGCGACGGCGAGGTGGCGACCACCAGTGCCGATCACGACGACGAGCTCGACCTCCCAGTCGACCGAGTCGCCACTCAGCTCGAGCGGGCCCACGGGCGGGGCGATGGAGGTCGGGAACTTGGTGAACGTCAGTGGGACGGGCGGCAGGGTCGCGCCCGTCTCGGCGGCATGAGCGCGGTAGTTGAGTCCGATGCCGAACACCTTCTGCGGGTGCGGCACCGGCGGGCCGAGCACGGTCGTGGCCAAGAGCCCCGATGGCGTGAGGCTGCCGAGGCCGGCCGCGATGCCGTGCAGCTCGCGGTGGCGAGCGACGGCGAAGGATGGTTCGGCCAGGGCTGGATCGCCGCCGGCCGCCGCCAGGTCGAACCAGTGGCTAGCGTCGGTCAGTGCGGCGCGGCCGTCGACGTTGACGAGACGAAACATGTCCTCGGTCTAGTCGCACGCGCGTCGCTTCGCGTCCGGCAGGCTGGGGCAGATGTCGGGCGAGCGCGTTCCCACCACCACCACCACCGCCACCGCCGCCGCCGCCGCCGAGCAGGTCCGCTCCACCGAGCGTCGCGATCCCTCGCTGGCCTACCTCGGCTCGATGCTGGCGCTCGGGCTCACCTTCGGGTTCTTCGGACCCGCCCTCACGACACTGCGAGAGCACGTCGGGGTATCCGTCGGGGCCATCGCCATCCTCTTTCCGGCCGTGTCGATCGGGAACCTCGTGGGCGGGCTCGCGGGCGGCCGAGGGTACGACCGAGGCCTGGGCCACCGGCTCCAGGTAGGGGCGCTCCTCACGATGGCCGTCCTCGTGCTCGCCATGCCCTTCGTCGGATCGCTGCCGCTGCTCGCCGCTCTCGCCGTGGGCATCGGTCTGTGCAGCGGCGTCATCGACGTCGGCGGCAACACGCTGCTCGTGTGGCAGCAACGCGAGAAGGCACCGCCCTACCTGAACGCGCTCCACCTCGCCTTCGGCCTGGGAGCGCTCTGCGCCCCATTGGCCGTCGCGTGGTCGTTGGGAGCGACCGACGACGTCGTCGGGGCAGTGGTGCTCGCCTCGGTCGTCAGCGTCGCCATGGCGGTGTGGGTGCTCACCAGGACTCCGCCCCTTCCCCCGCCGATCCCCGATGCCGCCACCTTCGACATGGGCAGCCTCCCAACCGAACCGGCCGGCATCAACCTCACGCTGGCCGCCACGACCGCCGGGACCACTGCGGTGCTGGACCCGGAGATGGCCCGCCGTCTCGTACTTTTCATGGCCGGGTTCTTCATCCTCAACGTCGGGCTCGAGGCCGGCTTCACGTCGTGGATCTACACCTACGCCGAGGAGATCGACCTCGGCGGCTCGGGGGGACCTGCGGCCGCGGCCCTGACGGCGACGTTCTGGGCCGCGTTCACGCTCGCCCGCCTGGCCGCCGTCGGCCTGTCGCGGTCGATTCGCCCCGGCCGGCTCGTCGCAGGATCGGCGGTGCTGGCCGTGGTCGGCGCCACCACGTTCATGCTCGCCGATGGCCGAGCCGGCGGCGTGTGGATGGCCACCGCCATCCTCGGCGCCGGCATCGGTCCCCAGTACGCCTCGATGATCGCCTTCGCCGACAGCCGCGTCGGGTTGCGGGGCCAGTCGACGTCGTGGTTCGTGGCCGCCTCGGCGATCGGCGCCCTGACGCTCCCCTGGGTCATCGGCCAGCTGATCGATGGCTTCGGCGCGTCGGCGCTGCCTCCCCTGACGTGTGCGCTGGCAGTGGTGCTGCTCGGCTGGCTGGTGGTGGTACGGGCCGTGGCCGGTGCCGGCAACGGCCCGGTCAGACGAAGCTGACGCCCAACTCGGCGGCGTCGGTCGCCGTGACCGTGACGCCCTCGGCAGCCTGGCGGGCGTGGTAGCTGCTGCGAGTCATGGGCGAGCTCTCGACGTGGCCGATGCCCAACGCCTCGCCGGCCGCCTTGAACGCCGCAAACTGAGCCGGTTCGACCCAGCGCGCCACCGGGAGGTGGGTGGTGGTCGGGCGCAGGTACTGACCGATGGTCACGATGTCGGTGCCGATGCCCGCCAGGTCGGCCAGGGCGCCGAGCACCTCGTCGTCGGACTCACCCATCCCGACGATGATCCCGCTCTTGGTGATCAACCCTGCCGCCTTGGCCCGGGCCAGCACCCCGAGCGACCGGGCGTAGCCAGCCGATGGCCGCACGGCCCGCTGCAGGCGGGCCACCGTCTCGAGGTTGTGGTTGAGCACCTCGGGGTGCGCTGCGAAGATCGAGTCGAGCGACGCGGCATCACCCTTGCAGTCGCTGATGAGCACCTCGACGGCGCACCCCGGCACCGCGGCATGGATGGCCCTGATGGTTGCTGCGAAGGCCCCCGCTCCCCCGTCGGCCAGGTCGTCGCGGGCGACCGCGGTGATCACGGCATGGGCCAGCCCCATGCGGGCGATGGCCTCGGCCACGCGCCTGGGCTCATCGCCATCGAGCGCGAGTGGTTTGTCGGTGTCGACCAAGCAGAACCCGCAGGCCCGCGTGCACCGATCGCCGTTGATCATGAAGGTGGCCGTGCCATCCGACCAGCACTCGTAGATGTTCGGGCAGCCGGCGTCCTCGCACACCGTGACCAAACCGAGATCGCGCACGGTCTTGCGGAGGCTCAGGTACTCGGTGCCCATGTGCGCCTTGGCCCGCAGCCACTCGGGCTTGCGAGTGCTGATGGCGAGCCCCTCGGTCACCCCCGCGGCGGCGAGGCGCCCGGTGAGGCGCACCGGCTCACCGGCACCTTCCCCCCGGCTGAACGCCGACAGATCGGTCGGACGGTGGAACCAGGCGACGTCCTGACGCTCGATCTCGAGCTCGTCACCCCACGCCGCGGCCGCCCGGGCCACGACCGCATCGACCACCTGATGCATCGAGACCTCGACGCCCTCGGCCGCCAGCGAGGTCACCGCGAGGCCGTCGATCCCACAGGGCACGATGTGGCCGAACATGGCGAGTGGCTCATCGGTCACGTTGAGGGCGAAGCCATGCATGGTCCGGCCCCGGCTGAGCTTCACGCCGATGGCGGCGATCTTTCGGGGCGACGGGCCGTCAGGGTCGATCCACACCCCCGGGAAGCGGGCCAGGGGGCCGGCGCCCGGCAGGCCGAGGTCGGCGAGGGCGCCGATGAGCAGCGACTCGATCGAGTGGACGTAGCCGACGGTGTCGGCCATGCCGGCGGTGACGCCGTGCTTGCCCGGGCGGTTGAGCACCGGGTATCCGACGAGCTGTCCGGGACCGTGATAGGTCACGTCGCCGCCACGATCGGTCTCGACCAGCTCGGCGCCGACCGATCCGGGCGGAACCAGCACATGCTCGACCTTGGCCCGCACGCCCAGCGTGTACACCGGCGGGTGCTCGAGCAGCAGCAGGTGGTCGCCCTGGCCGTGGCGGAACAGGGCGCGTTGCAGGGCCAGTGCCTCGTGGTAGGGCACCCGCCCCAACCAGCGGACCCGCAGGGGTCGGCTCAGAGCTCGGCCTCCCACTCGCGGCCCTCGAGGATGTCTTTGACCTTGACCAGGAACCCAGCGGCGTAGGCACCGTCGAAGGCACGGTGGTCCCAGCTCATGGCGAGGTTGCCGACCGAGTGGATGACGATGCCTTCGCCCCCGCCGGGCAGGTTCACGGCCACTGGCCGCCGCTTGATGGCATCGGTCGAGATGATGGCGACCTGGGGCTGGTTGATGATGGCCGACGTGAGCACCGAGCCGGCCGAACCGTTGTTGGAGATGGTGAACGTGCCACCCGAGATCTCGTCCGGGGCGAGCTTGCGGGCCCGGGCGCGGGTGGCCAGGTCGTTGATCTCGCGGGCCAGGGCCCGGAGGCGCTTCGTGTCGGCGTCACGCACCACCGGGACGAGCAGGCCCTGGTAGTCGAGGTCGACGGCGATGCCGAGGTCGACGAAGCGGTGCACGACGAGGTCGGTGCCCGAGACGCTCGCGTTCAGGTGCGGGAACTCGGCGAGGGCATCGACGATGGCCCGGCTGATGAACGGCAGGTAGGTGAGGCCGAAGCCCTCGGCCGCCTTCCACGAGCCCTTGTGCGCATCACGGACCCGGTCGACGTTGGCGTAGTCGACTTCGACGACGCTGAACGCGTGCGGGGTGACCGCCTTGCTCATGATCATGTGCTCGCCGGTGAGGCGACGGATCTTTGACAGCTTGACCACGTCGTCGCGGGCGCCGGGGGTGCTGATCGGTGCGGCAGCTGCGGCCGGCCGAGCCACGGGTGCAGGCGCAGGCGCGGGAGGCGCAGGAGCAGGGGCCACGGCGGCCACCGGAGCCGTCTCGGGAACAGGAGCAGCAGGGGCAGCGGGAGCAGGAGCGGGAGCAGGAGCGGGAGCAGCGGGCGGGGCGGGAGGCTCCGGCGGCGCAGCGGCAGCGGGGGCCGCGACCGGGGCGGGGGCAGACGGTGCTGCCTCGGTCTGCGGCTGGGCTCCGGTGAGCTCGATGTGGCGCTGCACGTCCTCGCGGGTGATGCGACCGCCGGGGCCGCTGCCCCCGATGGCGTCGGGATCGAGGCCGTGATCGTTGACGAGCTTGCGCACCACCGGCGACAGCAGGCGGCTGTCACCGCCGTTGGCCGCCGCGCTCACCGACGGCACCGGGAGTGAAGCCGGCGCCACCACAGCCGCGGGTACCGCAACGGGGGTCGGCGGGGCCTCGCTCGCCACGGGTGGGGCTGCGGCTGCGGGTGCCTCGACGGCGGGAGCCGCCACGGGTGGGGCTGTGGCTGCGGGTGCCTCGACGGCGGGAGCCGCCACGGTCACCGCGGCCGCCTCGACGGCGGCGGCCGATGCACCAGGGGCGTCACCAACGCGGGCGATCACGGCGCCGACCTGGATCGTGTCGCCCTCCTGGGCGACGATCTCGCTGAGGAACCCAGCGACCGGGGACGGCACCTCGGTGTCGACCTTGTCGGTGCTCACCTCGAACAGCGGCTCGTCGGCGACGACCGCGTCGCCGACCTTCTTGAACCACTTGGTGATCGTTCCTTCGGTGACGGTCTCACCGAGTTGGGGCATCGTGACGTCGGCCATCAGCCGTGCAAGCTCCTTCCGGTGAGCGACAACACGGTCTCACCGAACAGTTCGGACAGGGAGGGGTGGGGCTGGAGGAACGCGGCGACCTCGCTCACGGTGGCCTCCCAGTTGACGGCAAGGTAGCCCTGGCCGAGCTGCTCGGTGACCCAGGGGCCCACCATGTGGACGCCCAGGATCCGGCCGCCGGTCCCATCAGGGAGCTTCTCGGCGATGACCTTCACGAGGCCCTCGGACTCGCCGATGATCAGGGCCCGGCTGTTGCCCCGGAACTGGTGCTTGCCGACGACGACGTCGAAGCCGGCGGCCTTGGCCGTCTCTTCGCTGTGCCCGGCGAAGGCGACCTCTGGGTGGCAATAGATGGCCCACGGCACCCGGTCGTACATGACCGGCAGGGCCACCTCGCCGAGCAGGTGCTTGATGACCAGGATCGCCTCGGCGAACCCCACGTGGGCGAGCTGGGGGGTGTTGATGATGTCGCCGACGGCGTAGACGCCGGGCTCGCCCGTGCGGCACAGGTCATCGACCTCGATGAAGCCCCGCTCGCTGACCTTGACCGCGGTGCCGACCAGGCCGAGCTGATCGGCGAACGGGCGTCGCCCGACCGACACGATGATCGCATCGACCTCGAGGCCGTCGCCCTCGCCGAAGTGGACCGTGGTCCCGTCGGCGCCCGGCGTGTGGCCGGTGACCATGACGCCGGTCTTGATGGCGATGCCGCGCTTCTGGAACTGCTTGACCACGACGTTGGCGACATCGCTGTCGCAGCCGGGCAGGATCTTGGGCAGACCCTCGAGGATCGTGACCTTGGCGCCGAGGTCGGCAAACGTCGAGGCGAACTCACAGCCGATGGCGCCTCCCCCGATCACCACCACCCGGTTCGGCACGTGGTCGAGCATGAGGACCTCGTCGGAGGTCATGACGTAGCGACCGTCCACCTCGAAGCCCGGGATGGTGCGGGGCACGGACCCCCCGGCCAGCACGACGTTGGTGCCCCGGAGCAGGGACGTGCTGCCGTCGCCCGCGGTCACGGTCACGACGTGATCTGGCCCGAGCGCACCCACACCGCTCACGGTGTTGATCTTGCGGCCCTTGATCACACCGGCGAGGCCCTTCCAGAGGCCGTCGACGATCTTTTGCTTGCGGGCCTGGCTGACGGCGAAGTCGATCACCGGCGCCCCCGCGTCGATGCCGAACTCTTTGGCCCCGGCGACGTGGCGGTAGGTGGCCGCCGTCTCGAGGAACTCCTTGGCGGGGATGCACCCGCGATGCAGGCAGGTGCCGCCGACCTTGTCCTTTTCGACCAGGGCGACCGATAGGCCGGCCGATGCCCCGTACAGGGCAGCGGCGTAGCCCCCGGGGCCACCGCCCACCACCACCAGATCGAACTGCTCGGCCGTAGGAACCACCTCCTGGATGCGAAACGCCGGTGAAGGTTACCGGCCCCGTCCGCTACGGCCATCTGACCGCCGAATCCCCCGCCTGGCGGGCAGATTCCCGTTCTTACCGCCGAATCCCCCGCCTGGCGGGGAATCCCCCGTTCTTACCGCCAAATCCCCCGCCTGGCGGGGAATCCCCCGTTCTTACCGCCAAATCCCCCGCCTGGCGGGGAATCCCCCGTTCTTACCGCCGAATCCCCCGGCGCGGCGCCGGGAGCCACGACGTCACCGCGTCACGTGTCATGCCGCCAGGGTCCACTGGGACTGCTCGCCGCCCCGGCTGTAGGACACGATGGCCGTGCCGTCCCCGGGGGCGAAGGCCAACAGGCACGTGAGGCTGGCGTTGGCGGCGATCGGGCGGCCTGCACAATCGGCAAGGGCAGCACCAGCGGGAACATCGACCCGGGGCCGCAGCTCACCACCACGCAGCAGGGCCCAGCCCTCACCAGCGTCGGCAATCGCCGTCGAACCCGCGTCGAGACGCACCGTGACGCTCTGCGCGTCGGCGGTGGCGGCACTGGACGACACCGTGATCACGGCCCCGCCCACCGGCGCCGACGCACCCTGGCGCAGGACCGTGGCCGTCGAGGTGCTCTTGGCGAGCAGCACGAGCTGGATGCCCCCCGCCAGGAGGATGGCGAGCCCGCACACGAGGGCGGTCAGGATCAGCTTGCGGGTGCTCACGAACGCCCAATGCTACGGACCGCCGACACCCGTGAGGCCCTCGGCTTTCGCTCGCCCCGCCCCGGGCGCCGGCAACGTCAGCCGGTAGCGTGCACCCGTGCACCGCCGACGTTGGCTCCTCTTGGCGATGACGACGAGCGTCATCGGCCTCATAGCCACCGCGTGCGGCGGCGCCACGGCTGGTCCCGCCGCCGTCCCGACGACCGCCGCCACCGGCCCCACGACGACCGCCGCCGCCGCTCCCACAACGGCCGCTCCGGCCGCAACCACCGGCCCCACAACGGGACCAGGCACAGCGATCCCCAAGGTGCTCCAGGTCAGCGCGCCCAAGGTCGGCGGCGGCGGCACCGTGTCACTCGCCTCCTACGCCGGTCGCCCCGTTGCGCTGTGGTTCTGGGCGCCGACCTGAAGCACGTGCAACGCCGAAGCCCCCTCGGTCGAGCGGGTCAGCACTGCCTTCACCGGCAAGGTCGCCGTCATCGGCGTCGCCTGGGCCGGTTCCGATCGATCGATGGTCGACTTCGAGCGCCGTCACGGCGTGACGTTCCCGTCCATGCGCGATGGCGATGGCTCGCTCTTCGCCCGCTTCGGGGTGCCGGGCCAGCCGGCATGGGTCTTCATCGACCGGGCGGGCAAGGTCTCCACCAAGCTCGGCTCACTCGAGGAAGACCAGCTCGCTGCCCGCCTCGACCAGTTGGCGGCGGGTTGACATGGTGCTGACCCGTGGGCTGAGCACCGGAGCGCGCTCGTTCATCCCGCGCGGTTCAGTGATCGGCCGCCGACGTGGCACCATCTCCTCCTCATGGGCCTCCGTGACCTGAAGCGCCGCCTCACCGCCACCGTCGACGAGCTCGACGCCGAACGCCTGCTGGGCCGGTACCAGGGCCTCGGACTCACCCCGATCGCCGAGGCCCGGATGCGCGAGCCGGTGCGCCTGGCCGGCGAGGTCGCTCGGCTCCGGATGGTGCCGCGCTCCGATGCTCCGAGCCTCGAGGTCACCCTCAGCGACGGCACCGGCGAGGCGGTGGCGGTGTTCCTCGGTCGCCGCAGCCTCGGCGGGGTCACCCATGGCCGGGGCATGGTCATCACCGGCGTGGCGCACCTCGAGCGCGGCCGTCGGGTGATCCTCAACCCGTCGTACACGTTGCTGGCCGACGGCTGAGTCGCCGGCCCGGCCCGGCGACTACCTGCCGGTCAGGATCTTGCGGACGTCCTCTTCGGCGGCTGCCGCCACCAGCACCAGCACCTCGGCGCCGGCCCG
>JBBRTJ010000118.1:0-9171 GCA_038244535.1 Acidimicrobiales bacterium | reverse complement strand
TACAGCACCGTCGGGATGGTGAGGATCCGGCTGAATCAAAACTTGCGACGAAAGATCATGGGCGCGCAGGCCGCGATGTCTGGGGTCATCGCGGCGTGCTCGTGAACCACCTGTGCGCCGTCGTCCGGTGCCCCAGCGGGCGTTGAGCCGTGACCGGCGTGGGTCATTGCCGGGTCAGGGTCAGCGTCGGTTCGCATCTGTCAAGGCGTCGGCTTGTTGCCGGGGGTGATGACGACCTTCAGGGCGCCGGTGTCGGCGGCGCGGGCGAACGTGTCGTAGGCCTCGATCATGTCGTGCATCGCGAAGTGGTGGGTGACGAACTGAGCTGCGTCGAGTTGTCCACCGGTAGTGAGCTTCAGCAGCGTCGGGGTGGAGTAGGTGTCGACGAGGCCGGTGGTGATGGTGACGTCGCGCGTCCACAGCTGTTCGAGGTGCAGGGTGGCGGGCTTGCCATGGACGCCGATGTTGGCGACGTGTCCGCACGGGCGGATCAGTGTGGTGGCGAGCTCGAAGGTGGCGGGGATGCCGACCGCTTCGATGGCGACGTCAGCCCCGAGACCATCGGTGAGCTCCATGACGGCGGCGAGGGCGTCCTCACGGCTGTTGTTCACGATGAGGTCGGCGCCGAATCGCTTGGCGGCGTCGAGCCGGCTGTCGGCGAGATCGATCGAGATGATGTGGCTGGGGCTGAACAGGCGGGCGCCCATGATGGCCGACAGCCCGATCGGGCCGGCACCGACGATCGCAACGACGTCGCCAGGTTGGACGTGGCCGTTGAGCACGCCGATCTCGTAGCCGGTGGGGAGGATGTCGGCGAGCATCAGGATCTCCTCGTCGGACGCGCCGACAGGGAGCGGATAGGTGGAGGTGTCAGCGAAGGGGACCCTCACGTACTCGGCTTGGGTGCCGTCGATGAGGTGGCCGAGGATCCAGCCGCCGCCTCCGGTGCACTGGCCGTAGCGGGCTTCGCGACAGAACCGGCAGGTGCCGCATGCGGTGATGCACGACACCAGGACCCGGTCGCCAACCTTCACGTTCTTGACGCCGGCACCAACGGCTTCGACGGTGCCGACAGCTTCGTGGCCGAGGATGCGTCCGTCGGTCACCTCGGGCACGTCGCCCTTGAGGATGTGGAGATCTGAGCCGCAGATGGTCGTCGCGTCGACGCGGACGATGGCGTCGGTGTCGTCGATCAGGACGGGCTTGGGCATCTCTTCCCACGCCTTGTTGTCAGGGCCGTGGTACACGAGTGCGTGCATCACCGACGACTCCGGCCTGGTGGCGGTGGCCTCGGGTGATGCTGTGGGTGGGGAGAGCGTGGTCATGACGTTTCCTCCATTGGTGGGAGGCGTCGAGCCCGAACGGGCGACAACCACGGTTGGTCGTCCAGCCCGAACCAGGCGTCTCTCGGTTGTGATGGGGTGCTTGCTTTGGTCGTACCCAATCGAGGCCGAGTTCAACCGTCTCGACGGCAAGTTGCCGTTAAGTGGTGGTGTCGGACTGCCAGGTTGCCGGTACGGCGACGACCGGACGGACGGCGTGCTTGAGTAGTTCGTGTTCTGCGCTGCCGAACACGATCTCGCCGAGGGTCCCGCGTCCGGTCATGCCGATGACGATGAGCGATGCCCGCTCAGCGTGGGCGACACGCATCAGTTCCGTGGCGACCCGCCCGATGCTCACCTGGGTGCGGAAGCGGACCTGACGATCATGCAGCGGGGCCGTCCAGTCGCTGCGGAGATGCTGTTCGTACCCGGCGCGGACCGGGCCGGTGTCAATCTGTGCCGCGGCGAGCTCAAGCTCGGCGATGGCTGAGCTGACGTAGACGACCAGGACCTCGCTGTCGACAGCGCTGGCGTATTGCGCTGCCCAGAGCATCGCCGTGCGCGAGGCGGCGCTGTCGTCGTAGCCGAGGATGATGGGTCCGACCGGTGCGACGCTCATCGCGTGCTGCCAACGAGGCTGTCCAGTGTCCCGGAGTCGTATCCAAGCTCCGGCAGTTCGTGAGGCTTCATCGCGCATCCTTTCGTCCTCGCCGACCCTCCGGCGACCTACTCGAATGCTATCATGCAAATGTTGCTAAAGTGCAATGATTGTCGGAGCCTTGCGCCCAGACGGTCGCTACGGGTAACAGCACTGTGGGGTAGTCCGGTGCGCTCGCCAGTGCAACCACTATTCGTCGTCGTCCTCGACCAGCTTCGCGTTCCCGCTGTCGGCGCGGCCGATCGCGGTGATCTTCTGGTACGTCGTGATCGATGATGTGCCCATCATCAGTTCGGCCGCGACGGCTGCGAGGAGGCCGGGGACGATGAAGGTGGGGCGCCCGGTGGTCTCGGCGACGAACACCACCGCGGCGAGTGGTACTCGGTAGCCGGCGCCGAGAAAGGCCGCGACGCCGATGATCATGAACAGGTTGAGGTCGAACTGGTTGACGGCAGTACCGATGACGGCCCCGGTGAGCGCGCCGCCGACGGCGAGGGGGATGAAGAGCCCGCCCACTCCACCACCGGCGACCGCGACCGTGGTCGCCAGGCAGCGAAGGACGAGCACTGCGGCCAGGAGCCAGATGGTGCGTCCTGGAACAGACGCCCATGCGACGACGTGATAGCCGGAGCCGACCATGAGGGACTCCCCGGTGAGCAGCCGGCCCACACCGAAGATTCCGGCGAGTCCGGCTCCGGCGGCGAGCGCAGTCGCGAGCGAGTGCGGTCCACTGGCCACGGTCTTCGCGCGGCGCAGCATCCAAGCGAACGCACGTGCGCCGATGCCGGCGATCAGTCCAACGCCGACGGCGCCGAGGAGATCGCGCAGGAGGAAGCCGGCGGTGCCGTCGATCTGGAACAGCGGCGTCGTGCCGTTGATGGTCACGAACGTGAGGTAGCCGCTTGCGCTGGCAACCAGGGCAGGCAGGAGCATGCGGCGGGCGAGGTCATCCTGGTACGGGACCTCGAGCGCGAACACCGCGCCCGTGGCCGGAGCCTTGAAGATCGCTGCGACACCCGCCGCGGCGCCGGCGACGAGCAGGACTCGACGGTCGGCGTCGCCGAAGACTCGACTGAACCGGCGCTGGATGTTCGAGCCGACCACGGCACCCGAGTACATCGACGGGCCTTCCAATCCCATGGGCGCGCCCGAGCCGAGCGTGGCGATGGCCGCGAGCATGCGAGCTACGAACGGGCGCCAGCCCAGCGCGTAGTCGGGATCGTGGAACGCGTGGAGATACTCGTCGGCCGTCGACGCCGAAGCGCCACGACCGATGAATCGGCGGGCAGCCAGCGCTCCGAGGAGACCGAGACCGGGCAGGAACGCGATCACCCACGGGGAGAGCTGCAACACGCGGCTCATCGACACATCGACGACGAGTCGGTCGAATCCTGCGACGATCAAACCGGTGATCACCCCGACCGTGGCGGCGAAGGTGACGACTTGGTGCGACCGTGCGGCAAGGGTCTTGAGCTCGTCGCGTCGGTGGGTCGGAAGCCAGTTGGACGTGCTCACGACCAGCCCAGCTTCCAGGCGTCGTCGGGAAGTTCGCCCGCGGCCGTTGCGAAGGCGTCGAATGCTTCGATGAGCCGTTCCCTCTGGCCCGCGTCCAGGGCGTGCACGATCGTCTGGATCTCTGACCGTCGGCGCTCTGTCACGGCTGCAAGCAACGTGGACCCTGCGAGGCTCACGCCGACCGTGACCTCCCTGCGGCTCTCCGACGAGACGTGTCGGTCGATCAGCTGTTTGCGTTCGAGCCGATCGCACAGTCTGGTGGCCGTCGACGGATGAATCGAGAGTGCTTCCGCCAACGCGCCGACGCCATGGGCTCCCCGTGAAGCCAGGACCACCAGCGCTCGGTACTGGGCCATGGTGACGTCGTCGTCGTCGAGCGCGCCCATGGACCGGGCGGATACTCCGACCAGCACCCTCGACGCTGTCAGCACCGCCGCTACCGCGCGTGACTCGCGCCGTGCAGCATCCACGCCCGTGTCCCTCTGCTTCGATCGAACCACACTTGCAGAATAGCAATAGTTGCTGCATGACAGCGAAGGGCTGGTCTCGTTGCTCCGTGGGGTTTGTCGGCAGCGACACCCGAATCGGCTCGTGAGACCCTTGAGGTTGCGATGAGAACTCTCGTTCTCTAGTATGAGAACTATGATTCTCACTTGGTTCTGGGTGCACGTGTCGTGAGCCCGGTGGCCACGATGAAGGGACCCGATGCCGAGCGGGCGATCCTGACGTGCGCTGACCGGCTGTTCTACGAGCGAGGCATCGAGGGCGTCGGCATGGCCGACGTGCGCGACGCGGCGGGGGTGTCGTTGCGTCGGCTCTACCTCCTGCACCCTTCGAAGCGGCACCTGGTGGCGGCGTGGCTCGAGGATCGTCACAATCGCTGGATGGTGTGGTTCCGCCAGACGGTCGAGCGTCGTACAGCCGAAGGCACTGACGCTCTGCTGGCCACGTTCGACGCGATCGAGGAGTGGGCGACCTCGCCCGGCTACCGCGGCTGCGCGTTCGTCAACACCCTCGCCGAGGTGAGCGAGATCGACGAGACGCATCGGGCCATCGTCCGGACTCACAAGCGCGCCCTCATCGACCTGTTGGCCGAACTCGCCACCCGCGACCACCCAGACGGGCCCCCGTGGCTCCCCGGAGCACTCGCCGTGCTCATCGACGGCGCCATCGTCCGAGCCGCGATCTTCGGCTCCACCACCCCTATCGCTGACGCCCGTTCGGCCGCAGCCCGCCTGCTGGAGGTACCGCCATGTCCCTGACCGTCGCCGCATTGTGGCGCTATCCCGTGAAGACCCTCGCCGGCGAGAGCCTGGTTGCTGCCGATCTCACTGCGACTGGCATTCCCGGCGACCGCATCGTGCACGTTCGCGGCCCGGAGGGGGTCCGCACCTCGCGACGCCACCACCGTCTGCTTGGTCTGCACGCCACGCTGGGAACCGACGGCGCACCGCTCGTGGACGGGTTGCAGTGGGACGCTCCCGAGGTGCTCGAACGCGTGAGGGACGCCGCTGGCGATGACGCCTGGCTCGAGCCCTTCGAGGGCATCGAGCGCTTCGACGTGCTCCCTCTTCTCGTCGCCACCGACGGCGCCGTCCAGGCCTTTGGTCGTGACGTTCGCAGGCTGCGGCCGAACATCCTGATCGCCGGCGTCGATGGCATGGCCGAGACGGGTTGGGAAGGCGCCGAGCTGCACATCGGCGACGCCGTCGTCTACCTCGACTCGTTGCGTTCTCGTTGCCCGATGACGACGGTCGATCCGGACACGTTGGAGCGAGATCGCGAGGTGCTGCGTGACATCGCCCGCCGGTTCCGAGGACGTCTGGCCCTCAACGCCGACGTGACCGTTCCCGGTCGCATCGCCGTCGGCGACCCGGTGCGCCTCGTCCTGCCCACCTCGAGCGTCGCGGCGGGCGCCCGTTGACGGCAACGGCGGCCGAGCCGGGTGCTTCGCTGCCTGACATCGCCGGCCCGGGTCTGCGCCTCCTGATCGTGGCGATCAACCCGGCCAGTCGTTCGGCCGAGCTCGGACACGCGTTCTCGTCGCCGGGCAATCCGTTCTGGCGTCTCCTGCACGAGTCCGGCATCACGCCCCGCTTGCTTGCACCCGAGGAAGACCATCGGTTGCTCGAACACCGCGTCGGGCTCGTGTCGACGGTCCGTCGCGCCACCACCGCTGCGGCCGAGCTGACGACCGCCGAGCGACGCGCCGGTGCCACCGAGGTTCGCCTCACCGTCGCCAGGCTTGCTCCGCAACACGTCGCCCTGCTCGGCATCACGCTCTACTCGTTGTTCTTCCCGCACGGAACCGAGCGCGGGCCAGGGTCGAAGTCAGAGACGATCGCAGGAGCGCCCGTGTACGTCCTCCCGAACCCGAGTGGACGAAACAGGGCGTTCCCTGGCTTCGACACCAAGCTGGTGTGGTTCCGTGACCTCGCCACGCTGCTCGAGCCGGCGAGGAAGATCTGACCTGCGCCCTGCTGATCAGCGTCGACGACGGCTGTAGCCCCAGCCGCCTCCGGTCAGGAGCAGGACGAGAAGAACAACGATGATGATGGTCCCCATGGTTCACCTCCTTTCGCTAGGTGGGAGCGAGTTCGGGAGCGCTGAGGTCGGCGTCGGTGGGTCGATGTCCGATCTCGAGTGCGGCCCAGTCGCTGTCGCCTTGGTAGTTCAGTCGTCCGGTGATCTCGAGCGTGAGCTTGGCGGCGAGGTGTTCGTCGTCGGTGGCCACGTTGCGTCGTTGCGCGGGGATCGGTACTGGCAGCGGGTGCGGTTGGTCGACGGCGTCGCCCACGATGTGTATGCGGTAGCCGTGTCCGCGCCCGTAGACCTCCCAGCGCCGACCGTCGGTGGTGCTGTGCACGATCGACAGGGGTGGGGTGAGTCGGATGACGTCGTTGCCGACTCGGGCGATGACGCCGCCGACAGTTACCGAGAGTGGACCGGCGGTCAACAGTCCACCGGCGAATGCGACGCAGACGTCCGGTCGTTCGAAGCCCTGTGCCTGGCCCCACCACCATCGTTGGGGGAACCCGGCCCCCCAGTTCTTCTCCGCATACGCCTGGGCGTCGCGGATGACCCAGTCCTCGCCGTCGAGATGGGCGGTCCCGTTCACGGATCCGCCGAGTACGTGTGGTTGCCAGTACTGGCCGAGGAACGGGATGGCCGAGAAGATCCCTCCCGCACCGAGCTTGAGCGGCCACTCCACCTGCTGGCTCACATCGAGGTCGAGCGACACGTCGCCGAGGTCGACGTGCACGTGGTGCTCGTCGGCGGAGAAGGCCCCGTCGCCTGCGGTCACCAGGAAGCGATCTGTTGCTGCGCTGGCTCCATCGAGGACGGTGGAGCGAACGAACGCGCCTGGGTGCCCGGCGACAGCGACCGTTGCCCAGTCCCCGTCGGGGTGTCGGTTGACGCCGCACAGCACCACGAGAACCCGTTGGCGGGCGATGTCGGTGACGCGCCAGAAGTAGCCCTCCATCTCGGCCCCATGGGACAGCCGGGCATCGCCCGTCGGGAGGTTTGCTCCGGACCGGCGGTAGATCCGTTCGAAGCGGTCGAACACTGTCACGAGGCGCGGCTCTCGCACAGGTCGCGCAGGCGGGAGCGGTCCATCACTGGCGGAGGGGCCTTCGAAGCGGATCAGGCGATCGGCCACGACGTCCATCACTTCCCAATTGGTGTCGATGACGGATATCAGCTCGGGCCGGGTGCCACGATCGACCCGTCGCGATCCAGGAACTTGGCGAGCTGCGTGGCGAACTCGGTCACGTTGCGGCGCAACCACTCGATCAGCATCGCGGCGTGTTCCATCTCGTCGTTCATGTTGTGCACGAGGACGGCTTTCAACTCGGCGTCGTCGGTGTCATCGGCGCGCTGGCGGTACCAGTCGATCGCCTGCAGCTCCTCCATCAACGAAACGATCGCGGAGTGCGTCGCCAACGTCTCGTTGCTCAACCTCTCTCGTGGCGCGTGCAGCTCTTCGCTCGACATGGAGACTCCTCGTTCGTGCTCGACTCGCTGACACCTACCCGAGAACGCTGCACGACAAACCTCGGGCGGTCCCGGCCTGCCGCCACCGCCACCGGTGGCCAGCGCACCCTGAACCGATGTCCTCGGAATCGTCCACCCTGTGCGGTCGTTTCGGTGGCCACCGGCTGCTCACGGAACTCGGATCATCGGTGGGCCATGAAGCATCGCTCACGTCGGTGCCGCGAGGGCGCGGTCGGCGTCGATCGGCGCCCTCGTCCGGGCTACGGTTCGGCGGGGTTTGACGAGGGGGCTACGCCATGGCAACAGGTTCGATTCTCGGCAATGCGGTGCAGCGACTGGAGGATCCGACGTTGCTCACCGGCGCTGGTCAGTACACCGACGACCTCGCCGCGCCGGGCGCGGCCCACGTCGTCTTCGTGCGCTCGACCGTGGCGCACGGCACCATCACGTCGATCGACGTCGCTGATGCCGCGGCCATGCCCGGTGTGGTCGCCGTCTACCGGGCGGGCGCGGGCAACGACCTCGGGCTGGCTCCGTTCCAGGGCATGCCACTGCTGCCCGCCGAACTGAACCGCCCCATCTTCGCCACCGAGCGAGTGCGCTTCGTCGGCGACATCGTCGCGGCCATCGTCGCCGAGACGCAGGCTCAGGCCGTCGACGCCGCCGAAGCCGTCCTGGTCGACTACGAGCCGCTGCCCGTGGTCACCAGCGCCGTGGCGGCCATGGCCGAGGGTGCCCCGCTGCTGTTTCCCGAACACGGCTCCAACATCTGCTTCGGCACCTCGTTCGGTGACGATGTCGATGCCCTCGAAGGTGCCGAGGTGGTGGCCGAGGTCACGATGGTGAGCCAGCGACTCGCCGGCGTGCCCATGGAGTGCAACGCCATCCTGGCCATACCGGGCGAGCCCAACGGTGGCGTGACCTGCTGGATCTCGCACCAGGCGCCGCACGCCGTGCACGCCGAACTGGCTCCGGCACTCGGGCTGGAGCCCGATCAGTTGCGCGTCGCGTGCCCGTGGGTCGGCGGCGGGTTCGGCCCGAAGGCTGCCGTCTACGTCGAGTACATCGTTGCGGCGGCGGCGGCCCGGGCCCTCGGCCGCCCCGTGAAGTGGACCGAGTCCAGGTCCGAGAACATGGTCTCCATGGTGCACGGGCGCGACTTCGTGATGACGGGCAAGCTCGGGCTGAAGCTCGACGGGACCATCGTGGGCTTCGATGCCAACGTCGTCGCCGCCGGTGGCGCCTATCCGGCGATCGGTGCGATCTTGCCGATGCTCACTCAGATGATGACGCCCGGCGTGTACGACGTGCCCAAGGTCCACTTCAACGCCGTCACCGCGGTCACCAACACCACGACCGTCGGCGCCTACCGGGGCGCGGGACGACCGGAGGCGACGCAGCTCATCGAGCGGGTCATCGACGTCGCCGCCGACGACCTGGGCATCGATCCGGCCGAGCTGCGTCGTCGCAACTTCCTCCAGCCCGGCGCCTTCCCGCTGACCACGACGACGGGGGCCAACTACGACTCGGGCGACTACGGCAAGGCGCTCGATGCCGCGCTCGCGGCCGCCGGCTACGACGACCTTCGCGCCGATCAAGAGGCGCGTCGCCAGCGTGGTGACGCCGTGCAGCTCGGGATCGGCGTGGCGTCCTACGTCGAGGTCACCGCACCCCTCGGAT